>JAEEWS010000030.1 GCA_016287765.1 Lachnospiraceae bacterium
AAGCTTCTTTGCATCTTCAACGGATGCATCTCTTACGCTGTCCTCTACTTTTGCACTAACAACTAAACATAATTCATACTTGCTCATAGTTGTGTTGCACCTCCTTCTGGTCTTATTTGGCTAACCGTTTCGCGGTTAGCAAGGATTTTACTCGTCACAAAGATGTATTCTACCATGTCCCGCCTTGTGTGTCAACTTATTTTTCATAAAAAGAAAGCGGCTGACGCCGCTTTCCTATCCTATCAAGCTTTAAGCTCTTTAGTTACGTTTGTTCTGACTTCCGGTTCATCGCAGCATATATCCTTCTTTGCTACGGGAATAACCTTTTTCTCGCTCTTGTCAATGGGCTCTCCAAGTCCGAACATCTCAGATTTAAAATTGATATCCGATGCTGAGGAAGCAAGCTCTGTGGGAACTATGATCTTTGTTGCGCGACCGTCGCCAAGAGCCTTAAGTGCATCCAGTTTTTTAAGTGTCAATACAGCCTCATCCATCTTTGCATTCTTAAGAGCTTCAATACCCTTTGCTTCTGCCTCGTAGACAAGACGTATGCTTTCTGCCTGACCAGTTGCTCTGGCAATAGCTGCGTCACGGTCCGCTTCTGCTTTAAGGATAAGAGCCTGCTTATCGCCTTCCGCTCTGGTAACGCTTGCCTGTTTATGAGCTTCGGCTTCGAGAAGCGTCTGTCTCTTTTCACGCTCGGCCTTCATCTGCTTCTCCATGGATTCCTGAATGTCCTTGGGAGGAATGATGTTCTTAAGTTCTACACGGCCAACTTTGATACCCCAGGGATCCGTAGCTTCATCAAGGATATTCTGCATCTTGGCATTGATGATATCACGGGAAGTAAGGGTTTCATCAAGTTCCAGCTCACCGACCAGGTTACGAAGTGTTGTGGCTGTAAGATTTCCGAGAGCAAGGATGGGATTTTCGGCTCCGTATGCAAAGAGCTTGGGATCCACAACCCTGTAATAAACTACCGTGTCTATCTGCATTGTAACGTTATCCTTTGTGATAACGGGCTGAGGAGGAAAGTCTGCAACCTGCTCCTTGATCGATACTCTCTTTGATATCCTTGTAAGTAAGGGTATCATAAAATGTAAACCGGAATCCCAGGTCTTATAATATTTACCCAGGAATTCCAAAACATACATATAGGACTGAGGAACAATCTTGATGCCTGAGATCAGGATAAGTAAAAAAACTCCAAGTACTATTAACCACCACATATGATAATCTCCCTTCTTTTAAAAGACGCTTTATGGCGTCCTGCTCCATTCGGCACTTCATTAAGCACCGTACTTTGTTCTAATAATATATGAAAACCGGGTAAAAGTAAAGGCATCCTGTAGTAAATTAGGATGCCTTAATCCGCTGTATGTGTGAACTATAACCATATAAAGCTTCTATATATCAGATAAAAAACGAAGCTATAAGAACTACGATACCCAGACCTATGCGATACCAGCCGAAGGGTTTGAAATCGTGCTTTTTGATGTATCCGATAAAGAACCTGAGCACCACGATAGAAACCGCAAAGGCCACAAAAAAGCCCATAAGAAGGATGGAAAGCTCCGGGGGAGACATTTCAAATCCGAACTTGACCAGTTTCAAAAGGCTTGCACCAAGCATTACAGGTACTGCCAGATAAAATGTAAACTCTGCAGCCGCCTGCCTGGATACTCCTATAAGAAGCGCTCCTATAATGGTAGCTCCGGATCTTGAAGTCCCCGGAAAAGCCGCAGCCAGTATCTGGAAGATACCGATCTCAACAGCCATCATAAATGTGATCTCAGCCACATTCTGTGCTTTTATGTTACCCTTTGATACCACATATTTTTCCACCAGTATAAAGATTATACCGAATACTATGAGGGCAACAGCCACAGATATCTCATTATAAAAATGTTCATTAAAGAAATCATCGAACAGCAGACCGATAACCGCTGCGGGGATACATGCCACAAGTATCTTCCCCCACAATATAAAAGTCTTCTTTTTGATGATCCCGCATTCGTTCTTCTCTCTCTCCTTTTTGGTAAATGCAAAGGGCCAGAGTTTTCCGAAATAGATGAATACAACCGCCAATATGGCACCCAGCTGGATGACCACATCGAACATATCGAAAAATCCCTTTGATGTATCGTTAAAAGGGAGCAGTTTTTCAAGAAGGATCAGATGTCCCGTGCTGCTTATGGGCAGCCACTCGGTGATACCTTCCACAATGCCGTACAGAATGGCCTTCAAAATATCAAGCATTGGTTACTCCTTTTACATATCCTTTGAATAAGGTTTACGCTGTTTCGATCATCAATGATGAAATAGCTTCTGTGTCTGATATTTGGGTTCGCAGGTAAGATTAACTCCAAGCTTTCTGAACACGTTCTTATCAACCTCCGAAAGCATTACGCTGGAATGCACTTCACAGCCGCGAAGCTGGGGAAGCATTTCAAGTGCTTTGGCAGCTCTGGGATCCGTAACCGCACATATGGAAAGAGCAATAAGGAGCTCGTCCGTGTGCAGTCTGGGATTGTGATTACCCAGAACTCCGGTCTTAAGCTTCTGTACCGGCTCTATGATCGTGGGTGAGATAAGTTCCGCTTCATCGGGTATTCCGGCCAGCTTTTTCACACAGTTCAAAAGCAGAGCCGAAGAAGCACCCAGAAGTGAACTGGTCTTTCCTGTGATGACCGAACCGTCATTAAGTTCCGCTGCCGCAGCAGGAGCACCCGTAAGTTCAGCCTTAAGGTTGGCTGCACCCACAACCTTTCTTGCAGACACGCTGATGCCTGACTGTTCCATTATAAGTTCTATCTTAAGCACTTCCGCATCGGATCCGTTTCCGGCTCTTCTGTTGCAAAGTGCGGCATAATAACGTCTGATGATCTCTTCACGTGAAGCGCTTGTGCATACACCGTCGTCGATGATGCAGTTTCCGGCCATATTTACGCCCATGTCCGTAGGAGACTTGTAAGGTGATTCTCCCAAAATAGATTTGAACATGGCATTGAGCACAGGGAAAACTTCTACGTCACGATTATAGTTGACCGTGGTTTTTCCGTAAGCTTCAAGATGATAAGGGTCGATCATGTTAACATCGTTAAGGTCGGCCGTAGCGGCTTCATATGCCATGTTTACAGGGTGCTTTAAAGGAAGGTTCCAAATGGGGAAGGTCTCGAACTTGGCATATCCGGACTTGATGCCCCGCTTATTGTCATGATAGAGTTGCGAAAGACAGGTGGCCATTTTTCCGCTTCCGGGTCCGGGAGCTGTAACCACCACAAGACGATGAGTCGTTTCTATATATTCATTTCTTCCGAAACCTTCGTCGCTGACGATGAGAGAAATGTTTGCGGGATATCCCGGGATCTTGTAATGATGATAAACCTTGATCCCCAGGCTTTCGAGCTTCTTTGCATATGCTATGGCAGCAGGCTGATCGGCATATTGAGTCATTACCACACCACCCACAAAGAGACCGTAGCCTCTGAAAGCATCTATGAGACGTAAAACGTCCATATCATATGTGATACCAAGGTCGCCTCTTACCTTGTTCTTCTCTATGTCTCCGGCATTGATCGCTATGATGATCTCCGCATCCTCCTTCAGCTTGACCAGCATGTTGATCTTACTGTCGGGTTTGAAACCGGGAAGAACCCGGGATGCATGGAAATCGTCAAAAAGCTTTCCCCCGAATTCAAGGTAAAGTTTTCCTCCAAAACTGTTGATCCTCTCCTGAATGTGCTCCGACTGCATCTTAAGATACTTGTCGTTGTCAAATCCAATTCCTGTCATTTTAGTTGTGCTCCCTTTCAATTTTTTTAAGAGATCCATTTTTTTACTGTGTAATCATACTCTTTTTTCACGATCGACACAACATAAATTTAAAAGTTTGATTGCAAAAAAAATAACAATGCGGTACAATGTAGTGAAAAAGCGACGGGATTACAAAGTGATCGTGCCGTTACTATTTATAAAAGGGAGATTTTTTATGAGTGATATGAACATAGTTTGCCTCGATATGGAAGGCGTTCTCGTTCCCGAGATATGGATCGCATTTGCTGAAGCCTCCGGAATTCCCGAGCTTAAAAGGACCACAAGAGACGAGCCTGATTACAACAAGTTAATGAACTGGCGTCTGGGCATTTTAAAGGAGCACGGTCTCGGATTAAAGGAGATCCAGGACGTTATCTCTAAGATCGATCCCATGCCCGGCGCAAAGGAGTTCCTGGATGAACTCAGAAGCATGACACAGGTCATCATCTTAAGTGATACATTCACCCAGTTTGCATCTCCTCTAATGAAGAAGCTGGGTATGCCCACCATTTTCTGCAACACCCTTGAAGTTGCCGATAGCGGTGAGATCACAGGCTTCCGCATGAGAATAGAGCAGTCTAAACTGGCAACCGTTAAAGCCCTTCAGTCCATCGGTTTTGAGACCATCGCTTCAGGAGACAGTTATAACGATCTTGGCATGATAAAGGCCAGCAAAGCAGGTTTCCTCTTTAAGAGCACAGATAAGATCAAGGCTGATAACCCGGATCTTCCCGCATTTGAAGAATATGGCGAACTTCTTGCCGCCATTAAAAAGGCTCTTTGATCATCCCCTGACTAAAACACAAAGCCCTGAGTTTGAGATTTTTTTCAAACCCGGGGCTTTTCTGATCTTACTTCAGATACCAGTATATACCGTATCTTGTATTGTATTTATTATAATGGGGTGTGAAGACCTGATCGTTATTCTCGATCATAAATTCCATATCCCCCGTTTCATGCATAAAAGCATTTATATTTTTGATGAAATCCTCCCTGCCGACTCCCTTCGGAAGCCTGATCTCCTCGCTCTTACATATCTTTTTGGCAGGAACAGACACCTGAACTCCGGTAATCCCTTCCGTCATATCCTCATTACCCAGATCTGCGGAAAGCACCACCGGACCGTATTTAAATGCCACAGCCGCCGGCTCGTCAGGCAAAGGAAAGGCCTTTATCCCCATAGGAATGGTGATGTTTATCACACTTCCGCTGCACCAGTCGTCTTCCACCCGTGCATATCCCTTCTCGACCTTATACTCTCTCTCCTCTCCGTCAACAGCTATCTGCATTTTTCCCGCAGCCCAATCCGGTATTCTGAAATAAAGAACGGCGTGAACCTTCTCTTCGTCGCACATTATCTCAAAACAGCTGTTTCCTCCGTACAGCACGGAAGAATCCTGGATAAGAGTGAGACCTATATCCATGTAGGTTACTTCGGAACCGAAATACATATTTATCCAGATATCCGAATCCTTTTTATAGTAAATACTGTCATTAAGTTTGGAAAAATTCTCCATTCCCGTTCCGGTACAACACCAAAAGTTCTCATATCTGCTGCTGAAGACCTTAAAGTAGCCCGTAGCCATGGGTTGAAAATACATAGTCATTCCCGTTACAGGATTTTGAGATGCAAGTATGGCATTTATATAGGCATTTTCATAAAAGTCCGCATACTTTACTTCACCTGTAAGCATAAACAGATTTCTTGCCAGTTTCAGCATATTATGCACATTACAGGTTTCGTTGTTTTTATCCGTTCTTCTGACGTCAAGCAACAGATCCGGTCCAAAATGCTCATTTTCACTGTTTCCGCCCGTAATATATGTATGCTTGTTTACCACGGTATCAAAAAAGGCTTTTGCATATTCAAAGTAGCGGGAAGCATCCACCTTTTCCCCGCATATAACACATCCGTCACAGCAGGTATATCTTGCCAATGCCCCAAGAAACTTGGGTATGGTGGTGTTTGCGTGTATCCTGTTCAAGGCATCTTTTTCATTGTTAAGTATTCTGATAAACAGTTCCTCTTCATCAAAGGCATGGGCCGCAACAGCCATTTTTTCATCCTTTGTGATGTCATAGAGCTGATATAGACAATCGTTCATTCCACCGTATTCTATACCCAGCACTGTTTTTTTCGTTTCTTCGCTCCAGCCGGATACACGGTTAAAAACCCATATTCCAAGATCCGTCACAGTTTCAAGCGCCGCGGGTATTTCCATGAAGCGCCACACATCTATGAGCCCCTGAATGATCTTATGCATGGTATACCACGGTACCCATGCTTCTTTAAAGATATCTCCCCTTCCCTTTTCCACATTATCAAACTGGAGTTCGGGATTGTCTTTGTCGGGCATGGTCGCGGAAAACAAAAAGCCGGGTTTTCCTTTGGATGCCTTGCTGCACTTAAGGAGCTCCTCCATAAGCTCTTCGGTCTTTGAAAACAGAAGCGCCTTGTCCTTCCTGTCGGTTATGGGATTTGCATACATCATGGCACAGGCACTTAAGAAATGCCCGAAGGCATGTCCTCCTATCATGCTGTCTTCCCACCCCGGATAACGCCCGGCACCTTTCATGTCCAGTCCGGCATTTTCCCTGAAGCCCGCCAGCCATCTGTCATTGTCAAAGGACAGCAGATACTCCTTTTCAAGAGCGCCGGCATTAACAAGATAATCATCCGTAAGCATTACATCTTTTAATTCAAAAGCTTCGATAACATTCATAATTATCCCCCAATAAGATCAAAAGAACCTTTGCTTAAAAACCTTTTACTATAATAACCTTTTTCTTTAAGAAAGTACAGCGATAAACAAATTTTCACAAGATCAAAAGTTTCATACGTTACTGTTCACTCCCCGCTGCCTCTAAACTCGCAATCCGCTTCATACGTGATTAAAAAATGATGAATAAACGCTAAAAAAGTGGCAAAACTCGGCATAATAGGTTACAATTACCATATATGACATTTTTTGGAGTTATTTATGATCGATTCATTGATTTTTGATGTTGACGGAACCATCTGGGATACTACCCCGATAGTTTCAAAAGCCTGGAATGCCGCTCTGGACCGGTGCGGTCTTTCCTATGCCCATGTGGATGCCGCACGCCTCAAAGGCCTCTTCGGACTTCCCATGGATGATATAATAGCCGATATATTGCCCAAGGAGCCCAAAGCAACCAGAGACAGTTTCAAGGTACTGTGTTACGAATACGAACATGCCTATATCAACAAAGAGTCCGGGATACTGTATCCGGGTATAAAAGAGGTTTTTAAAACCCTTTCCGAAAAGATCCCTCTTTTCATAATCAGTAACTGTCAAAGTGGCTACATCGAACTTTTGTTAAAAAAGTCAGCCCTGACACCATATGTAACTGATTTTTCCTGTTACGGAGACAAGGGTCTTTTAAAGGATGAGAACATCCGTATCATGGTTAAAAAGCACAACCTGTCCCATCCCTATTATGTGGGTGATACGCAGATGGATGCCAATGCCTGTGAAAAAGCCGGAGTTCCCATCATATGGGCCGATTACGGCTTCGGAAAAGTAGATGCTCCTGCGGCTGTAATATCCAAACCCATGGACCTTATAGAATTAGTAAAGAGGAATAAATAATGGAAACCCTTAAATTATACGACGGCGATGCATATGCCACAGAGTTTACCGCCACTGTGACCGGCTGCACCCCCGTCACAAGAAACAACGAGACCTGTTTTGCCACTGTTCTTGACCGCACCCTGTTCTTCCCCGAGGAAGGCGGACAAAGCCCGGATAAGGGCGAAATAAACGGTATAGAGGTCAAGGATGTACAGATCTCCGGGGACGTGATCACCCACTATCTTGCTTCCCCTGTGGAAGCCGGTTCCGAAGTGTCGGGCCTCATAGATTTTAAACACAGATACAGCAACATGCAGCAACATTCCGGAGAGCACATCTTTTCCGGACTGGTGGCGTCAATATATGGCTTTAATAATGTAGGCTTTCACCTAAGCGATAATTCAGTGACCATGGATTACGACGGAGTCCTTACGGCAAAAGACATCGAGCTTCTTGAAAACAAGGTGAACGAAGCGATTTACAAAAATATAGACATCCTTTGTGAATATCCTTCTCCTTTGGTCCTTGCAAATACGGAATACCGTTGCAAAAAGGAGCTTAAAGGAGCCATACGTATCGTCACCATTCCCGGATATGACTGCTGTGCCTGCTGTGCTCCCCACGTTAAGAAGACCGGAGAGATAGGGATCCTTAAGGTCATACATCTTCAAAACTATAAAGGCGGTGTCAGACTCCACATCCTGTGCGGTGAACGGGCTCTCGCCTATTTCAGGGAAAGCCTTGATCTCATAGATTCCCTTACCGAAGTGCTTACCACAGGCCGTGAGAATCTTAAAGACAACATCTCTTCCATGAAAACAGAGATCCAGAGTCTTAACACCAGACTTGCCTCTGTAAAGCAGGAGCTTTTATTAAAGGATATTTCCGATATTCCGGAAGATGCTGAGAATGTTACCCTCTTCAAAGAGAAAACCGACTCCTTTATAATGCGAAATGTTTTAAACAAACTTACAGAAAAGCATAAGGGTGTCTGCTCTTTCTTTTCCGGAAGCGATGCGGAAGGATGGACCTATTTCATCGGAAGCAAAACCGCAGATTGCAGAGAGATCCAAAAGAAATTGGCGTCAATAAACGCCAGAGGCGGCGGAAAGCCGGAAATGGTCAGCGGAAGCGTTAAAGCTTCTGAATCGGAGATAAAAAAGGCTTTGGCTTAATTTCTGAGTTCTGCAAGCCGATATATCATATACAAGATGAACCTAAAAAAACCTTGAAACATTTATTTAGCAACTTACCCTATAAGGAGGTGCCAATATGAAAGCGATAAGAGTCGAACTTGAATCCGATATAGTTAAATATGAACCCGGTAAAGGTCTTGAAGACGGATTTGAATTATTCTCCGATGTAGTTACGGACGGTTGGATCGTAACAGATTCACTGGTAAAGATCGAACAGCCCAACGGAGACATTGTCTGCCCTTACATACTCCACAGACGCGGCCGTACTTTTATCGGCAAAGGTGATTATATAATTACCGATTCCGACGGCACCAGACAGGTTTGCGGAGAAGATAAGATCCATAAAAGATACAGATTTTAAAAAAATACAGAGCATGTCCTTAAGGCATGCTCTGTTTTTATGCTCATATAAGATGATCTTTAAACATCATTTCTTACAAGATCTTCGTAAGTCTGAGGTTTAACCACTACTCTTGACTTTCCGTCCTTAACAAAAACAACGGGAGGGATAACATTTCTGTTGTAATTTGAAGACATGGAATAGTTGTATGCACCTGTGGAAAAAACAGCCATTATATCGCCGCACCTTGCATCTCCCAGAGGAACATTTTCTCCCAGAAGATCTCCGCTCTCGCAACACTTTCCCGCAACCGTAACCTTGTTAACGGCAGGCTCGCAGGCTTTATTTGCAAGCAGGAAATCATACTTTGATCCGTACAGGATATATCTGGGATTATCAAACATACCGCCGTCTACGGAAACATAGGTTCTGATATTGGGAATGGTCTTAACGGCTCCTACTGTATAAAGAGTGGTACCTGCCTCTCCCACAATGCTTCTTCCGGGCTCCATAAGTATAAAGGGAAGCTTGATCCCCAGCTCTTTTGCCAATTCGTGGATAACTTCGGAAACGGCTTCCATATAGGCAGGATATTCGATCCTGTTGTCTTCGTCGGTATAGGTGATACCAAAACCGCCGCCGAGATTAAGTTCTTCGGTGTCAAGGCCGGTCTCTTTCTTAACCTCCCCCATGAAGTTCATCATGATCTTGGCTGTTTCGGTAAAAGGCAAAAGCTCATGGATCTGCGATCCGATGTGACAATGTATGCCCACGTAACGGATATTGGGGGTCTTAACGGCCTTCTTTATGATCTCGATGGCTTCACCTGTTTCAAGGGCAAAACCAAACTTGGAATCTATCTGACCGGTCATTACAAAACTGTGGGTGTGAGCATCCACGCCGGGCTTGATCCTGAACATTACAGGAGCTTCGATCCCCATCCCGGCAGCCATGGCAGAAAGTCTTTCCAATTCTTCCGCATTATCGACCACAATGCGTCCTACCTTAGACTTAAGGGCAAATTCCAACTCGCTGTCTGATTTATTGTTACCATGAAAACAGATCTTTTCCGCAGGAAAACCTACCGAAAGTGCCGTATAAAGTTCGCCGCCGGAAACCACGTCCGTTCCGAGGCCTTCTCTCATGGTGATCCTGTACATTTCCTTACATGAAAAAGCTTTTGAAGCAAAGCATATAAGTCCGTTGCCTCCGTAAAACTTCTCTATGGAAGCTTTGTACTCTCTCATAGCGGTAAGAATGGTGTTTTCCTCCATTACATAAAGTGGAGTACCGTACTCTTTTGCAAGATCCACCGTATCGATCCCGCCCAGCATCAAATGTCCTTTTTCATTAGTCTCAAATTTTCTGTTCATGGCTTTTTCTCCGAATAAAAAAATTTATCTATTTTTACACCATCAAGTTAAATTTGTCAAGTGAAAAAGGGATGGACGGATGAATAAGGCTCCAAAAAAATATACACTGAATCCCGGAGAATAAAGAAAAAAAGAAAAGCGTCGAATCCTCCCGGCAAAAGCCTGAAAACCCGACGTTAATCTTAAATGTATTTTATTCCCACCGCTTTGATAAGCGAAGTACTGTACCGCTCCGACGATAGTACCTCAGACCAAAACCGATGAGGGAATATCATTTTGAGGTGATACTTCAGTATCATTTAGTTAATTATACACTTATTCGGTACAAAAAGTCAAACAGAAAAACACAAAAACTAGCTAAAATCTCCAAAAATATAGTAATATTTCTCGTCTTTTTTTACTTTTATCCTTCCATCCTTAATAACATTGACTGCCTCCCCCAGATACTGCTTAACAAAATCAGCGTTCAGAATGTCTTTTATATCGTCTATTGACCAGGTCACGGGAACAGCAATAACAGCACTTTCCCTTTGGGATATCTCATTTATATCAGCTACTCCCTTAGCCAGTAAAGCCACCTTGGAATCATAAGTGAAATCAGGTATCACCTTATCGTCATACTCTGCACTCTTTAGCATATAATCACTCATCTCCGTAATATTATCCATTCTGGACAATACAACTTCGGTGGTTGCTTTTATAACATTGATCCACGCTTTACCCAAATATTCCTGGCCGCTTTTTTTATCAAGGGTTTCGCATTTCAGATAGCACACCCCCGCCTTATTGGCGGTAGCTACATTGTTTTCATCTATGGATACCACATCCGGTCTGGGACTCTTCCACGAGATCGAAGCGCTGTCCGGATTTTCCATTATGCTTTCTATATTAAAATTATCCAGATCAAAGGTATCGCCTTCATAAAGTGTGATCTCCCTGGATCCGTCGGAAAGACCGAGGATCAGTTCTATGGGTGCCTTTGGTGTAGGCGTGGGTGTTGCGGGATTCGCCACTGTCACTGTCATCCTACCCGTATATTGGGTCCTGGTGCTTCTTATCAGTACAGTGAGTGTTATGTCACAACTTCCCGCTTTAACAGCTTTGACCGCTCCTCCTGTGCTGACTGTGGCCACATTGGGATTAGAACTCTTCCAGGATATGGTAGGACGATCCGTCTCTCTATTGTATCCCTTTGCTCCGTAAAAACCGAAATTGACCGTCTCACCCACTGTCATATAGGTTCTGTCCGTAGTTTCGGAAGCAGATTTGCCTATACCCACGGTGGAGTAATACTCCGGTTCGAAAGTGGGGGTAGGGGTATATACCGGATTACTGCTGCCTGTCTTATAGTAGAAGATGGCATCGTAGGACGGAGGATCGGCCCATACGGTTGAATACTTTCTGTATTCCACCAATGCCAGGGTGTTCCAGCTGTATTTTCCCCAGGAATCACTGATGATAGGAGTACCCCTTTTAAGGCTCTCCTCTCTGGCGATATATGTGAAATGTTCTCCGCATCCAAGGACGACATAGTATCCCTGATTTATGAATTCCATTACCTTATCTACTTTTTTTGACTCGGAAAGTCCTGTGATTATATAGGTCCCTGCCAGTTCAAGATCAAAGCCGTAAACCTCCGCAAATTTACAGGGCATCTTGGCTCTTCCGGCCACATTGGTCTCAAGCATGGTGGAAGTAAGATAGGTATTCCCGTTATAGGATGTACTTCTTCCCCATATGTAGAGATCATCGGGATCAAAGCTGTCAGGCAGTGGGCATCCGCTTTCTTTTAAAAGCTTGGCATAAGCCACCACGTGGCAGCCGTAAAGTCCCATCATTCCATACCTGGAACCGCCCTGGGCCCAATAGAGCCAGTTGTCATGATAATTATCGGTTGATTTTATCTGGTTCTTGGTGGTGGTATTTCGCAGTTCGTAAGCTGCATATACTTTTTTTACCGGCTGGAAAACCGTAAACAGCACCAGGCCAATCATTAATCCGAAGCATATAAACTTCTTTTTTTCTAAACCACGCATAGTTAGCTCCTAATTTGTTCATCCCCCGTTGAAACCGAAGTTTCATATCTATAATAAACAATTTATTTTTCAAAAAGAGGTCAATTGTTTGTCAATTTATTGTCTTCTTCATAGGCTTCCCTTAGCACTCGTCCGTCACAGTCCGGCATGGAAAGACCCATTACCTCCGCAATGGTCGGAGCTATATCCACCATCTCCGCCCCGGGGATGGTAACACCCTTTTTAAAGGGTCCTCCCACAAGCCAGAGAAGGGTTTTGGCTTCCGGTACTTCAAGTCCGAAACCATGGTCTCCGAGATGATCGCAGTCACAGTTTCTGTCCACGTATCCGTAGCCTTCTTCAGCCTGTACCGCAAGCTTAATGTCTTTAGGTGCATGCAGTTTCCTTAGATCCTCATTTTTAAGTATATATTTTATGTGAAGTTCTTCCTTGTTTTCTTCAAGGTATTTAACGGCTCTGTCTGTATCCGTCGCGTAAATATATGCCCCGAGGCCAATGGACTGTGCTCTTCCCATGTTTGCCTCACACAGCTGTTTATCCAGCGTGATATATCCCTTGGGCACATTCTGCTGTCCGTGATCGCTCATTATAACAAAAACCGTCCTGTCTTCGATCCCACGCTTCTTTACGGCCTCGATCAGTCTCATGACACGTTTGTCCATTCTGAGGATAGCCGCCTTATCGGCCTCGGTTCCCACGCCCTCGTTGTGTCTGGTATCATCCGTATCGGCAAAGTGAACTGTAAGAAGGTCCGGATAATTGGCACTTCCTATCAGCTTTTCGCATAAAAGAGCCATGTAATCGTCCAGGTCACAGCGCTTAAGGCTCACTCTCTCCTTATTATACATGAGTTCTGTACGTGCCAGCCAGATCCTGGAAGCATATTTCATCATCTTGATCACAGGATTCTCGCCGGGTAAAGGGAGTACCTCCGGAAAATCCCATTTGATGATGCCTCTTGCCTTACCCGAAACAGGCCATAGAAGGGATGCTGTGCGCAGCTTTTTCTCTGCGGCCGCATGCCACAAGGTCTTTACACCTATGTCCTTAATGTCCCAATGCCATACCCTCATCCTGTCATTCACATCCGGCTGCCAGGGCTCGTTGTGGGCTATGTTATGGCGATCCGGGTATCTTCCCGTAATAGCGGTGGAATGTATGGGATAAGTGATGGTGGGATATATGGTATTAACGTTATCCGTAAAGGTTCCTCTCCCGGTAAAATACTTAAAAGCCGGAAGTTCGAGAAAACTCTTTGCATCGGGCTTTGCAACCGCATCCACCGAGATAAGTATCACATTGTACGGGCTCCTTCTCTTTGACATGACACATCCTCACAAACTCTGTTATTTCATTTAATAAATGAAACTTTTTATAAATAATATTATAGTGGATTATATCATTTAAGGTAGATCATACGCAATATACCAATGTATTTTTATCAACAGGAAAGGGGCCGGTCCCCGCTCCGATAATGCAACGCGCTAATGTCCGTGCTTGTTTCGTCTTTTCGGATATGATATTATATAAAGTCGGGCCGATAATGCACATGCATCTTCAGCCCTTCACAGATCAAAATCAGGAGGAAAATTAACATATATGGCATGTACAACGATCCTTGTGGGTAAAAAAGCCTCAAATGACGGCTCCACAATGATAGCAAGAAACGATGACGGATTTTTTGATGTAAAGAAGCTGGTGGTGGTAAATCCCAAAAATCAGCCAAAAAAATACAAGAGCAAGATCGCACATCTGACCGTAGATCTTCCGGAAAACCCTATGAGCTACACCGCAAGTCCCAGCGTGGATCCAAAGAACGGTATCTGGGCTGCCTGCGGCATTAATGCCGCCAATGTGGCAATGACCGCAACCGAGACCATTACCACCAACGCACGTGTTCAGGGCGCCGACCCTTTGGTGGTATACAACAAAAAAGATCCCGAGACAGGAAAGGAAGTTATCGGCGGTCTTGGTGAGGAAGACTTCGTAACCATCGTTCTCCCCTATATCCGTTCCGCAAAAGAAGGAGTTAAACGTCTTGGCAGTCTGCTCGAAAAATACGGTACCTACGAGAACAACGGTATTGCTTTTTCCGATAACAACGAGATCTGGTGGCTTGAAACCATAGGCGGTCATCACTGGATCGCTGCCAGAGTAAAAGATGACGAATGCGTTATCATGCCCAACCAGTTTGGTCTGGATCGTTTCGATCTTAATGATGCTCTCGGAAAAGCTGAAAACTATATGTGCTCCGCAGATCTTAAGGAATTTATCGAAAAGAACTGCCTTGACACAAACAAGTCCGATGAATTTAATCCCAGAAGGATCTTCGGAAGCCACGATGATTCCGATCACGTTTACAACACTCCCAGAGGCTGGTTCATGGGAAGATACTTCTGCCCCACCAAATATAAATGGGATGGCCCGGATGCAGATTTCACACCCGAATCCGACAATATCCCCTGGTCTCTTGAACCCGAATGGAAAGTCACTGTGGAAGATGTTAAATACATCCTTTCCTCTTACTATCAGGGAACTCCTTACAATCCCTACAGTAAAGCAGATCTTCCCACAAAGGGCATATATCGTCCCATCGGTATCAACCGCACCGGCGTAATGGCTGTATTGCAGATAAGGAACAATGTTCCCGCAGAGATCGCTGCCCTTGAGTGGATCTGCTTCGGTCCCAATCCCTTTAATGCAATGCTTCCCGTATACACCAATACCGACAGGATCCCCGATTATCTCAGCAAGGTTACACTTGATGCCACAAGCACCAACTTCTATTGGACCAGCAGAATGATCGCAGCTCTTGCGGATCCCGCTTACGGCGCATGCATACAGCTTATCGAGCGCTATCAGCACACCATGGCCAATGAAAGTCACAGGCTTATCAAAGAATCCGATGATAAGATGATCGCTTCCAAGGATTACAGCCCGGTAAAGGAAGCAAACTTGAGACTTGCAAAGATGGCCGAAAGAGAGTCCACAAGAGCTCTCACTGCAGTACTTGCAGAGTCGAGTAAGCATATGAAATGCGGATATTCAAGAGCTGACAACTAAAAAATACCGGAAATTCCTCCGAGAACCTGACCCAAGCTGAAGTGGCATCTCACATTGGCCTCAGTACTTTTTACTTTTCCAAGTTATTTAAGCAACATATGCACATGTCATTTCCTTCCTACCTTTCAGGGATAAGGGTAAAGTCTGCAGCTTCTCTTCTGCTGGATGACGATCTTTCCATAACAGAATGTGCATTCAGGGCAGGCTTTCAATCAACCACTGCCTTCAACAAGACTTTTCACGATGTAACCGGCTATTCGCCGAGAGAATACCGTAAGTTATACAGAAAATGATCGGACAGGTAAGCCTGCCCGATCATTTTTAATTCATCAGCTCTGTTTCAGATTTTGATTTTTAATAAAAAACATTTCAAGTTTTTTAAGTAAAGACCCTTTATCGATCGTCTTAAGGAGATAATCCACGGGATTAAGATCCACAACCGACATTACACTTTGTCTGTCACTGTGGCCCGTAAGGAACATTACCGGAATATTGCCCGTTTCCGAATCATTCTTTAACATTGACAATACCTGAGGTCCGTTGGCTATGGGCATCTCATAATCCAAAAGGATCAGATCCGCCTTATTTTTTGCCAGATAACCTATGGCCTGAACACCGTTGGCTGCCATTCCGACGTGATATCTGTCCTTCAGCCACTCAAACACTGTCCGCATATAGGTTATATCATCATCAACTATCAGTATGGTTTTTTTTCGTTTTGCTCCGGTATTATCATCCAGATAATCTCCTGTCTTTTTTATCAGGAGTTCAATATCCAAAGGTCTCTTGATCCACTCTGTAAAGAACTGCTCCGGTATGGTTTTTTTAACAATGTCATACTGTTGCTGGTCTCCGATCAAAAACAGTCCAACCTGTTTATCCTCCAAAATGTCTTTAAGATAAACCAGTGTCTTAGTCATCATTTCCAGTTCTTCGCTCATAAACAGTATGACAAGTTCCATATCATCCGCATGGGGCTTGATCTCATTTATCTCCGCATGAACAAATTCGGTCTCAATGTTTTCCCCTTTTAACTTTAATGTAAGACTTTTCGCCAGAAAGCTGTCACTGCAGCTGACGATCAATACTTTTCCATCCCCCTTAGATCCTTTCATTTTATGCCTCCGTTATACTATCATATGCTTCCTTAGCTATTTTTATCATTCCTTCCCAGTCAAGTTCGGACAAAAGCTTTTCCAGCTCCGAAAGTCTTGACTCCGCTAAGCTTTCAAGATCGTAGTCATGTAAACTCTTCAACAGCTGATCCATAAGCCCGTAATCCATGGCATCCGCAATCTCGATCACTGTCTGAAAAGCCTCTTTTAATTCGGCGCTACTTATTTCTGCTTTTTCAGCGCATTCGCAGTCATCGGCTGAAAGCTCCTTATCCAGCTCACGATACATTTTAAGCAGTTTATCCGTATTTTCTTTTATAAACTCCTTATCGTCCTGTTTCCCGGCAAACTCCAGCTGTTCAGCAAGTTTTGAGAGCACTGCGGCGCCTATTATACGTGCAGAACTCTTAAGAGCATGAACCTTTACTGTATATCCCTGTATGTCCTCGGCATTATAAAAACCTTCTATCTCTTCCGCCTTGGGTCCTGCGGTCTGTTTAAATACCGAAAGCACTGACATATATCCCTGAGCTGAGCCGCAGTTTTTAAGCCCTTCCTCCACATTCAGCTCCGAGATCGAATACAGATAGTCCGGCAGCTTTTCATCTTCTTCCACTGTCACAGCCGCATCTTCCCCTTCAGCTGCGATCCTCAGCTTCACGTTCACGGCCTCTTCATATGCCGGCTCCTCATAATCCATATTTTTCCAAAGCCTGTTGTATTCCTTCCACACCTCTCCGCTGAAAGCTTTTTCATTTATCCGATAATCCTCGTCCTCGTCGATCATCGCAAGCATTACATCGGTGATATTGGGATCGAACAAAACTCCTCTGCAGCGGACAAACTCGGCCCTAACCTCTTCACGGGTCTTGGGCTTTGAATAGGTCCTGGTACTGGTCATGGCATCATAACAGTCTGCAACGCAGGTAATGCGGGCACATTCCGGTATCTCCTCACCCTTAAGTCCATCCGGATAACCGGTACCGTTATATTTTTCATGATGCCATCTGGCACCTTCACAGAGCATGGGCATATCCGAGATCTCTTTCAGGATATTATAGCCCATTATGGTGTGTTCCTTGATCTCTGCAAACTCATCATCAGACAGCTTGCATTTTTTGTGGATTATATCTTCATGTATACCTATCTTGCCGATATCATGCAAAAGACCGACTTCATACAGATCCACCTGTTCAAAGTCATTCTTTCCCATTCTTCTTCCGATCTCGGCACAAAGAGCGGCCACTCTTCTGGAATGACCATCTGTGTAAAAGTCCTTGGTATCGACTGTCTTAGAAAGGGCAAACATCATCTCTCTGCCCAGTCTCATACTTCTGTTGGTCTGCCTTTCAACCTCATCCTCTATGGATCTCTGATACCTGTGAAGATCTATTATATGCTTTGCACGCTGTTTAAGAACATCGGGCACGAAGGGTTTTACGATGTAATCCGATGCACCGCATTTAAGACCGTTTTCCTCTGTGTCCGCGTCATTATCTCCGGTAACCATGAGTACCGGAATGTCTGCAGTCTCATTACAGGCTTTAAATTCCCTCATGAGCTCGAAACCGTTTCTGTCCGCCAGATGCACATCCAGGATGATGAGTTCGGGCTTTATGTCTCTGGCTTTTTTCGGAGCCTCTGCGCCCTTCATGCAGACTTCAATATCATAGGCCGGTTCCATTATGCTTTTTATCAAAGCACATACGGATTCATCATCATCCACTACCAGGATCTTAGATCTTGCAGGACCTGATGCTATAGTGCTTCTTTCATTTTTGTCAACAGCCTGTATCTTTTCTACGGGAAGAATATTATACAGCATTCTTTCCAGTTTTTCCCCATCAACAGGCTTGGAAAGATAATCGTCAAAGCCTGCCTCAAGATACATTTCTCTTGCTCCGGATATTGCATTTGCCGTAAGCGCCACAGCGGGGGTCTCTCTGTTCTTTCCTTCCTTCCTGAGTTTACTGAGGGTTTCTATGCCATCCATTTCGAACATCATATGATCGATAAATACAGCATCGTATTTGTTTACCGCTGCCAGCATCAAAGCGTCTTTTCCCGACAGTGCGGTATCTATGTGTATATCAGTCTTTTTAAGAAGACTTTTTATGACAGTCAGATTCATTTCTGTGTCATCCACCACCAGTATCCTGGCTTTAGGTGCATGGAACAGTTCACGATAGCCCTTTTCTTCACTGCCTGTTTCCACGAGACGATGATTGTAATCTCCTATCTTATCCCATGAAACCACTTCCTGTTCCACTTCAAAAGAAAAGGTCGAGCCTTTACCGTACTCGCTTTCCACACAGAGCTGTGTTCCCATGAGTTCCAGGAGCTGTCTGGTAATGCTCATTCCCAGTCCCGTTCCTTCAATGGCACGATTTCTCTCCTCATCGATCCTTTCATAGGGTGAAAAGAGTTTTTCCATATCCTCCTTGTGCATGCCTATGCCTGTATCTTCAACAGAGAAGGAAAGCAGGATATGATCACGGGAAGTGGCAGCCTTCTTATAGGATACCTGCATTTTTACCGAACCTGTTTCCGTGTATTTGACTGCGTTGGTAAGAATGTTCATAACACACTGTCTTATACGCAGCTCATCACCGTTAAGGAGGTGAGGTATACCCTCTTCGGCCTCAACCGTAAACTTTAAGCCTTTCTTTACCGCCCTGTCCCTTATCATGTTGACAAGGTCATTGATCAATGAAGACACTTCGTATTGCACGGGGATTATCTTCATCTGTCCCTCTTCAGCCTTGGAAAAATCCAGAATATCATTTATAAGGGACATAAGAGTCTTACCCGCTGCCATTATATCTCCGGCGTAATCCCTTATGGTCTTTTCTCCCGACTCTCTTAAGATCATTTCGTCCATTCCCAGAACAGCATTTATGGGAGTTCTGATCTCATGGGACATTCTTGCAAGGAATCTGCTCTTGGCCACATTGGCCTTATCGGCATTTTCCTTTTCTTTTTCCAATTCCTTTAAGTATTGTATGTGTTCCGTTTCATCAACCAGGGCATAAAGTTTACCGAACTTTACTCCGTCTCTCATCAGCTCATTTTCATCCGGCCTGTACAGCCGTTCGTCGATCATTATGTTTTCTTCTTTTTCAATGGCCTCACGTATGGTAGAAAGGATCTCCTGCTCTCCCAAACGCTTTCTCCCATGTTTCCTAGGCTCAGTAAGTTCTTTATCCAGTTCCGGAAAGAGCTTGGCCGCAGGCTCGTTAAAGTACTGTATCCTATCATCATTGTCAACTGCGATTATCCCTTCGGATATCCTGTCTATAACAAATTCCCTGGCTATATCGTTGGTTCCCAGAAGATCCAGAGACAGTATGGCCACCAGCATGATCATGCTTGCAATAAAATATCCGATATTTGAAACATCGTAGTATCCTGTTTTTGTGTATATACCGGAAAGTTGTGCGATAAAGAAGGCGCTTTCGGTAAAGAAGGCAAGTATCACCATGAACAGGCGTCTGCGCATTTTAGGGTTCTTTTCCCGGCGATGCGCAAGAAAAAGAAAGGAAAGACCGAGCACTATATAAAAGACTTGAAAAAACATATGCAAATGATGCAAAGGGCCGTTTCCATGTTTCATATAAGGGAACAGACCGTCGGTTACGAATTCCCAATCCGTGTAATACAGCCTGTTTCCCGGAAACATAAGAATAACCACATAAGTAAATGCATGAACCAGGATCATTATCTTTTTAATGTATCCCGGCAGCTTCACTCTTACAAATTCCATAGTAAATAAAAACAGAAAGAAGGCATACCACGCCCTGCCCAAATAAGCGAACTTAAGGGCGGCGATAAATGCCTCCTCGGTTTTTGAAGTGATCTCCAGGATATAACCCGTATTTATCACAAGAGCCGAAATACAACTTAAAAACAGATAATAGTGCAGACGGCTCTTCATCCTTTGAAAAATAGCCCAGCACTCCGTAAACAAACCTACTATACTGATACATTGTATTGCCAGCAAAAAATCTCGCATGTTATCTCCCCAACATTACTTCAAGTTATTATTATATCCGATATCTGATCCTTCCTGTCATCCAAGTTTCAGATATCAATGTCCAGCTCCACCGGACAATGATCCGAGCCCAAAACCTCTGTGTGTATCTTAGCATCCTTGAGCTTAGCGTTAAGAGAAGCTGAAGTGATGAAATAGTCTATCCTCCACCCGGCATTTTTAGCTCTGGACTGAAAGCGGTAGCTCCACCAGGAATAGATCTGCTCTAAGTCGGGATAAAAGAATCTGAAGGTATCCGTAAGGCCGTTGGCCACCACATTATCGAACTTTCCTCTTTCTTCGTCGGTAAATCCGGCATTGTGATGATTGGTCTTGGGGTTCTTAAGGTCTATCTCCTTATGAGCCACGTTCAGATCGCCACAGTATATGACCGGCTTATTTTTCTCAAGTCCCTTCACATAGGCCAGGAAATCATCTTCCCACTTCATTCTGTATTCCAGTCTGGAAAGGTCCTCCTTGGAATTCGGAACATAAACCGTGATCAGGTAGTAGGAGGGATACTCCAGTGTTATAACTCTTCCCTCATGGTCGTGCTCTTCTATGCCCAGGCCATAGGTTACAGCCACAGGTTTTTCCTTCGTAAAGATCGCAGTACCGGAATAGCCCTTTTTCTCGGCGTAATTCCAATATTGAAAGTACCCGGGAAGGTCCAGATCTATCTGTCCTTCCTGCAGCTTGGTCTCCTGAAGGCAGAAGGCATCGGCATCTATACTATTGAAAAAGTCAAGAAAGCCCTTATCTTTGCAGGCTCTTAACCCGTTAACATTCCATGAAATGAATTTTTTCATAATGATCCTCTCGTATTACAACCGGTGTTTTCAGTTGTCCGTCCCGGCTAATTTTCCGGTTTGTTATATTCTATCACAGTTTTCGGAATATTTCATCATTTTATATCAGAAACTGTCTTTTTACTGCGTCTGCAATTCACGCATATGTCCGAAAGAGGTAATTGGGCGATGATCACTGCCACAAACATAAGAACACATCCCATTAATTCTCTTCCGGTCATAGTCTGTCCCAAAAGCACCCAGCCGGCCAGAGCTCCGAACACGGCTTCAAAACTCATTATAAGGGAGGCTATGGTGGGATTCAGTCCCGGCTGTGCCACTACCTGTAAGGTGTAAGCCACTCCGCTGCTGAGTACTCCGGCATATAAAATAGGGATCCAGGCATCCCAACTTCCGAAGGCAGCCAGCCAGGGGCCGAAGCCTCCGCATTTCGGGACATCAAATATCAATGCAGGCAGGCCTGCCAGCAGTCCGCAGGTCAAAAACTGTATCGAAGAAAGCCTTACAGGATCAGTCAATGGAGAAAACCTGTCGATCAAAAGGATCTGAACCGAATATAAAAGAGCTGAGGCCAGCAGTGAAAGATCCATGGCCTTAAAGCCAAGACCGTCACTCATGCAAAGGAAATAAAGACCTATTACGCTGATACCTACTCCAAGCCAGATGTTCCATCCGCATCTTTTCCCGATAAATATGCCAAGTATAGGAACAAGGATAATATAAAGGGCGGTAAGAAATCCAGCCTTGCTGACCTGAGCTCCCATGTCAATTCCAAGCTGCTGGGCTATGGCCGCCAGGCAAAGAGCTATGCCAACAAGTACACCATAGATCCACATTTTTTTGTTATCTTCTTTGGTCTCCGGTCTTCTCACCGAAAGCCCGGTCTTGTCCAGGATCTTTATCACCGGTACCAAAACCGCGGATCCCATCAAAAATCTGACGAAAATAAAGGAAAAAGGCCCGACAGCCGCTCCACCTTTGGTCTGTGCCACAAAAGCAACACCCCAGATAAGCGCTGTCAGTACCAGCAATAACGAACTTCTGATCTGTTTGATTCTCATTTTAATCCTCGTAAATAACTTTTATGTTCTTCAGACACCCTGAAGCTTTCAATAGCCTTTTGGATGCTCTTATTGTGGATCCAGGGATCCAGTCTTCTTTCTTCGATGTACTTAACCGCCGAGTCCCACTGCTTAGCAAGGGCCGTGGCAAAATACCAGGCCACCATCATTTTTAAATAATAGTCCTCACCCTCTTTTGAAGCCGCCCATTCAAGGAATTCCTCTTTAAAATCCGCGCCCAGAAACTCATTCATGAGCATACGCAGTCCAAACCTTGAAGTGTACACATGGGGAGAATCTATCCATTTCTTTATAAGCGGCAAAAGCTCCTCATGATGCTTTTTAAAGACCTTGGGGCTTGACTGGTCGCATACGGGCCAGCAGTCAACATAAGGCAGAAAAACAGCGATTTCATTTACGCACTCATCAAAGTCCCTTATCTCTGCGATCATAAAAAAATGCACCAGGTTTTCTTCGTAGTATCTGTGAGGCAGATCTTTCAGAAAACTTTCCCCTTCTTTTGTCCCGAAGAATTCCTTGGCTATCTTTCGCATATCCGGGGTTCTGACTCCGATCATCGTATCCGGATCTATATTGGGCACCAGCTTTGACTGAAACTCTTTGTACTTTTCGTCACCTGCGGCTGACAGCCGTTCCTGTATGATGTTAGAACCGTTCATTGTTGTGTTCATGGTTATCTGCTCCTTAAATAATCCTATAAACCGGGTTTACAAAATACCCCGATCACCTTTTAGAGCACACAAGGGTGATCCTCATCTCACCATCCGGACACCCGGCATAAATGTCACCGTTCATCATGATCATGAGTTTTTTGCATATATACAGTCCAAGTCCGCTGCCGCTGTTATTTCCCACGTTTGATCCTCTGTAGAAACTGTCAAAGATATGCCCCGTCTCATCGGGTGAAAGAGTACATCCTGTATTTGATACGGTAATTAGTTTATACTCCTCTTCATCCGAAAAATCCATACCGATCTTTTGTCCGTCTCCGTATTTGACCGCATTCTCAAAGATGTTCTGCAGCACCTCTATAAAGCGTTCCTTATCTCCCTCTATCAAAGCATCGGTGAACTCGGGGATGATAAGCTCCGTCCCTATGGCTTTCAGCTTTTCACCGTAAAAACCTTTAATGTAATTTACGACTTCGGAAAGGTAAAACTCACCCTTATTCACATTAAAGCTAAGGAAATCGTCGTTGGATGCGGATATGATCTTTGCCACATAACTCTCTATTACATTCGCGTTATAGTCGATCTTTTCCGCCACTTCCCTTATCCTGTCCTCATCCTTATAAAGGTTTTTTCTGACAGAAGCTGCATAAAGCTTAATGGCGGAAAGAGGCGTCTTTATATCGTGAGATAAAGACAGCAGGAAAACATTTCTTTCCTTTTGAAGTTCGAGATTTTTTTTCTTTTCCTCCTCCAGTTTTTCTCTTAATACATCCAGCCCCCAGAGGAACTTACCGAAATACTTGATCCTTTTTGCCGGAAGTGGAGGAACCATATGCCCTTTGGACAGTTCTTCCGGATAGTCCGAAATCAGCCCGAAGGTTTTTATCAATGAAAAGTACAGAAAGGCCAATATCCCTACAGCCGTAACAATGACCGTCCCCAGAATGATATTAACAATGATGACTATCTCACGTCTTTCATATGAAAGGTCAACCTTATAGTCTATCCTGTATACAGATCCGGAAATATTTTTTAGGACATAATGTCCGTCGTATTCGGAGAATTCCTTATCAAGCATATCTGCCGGCACAATATATGCCTGATCCATTTTTTTGATACCCAAAATAGTTTCATATCCGGTAAGGTCAGGTTCATATCCCGGCTCACTTTCGCTTCGCTCAAGCTCATTCTCCACACGGTTTATCTCGATCTTATAAAGGAAGGAGGAAGCGCTGTTTTTCTTAAACATGACAAATTCTGCTGCCAAAATGATCAGCAGCAGAATAGTAAATATGACTATGCAAAGTTTTATAAAGGTTTTTTTAATGCCGTCACCCTTGTTCAAATCATTCGTACCTGTATCCTTTTCCCCATACGGTTATGATCTTTTTGGGATTCTTTGGATCTTTTTCGATCTTTTCCCTAAGCCATTTGATATGGACTGTCAGGGTCTGCAATTCCGAGTCGCTGTCAATGCCCCATATTGTATCAAAAATATACTCCTTTAGTAAAGTGTGACCTTTATTTTCCATCAGCAGTTTTAAAAGTTCAAACTCTCTTGTGGTGTTATCCGTTTCCTTCCCGTCCTTAAGTATCTTTTCGTGAGCCACATCCAGAGTTATATTCCCGTCGGTAAAGGTTTCCGTTGCCAGGCGGCGTTTAAATATGCCTTTGATCTTGGCAAGAAGTATGTCGATATCATAGGGTTTCTCGATATAATCGTCTGCTCCGGAAACAATGGCCCTGAGCTTATCATCCTTCGCCACTTTGGCGCTCACCATGAGTATTGGAGTGTTTGACTTCTCTCTGATCTTTTTAAGTATATACATACCGTCAAGTCCGGGAAGCATAATGTCCAAAAGTACCAGTCGTGCCCCGTAGGTATCATAGAGTTTAATGGCCTTTTCCCCGCTTTCCGCCACGGAAACGGTATATTCTTCCGCCCGCAGGAAATCCGCAAGAAGAGAACTCAATTCCTTATTATCTTCAACTATGAGTATATCCAGCATTCTTCCTCCGAATTTACCAGCCCATCTCCATAAGCCAGTTGCTCAGTTCTCTTTCTCTGTCCTTAAGCTCGATCTCCCGTTCCAATCTTCCCAGCTTCTTTTCGCCACGGATATTACCGTCAACTATGTAAAGGACTCTGGTGCATTTTGCCGCAACCTTCACATCATGTGTCACCAGCATTACGGTCGTACCGTCCTTATTTAGGTTAACAAGTTCTGTCATGACCTCATCCGATGAAGTTCTGTTCAATGCTCCCGTGGGTTCGTCCGCAAATATCACCTTAGGACTGTTGATCATGCTTCTGCATATGCACGCTCTTTGCAATTGACCTCCTGAAACTTCATTAATATCATTGTCAGCGGTCTCCTCTATTCCCAGCCTCTTCATGAGCGAACGTCCTCTCTCCACTATGGCCCTGCGACCCAGATCGTTCTTTTTTGACTTTACAGCAGGAAGTATAATGTTGTCAAGAATCGAAAGATTTTTCATCATATACATCTGCTGAAAGATAAAGCCCATTTCGTTTAGTCTTATTTCGGACATCTGATCGTCATCAAGTTTTGATAAACCGCGGCCGTTAAATGTGACCTCACCCGCTGTCATCCTGTCCATTCCGGAAACCGTATAAAGAAGCGTGGATTTTCCTGAACCTGAAGGTCCCATTACAGCTACCATCTCGCCCTCTTCTATATTGAAATTTACATTTTTCAATACATTGTTCTGCTTTTTATTAACAACGTAAGTCTTGCATAGATCTTTAACAGAAATCACTGTACTCATTTTCTTTTCCTTTCTTTTCCTCTCTTTTTCTCTATTCAATATTGCCCATGGAATCGGCATGTATCCTGCGTGCGTATAATGAAGTAGCCCACGCTGCCGCTACAACCACAGCCGTAAGCATTAACGGATACAGGCCGTAAACTTCAAGGAACTTGACATCGTATTTTATCCCGGATATTGCACCCATAGCTCCAAATATCCTGTCACATATAAGCTTTGTCACCGGATAGTTCAATATGCTTGCAATGATCAAAGATATCCCCATTACAGTAATAAACCGCCAGGTGTGCTGAGCTGAGATCCTTCTGTTTTTAAAGCCGATAGCCTTCATCAAAGCAATCTCCGTAGTTTCCTTACTAATAAATGATCTTTCCATAAGTACCGCCGTCAAGGCAGCTATAACAAGGGCAATGACCAATACCAGATTTTTACCTGCCATCACCACTTCTGCGGAGCCGGTGCAGGTCTTCACATAATCTGCGGCATTATATATCTCTTCAGTATCAAATATCTCTTTTAATCTTTCTATTCTTTCATCTACAACTTCCGATGTCGGATCATCGTCAAAATCGATCTGGAAGGCATATCCGCTGGAGGCCGTGTTGGGTTTTAAATCAGCTTCCTCATGAAGCCTTCCCACTTTTCCGAGCATATTCATGGATATAAAGGTTCCTGTGATGATACATTCCCTTTTCTGACCATTTAGGTCTAATATGATCTTATCTCCCAATTTTGCCCCAAGCTCTTCCATTATCTGCGGTGTAAAAGCCACCTCATCCACATACTTTGGAGCCACTCCGTCCTCATAAACATAATCTGTGGTCTTTGTATCCGGACAGTGCTGCATGGAGATCAGCATATTCTTGCCTTTAAACTCTACAGGTATCTGATACATGAGTTCTTCATGCACCTTCCCCGGCATACCGTTCTCCGAAAGTTTTTCTTCGATCTCCTCAAATACTTTCTTCTGGTAATCCTTGTCTTTGCTCTCCATAGAGCCCATTATTTTTTCCGTGGAGGAATAAAAGACATCACTTTCGGTCGTTCCGAACAAAAAGATCAAATTATCGCTCATCAAAGTGTTTGCGGCTGTTGCAAGCATCGCCACCAGCAAAATGCAGACCGTAAAGGTCGCTATCATACTGACATACTGCTTTGGCTTACTGAGCACATCATTGAGTCCCAGGAACACATTAAGGCCCAGCTTTGTCTTTGAAAGCCTGATGATCGACTTTTTATGATAACGCTCACCGGTCTCTCCGTTATGAACCGCATCTATGGGGGACATTTTCTTTATCTTTTTTGTACAAAGGTAACAAAAGCCCACCGTTAAGATCACAACCATGGCTGCGCTTATCACGCCCACCGCTACCCGGTTTTCGTTTCCGATCACAATATTTTCCGTAACAGTTTCAAGCATGATATTCCCGAAGGGAACACTTAAAATGTATCCTATTACTGCGCCGATCACCGCCAGACACAGATACTTTACAATATAGATCATTCTTATTGATCGTGCCTTTAACCCCAGTGCCTTCATGACTCCGATCTCTCTGAAGTCTTCTTCCAATGTGAACTTGATCGTAAAAGAAAGCATGGCAAAGGCAATAAGGATCAGGCATATGCTTACTGCCATCAAAAGCCCAGCAACCAGCATTTCCAGCAAATAGGTCATTTTGATCATGCCTTTATCCCCGGAAAACATGGCGTTTTTTATATCAGATAATTCTTCCGTCAATTCTTTTACTCTATCCGTATCAACATAGTAGATCGCTCCCGAATAGCTGTTTACTATATCTTTATCTCCAAAGAGTTTCGCCGCATCCTCGTCATTCATGAGCATCCTGGGATTTCCCATGAACGGTGATCCCATCAATGCATCTTTAATGTATCCGTCGATAACAAGGTTCATCTTAACGTCACCATAATCCAGACAGAATTCATCTCCTACAGTTGTCACTTTAGGATCGGCCAATGCCCCTCCTATGTAAACATGTCCTTTCTTTACCTCCGTTATGGTCTCATTCTTTGAATTAAAGTAGTTTAAACACGCTTTACCAATGGGAAGGATGATACCTGCATTTTCAAAAGAAGCATATTTCTCCCCATTCTTCTTAATATTTGCCGAAGAATAATAAAAGATGTCCTCTTTCTTGTAACCATTAGCTGCTTTAGCTGTCTCCAGCAATTTTTCTGTCGTATCTTCCCCGTTTCTGTTCTTAACTATCATAATGTAGTCAGACATTCCCGCCTTATCGAAGTAATAGTCGATGCCTCCGTAAACCGCGAGCATGTTATTCACACTTGAAGAAGCAAACATGGCGGAAAGAAGCACAAATATCAATAACACGATATTCATGGTCTTCTTCCTTATAAGATCTTTTTTCAATATTCTGAAAAACATTTATTCCTCACTTTCTTCCGTCGGTTGGCCTTTCCCGACAAATGACTGTTTCTTTTGTCTTCGCAATAATATGTCAAAAATTATTAAACAATCATTAAGTAGAGTTAAACGCATATATATAAACAATTATTAATAAATTGTATCCTTTACAAACAAATTACACCTATATTGTTTATATTATTCAAAAGCGCTATCATAAATTACATCGGATCATCAAATAGTCTATATTTTTTTCAGGTTTTTACGTATTATACACTTTTCTGATCACTATTAAAACATAAGGCAAAGCAGAAGCCGTGGAATAAAAAAGCTTTTTACCCGGGCTTATGTAAAGGGTAACATAGAAAACCTCCTTTCGGGATCATGTTCGATCCTTCGAAAGGAGGTTTTACATTTATGCTTTTACAGTTTATATTCTTATTGCTCTTCCGGCGTTTTTCAAAAGCTTCTCGTCGATCTTTCCATCCGCCAGAACTTCCTTACCGTTTATATAAACTCTGTCAATGCCGAAGGAGCAGGTATTGTCTCTTTCAGATTCCTTCAACACTTTCTCATCAAATACCGTAATGTCTGCAAAATAGCCCGGTCTCAGATACCCTCTGTCTTTGATCATAAAGCGATCCGCCGTAGCTCCGGTCATTCTGTTTATGGTTTTAGGCATTATATCACCGTCCCCTCTTAAAGAATCCTGAAGAAACTTAGGGAAGCAGTCATATATGGCCGGATTCTGGATACCGTGATCTTCTACCCAGGCATCTGTCATATAAAGACATAAATCATTTTTTTCAAAATCGTGTATTATATCCTCCGTCGTATAAGGCCCCATATTGACACGACCCTGGAAATTGGACTCTTTGCAAAGCTGCAGGTACATGTCGAGGTCCGACTTTTTGTATTCCTTAGCCAGCTGGTGAACTGTCTTTCCTTCATATTTTTCATATCCCGGGCCGATATAAGCCACTTCAATATCATCATATCCAAAGCCCAGAAGCAATGAAGTTGCCTTTATGAGTGCACGGAGTTTTAACTTGGTCAAAGGCTTATTCCTCTCCTCTTCGCTCATTCCCTGATACCAGGTGGGAAGTATTACCGTGATGACTGAAACGCCCTTAAGTTCATTGTATATATCAAACTGAGCTCTGACTCCCTCATCCCTCATCTTGTTTATAAGCTGCAGGAACTCCGGCTGATCCTTTAAGGATCTTCTGCCCACAAATATTGCATGTGAATATTGTAATTTAAGGTTGGTACCCTTGGAGATGTTTACCAGTTCATCCACTCCGCGAAGGATGTGTGACCTTCCCAAAAGCTGAGGATAAGCCATGGAAACTGCCGAATTGGCTCTGGGATGAACAGTCAGTGGTTTATCATACTTAACGCAAAGCTCCACCACTTTTCTCAATTCGTCTTCGTCAGCATAGAGTCCCGGCTCATACATGAGTCCGAGAGAAACACCTGCCGCACCGTTCTTAAGGTTATCCTCTATGATATCAAGCATCTTCTGCTCTTCTTCCGGAGTAAGCTTCCTGTTGGAATAGCCTGAAACCGCAGCTCTGGCAGAACAATGTCCCACCAGCTCCGCCATATTGGCAGGACAGTTTTCATCGATCGCCTTCAGGAAATCATTTACATTTCCGTATTCTCCCGTGGTGTCATTAAAGAAGAACAGGCCTCCGCCCATCTTGTCTACGTACTTGCAATCCTTCTCAAAACCTATCTCCGACACACCGCAGTTACCTGCTATAAATGTGGTTATGCCCTGTCTGATAAAAGGTTCAAAATAGGGCAAAGTGTTTTTTTTGATCGCAAACCAGTCATTGTGAGAATGCTCATCAATAAACCCCGGTGCAACAGACTTCCCGGTGATATCCACCACTTTGTCCGCCTTGTCTTCGCTGATCCCATTCCCCACTTCCAGAATCCTGTCATCCTCAAATAAAACATCCTCCATAACAGCATCCGCTCCGGATCCGTCATAGAGCTTTCCCCCTTTAAGCAATACCTTCATAAATTCAACCTCCATCACATTTTTTGAGCCATACAGTTGCCCATCGCTATTTTAGCACTTTTATCCAAAAGTGTGAATAACTATTCACAAGATTTCGAAGGCAAAGAGCCAAAAGGGAGCCAAAACAGAAACGTCCCCTTTGGCTCTATAAGGTTTTCAATAATGCTTTACATCCTTGCAGGACATCCCGCCAGGTTGCTTCAAAGTCATCCGTATACCAGGGATCTGCCACATCTCTGTTTATTCCTGCATATTCCAGCAAAAGATGCACCTTCTCTTCATGGCCGCAAACTCTCTTAGTGTTCCTCACATTTGCACTATCCATGCATATCAAAAAGTCGTAGTACTCCCCATCCGCTGCCGTTATCTGCCTTGCCCTCTTTCCTTCACAGCATATCCCATGCTCTGCAAGCTTCCTCTTTGCCGGCGGATACACCGGATTTCCCACTCCGTTCCATATCTCCTCGGTACTTGTGGCCGCGGACGCTATTTCAAACTCCTTTTCACGTCCCGCATTTCGCACCAGATCTTTCATTATAAATTCTGCCATTGGAGAACGGCATATGTTGCCGTGGCAGATGAATAATACTTTGGTCATAACTTTTTCTCCTCTCAAATTGCCCCCAAATGCCGTGTTTTAGGGCGATTTGCCCACTCCTGCTTGAGTGATTTTTTACTGTTCCAAGACTACACTTTTTGCAAAAAGGGGCAATTCGGTGCAAATCAATGCCTTGTGTAGTAGTCAAAACGTAGTAAAAGTATTAAAAAAATACTACTGCAATTAGGGGTGTGCATTTGAACACCCCTTTTTCGTCCCTGTGTTCACTTTTCGGCAAGGGGGTGTTCACTATTTAACAAAAGCGTGTGCATATCACCTTTTTTGTACTATCGTTTTCATATATTTCTTTTAAATCAAGCATATTCTGCTATTCTCCAATCATTCGAATATCTGCAGTATCCTGAACAGCGCTGGGCAACCATTCCGCATTAACATAATCGAATGGTATGACCAGCTCCTGTATCTTGTCATCTTTTCCCGGTCTTTTTATATCATCCGGCAAATAGTCCAAGCCGACTTCTCGCAAACTTAGGACGCTATCATGAATCCATCCCACTGCCTGACCGTCACAATACAAACAGTAGCAGCCAAACATCTTCTTCGTCCTGACATTCAGTTCTTTTAAATGGTCAAGCCACTCCTGAACTATTGACGGATCTTCATACGACATAACCCTATCCTCTTTTCATTAATCCCAGTGTAACACATAAACCGGCATGGAGTCTCTTAGTAAAGAAGCGAACCAATGACAGGGATGTCAACCAAGTATGTCAACTATCCCTGTCAACTTTCCGAAAAACTTTTATATTTGTCATTCCTGATCGGCTTTATCCTTCTTTTTCCCTCGCCCTATAGTTTTGGCTTTCACTTTTCCCTCAACTTCTTTTATAGCCTGCAAATAAGCTTCTTCAACTGGTGAAAGATTCTGTACGATATACTTCTGATACTCAGCCTGCGCCTTGTCCATTGCTTCCTTATGACTTATTCTTCCAGCTCCGGCAAGCACTTTTTCGCCCGTAGATTCAAGAACTCTGTCCAGATGTTCAACATAATCGCTCATATACATCGGGTTATGGCGCATAGCCTGAACTTCTGCGAAGTCAAAATATCCGGAAACGATGCCGTTAAGAATTTTAAGCTCCTCGGCAGACAAATAATTCTTGGCAACAACTATATCTTTTGCGGTCGGGAAGTCTCCGTCAAAAGCAGTCAGTCCCATAAACGGCTTTTCAGCGTCCGCACGTTCATATATAACCTCAGCCGCCGTATGTCCATGCGCTGCATAGTGCAATTTGTTCTGTACCATTTTGAAAAAAGCAATAGATTCAGAACTTTTAGGATCATAATCAACACTGGTAGCATACAGATCAAGCACCTGACGGTACATGACTTTCTCGGATGAGCGGATATCCCGGATACGATCCAAAAGTTCTTTCCAGTAATTTCCGCCACCCAGCTTTTTAAGTCTTTCATCGTCCATGGTAAATCCCTTGACCATGTACTCTTTCAGCCGTTCTGTAGCCCATTTTCTGAAATTGGTAGCTATCTTGGACTTTATTCGATATCCAAGAGAGATAATCATATCCAGGTTATAGTGGGGGAGTTGACGAGAAACCTGACGATTTCCCTCCATTCGAACCTGTCGGAAAATCCGACAGGTTGAAAGTTCGTCAAGTTCTCCCTCTTCGTAGATGTGCTGTATATGTTCGACAACATTTGTTCTGGATGTTTGATACAACTCCGCCATCTGTTGCTGCGTTAGCCACACTGTCTCATCTACAAATCTGACATCTATTTTTGTAGCGCCATCATCGGTCTGATATATAACAATATCGCCCTGATTAAGGTCTTTTTCTTCTTCAGACATTCTGTTTCTCCTATTTTGTAAATGTCACAATATCATCCACCTTGCATTTCAACACACGGCAGATCTTTTCGATGCTCTCCAGACTTACATACTCGTCACGGCGGATCCTGGTCATTATGTTTCCGCTGAATCCGGCCGCCCTTGTAAGCTCGATATCCTTCATATTGCGCTTCTTCAGTTCCTTGAATAATTTGTCATATTTTACAGCCATTGTCGCTCCTTTTTATCCTGCAAAATCGCCAAAACTCTGTTGCAATTTTATCACGAAATTGTGATTATATTCAAGAATTTTTCTTTTACTCGATAGGGTCAATAACTACTCGCGCCCCGGTTTGCACGAGAGGGGGGTGCATTTGCACCCCCTTAGGAAGATTAACTTCGGATTTATCTTCCAAACGCAGACTTCATTTTGTTGAGAAAAATTTCATCTGCATATTTGATCGTAGGAATATGAATAAAGACAGCTCTTCCGTCAAATCTAGTAAGCCCATACCAATATGCTTCATTACACAGGCTATTTTGAGGATTATCCGATATCTCCGCCTCTACTCCGGCATCCATTAGCGATTTAGTAAGCTTAGATATTTTAAGATTTGAATAAACTCTTGTATTGTCCTTAACTGCAGACTCCTCGATTCTTACTGTGGATGTCAAATACTTGTCCACGCCAAACATCACTATATATTCATAGTCGTTAGTAATTGAATAGATATCCTTTTGTAGCCCGCCAAAAGAATTAGTCAAGAGTAAATGTTCATGCGAAATCAATTCTACCAATTTGCCGGAAGCATTATTTTTCCCTTTAAATCCAACAAAAAGAA
>JAEEWS010000031.1 GCA_016287765.1 Lachnospiraceae bacterium
AAATAAAAGTTGCAAGGGAAATGAACTTTTGGGGACGGGGTTAGGGGTTCACTTTTTGAGCCTTTGGGGACGGGGTTTTGGGTTCACTTTTTGAGCCTTTGGGGGGCGGGGTTAGGGGCGTTCACTTTTTGACCCTTTGGGGACGGGGTTAGGGGTTCATTTTTCGGCGCAAAGCGCCAAAATGAACCTCTAACCCCGTCCCCAAAGGGTCAAAAAGTGACCCCCTAACCCCGTCCCCAAAGGCTCAAAAAGTGAACCCCTAACCCCGTCCCCGGGTGTCAAAAATCTCTTGTGGGGGAATGCGGGGAATGATATACTCTTTCCTTAGAAAAGAAAGAGAGGCGGTAGGAGTCAATGGGAGACCTAAATGGAAAAACAGCCATAGTTACGGGGGCAAATTCCGGAATGGGGATGGCGACGGTGCGGGCGCTTAGCGATATGGGGGCAAGGGTTATTATGCTTTGCAGGAGCGAGAAGAGAGGAAAAGAAGCCTTCGACACGCTTATGGCAGAGAAGGAGAGAGATCTGGAATTGATCCTCTGTGACCTCGGGGATTATGATTCTATAAGGGATTTTGCGGAGAAAGTCGAGGAAAGATATGCCCGGATAGACATTTTGGTAAACAATGCGGGATTTATTGCTTTGAACAGGCAGGAGACCAAAGAGGGACTGGAGATGCAGTTTGGGGTGAACTATGTGGGGCACTTTCTTCTGACATCGCTGTTGATCGACCGGATGCAACCCGGGGCGAGGATCGTGAATGTATCTTCCGGAGCGCATAAGATCGGAAAGATCCACTTTGAGGATATTAATCTGGAGCGGGGCTTTAATGTATTTAAGGCATACGGGCAGAGTAAGCTGGCGACGGTACTGTATACAAGGGAGCTGGCGAAAAGGCTGAAAGCTAAGGGAATCACGGTGAATTGCTGTCATCCCGGTGCAGTGGCCACAAATATGGGAGTTGACAGAAATACCGGGTTTGGAAAGACTGTTACCCGCATGCTCAAGCCCTTTTTCCTGACGCCTGAGGAAGGGGCGCGGACAGCGGTGTTTCTGGCATCGGATCCGTCAGTGAAGGATGTTACCGGAGAATATTTTTATAAATGTAAGATCGCCCGGTCATCCAAAAGGTCCAAGGATATGGGACTGGCCGCGAGATTGTATGCCTTTACGAAGGAATTGGTGGAGTGAGGAAAATATATGAAAAACACGAACGAAGATTATAAAAAACTGGTGGAGCATTGGAACAATGTGTTCCGATTGACGGAGGAAGACCGGGAAGCCGGTGAAAATGCGGGAAACGAGACCTGGGGGGATGAAGAACTTAAGGAGATGACGCCCTCTGAGAAGCTCTTTTTTGCGGCGACATCACTGGGGAACTGCGAAAAGGTGCTGGATTATGGCTGCGGAAACGGATGGGCCGGGCTAATTGCGGCGAGGAGCGGATGTGAGGCGGTGATATGTGCGGATCCCGCGGAAAATGCTTTGGAGGCCGTGAAGTTATATGCCCGCATGTTCGGCGTCGAAGACAGGATAAAGACAGTCTGCATTGATGAAACCTGGATCGGGAATGTGGAGGATGAGGCATATGACGGGTTGATATGTTCGAATGTGCTGGACGTGATCCCGGAAGATATGGCGGAGGATATAATGAAAAACGCCGCCCGGATCCTTAAGAAAGGCGGGCGGGTGGTCATAGGCATGAACAACTATTTAGATCCTGCATCGGCAAAGAAACGCGGGCTGGATCTGAAAAACGGCAATAGGCTTTACGTTGACGGGGTGCTGAGACTTGTCAGCAGGAGTGACGAGGAGTGGAGCGAGATCCTTGGGAAATACTTTACAGTAGAGCGCCTCGAACATTTTTCCTGGCCCGGAGAGACCAAAGAGGGCAGGAGGTTGTTTTATCTTACTAAGTAGGATCAGATATTGATTGGAGTGCCAACAGGAAATTTACTTGTTGGTATTTTTTTGACCCCCGGGGACGGGGTCAATGGTTCATTTTTACGGGTAATATTGACTCTATGGAGAGAAAACCTTCACAGAGTCACGAAAAATCGAGAAAAAAAACGTTGCAAGCAAGCATATATTGACTCTGGGCCCTAAAACCCTCAGTAGAGCCACAAAAATGACCCCCGGGGACGGGGTTAGTGGTTCATTTTGTTGACTCTGGCAGCAAAAAATCCTCACTGGGTCAAAAAGTCCCGGGAGAAAAACGCTTCCGGGAAGTATTTTGTTGACTCTGGCAGCAAAAAATCCTCACTGGGTCAAAAAGTCCCGGGAGAAAAACGCTTCCGGGAAGTATTGTGTTGACTCTAGACGCCAAATCCCTCTGTAGGGTCACTAAAATGAACCCCTAACCCCGTCCCCAAAGGCTCAAAAAATGAACCCCTAACCCCGTCCCCGGGGGTCATTTTAGGCGAGGCGGTAGTTTTCTGTGACTATCCCTGCCTCCAGATGCACCAGATTGTCGCAGCAGGAGAGGATGAATTCCGGGTCGTGGGTTACGATGAAGATGGTCTTCCCCAGGGCCTTAAGTTTCAGGATCTCGGCTGCCACTTGCTTCATGTGGAGGAAGTCCAGGCCGCTGGTGGGCTCATCCAGGATAAGGATGGGCTTTTCGGAAGCCACGCCCGCAGCGATGGCGGCACGCTGTTTTTGGCCGCCGGAGAGGGCCATGGGATGAGTGTCTGCGTATTGGGACAGGTCCATGGATTCCAACACCGAAAGGCTGAGTCGGTCCTTTTCTTCTTCGGAAAGCTTTTTGTTTTCCATGCTTAACAGGACTTCGTCCTTGACGCTTTCTGTGAAAAGCTGGTGATTCACATCCTGCATGACCATATAACAATTACGAAGACGCCCCTTGGCCTTAAGGGTTTTGCCGGAAAACTCCAATGTTCCCCTGCATTTCTTTTCAAGGCCGCAGATGTTTCTGACAAAGGTGCTCTTTCCCGCGCCGTTTCTGCCTACGATGGCTGTGACGCTTCCTATGGGAACGGAGAGCTTTGAAATGTTGATGCCGTGTTTCCCGTCGGGATAGGAAAAATTAAAATCCTTAAAGATCAGATCTCCGCCCTTTTGAAGCCTAAAGTCTCCCCCAAAGCCGGTATTTACCTCACTGTTATTCCTCTCAGCTTTTATATCGGAGCCTACACCACTGCCCAGATCCGGCCGGATCAAGGGCCTGATCCCCAGATCCGATGTGTCCTTGAACGTGAGCGAGAGGATCTCCTCTTTACCCATTTCTTTCTTTATAACCCCGTTTTCCAAAATAAGCATACGATCTGCCAACTCCCGGAGGAAGTACAGCCTGTGCTCTGCAATAACGATGGTCTTGCCGGCAGCTTTCCAGGCTGCCAGCACACATTTAAGCCGCTCTATGGCGGTAATATCCAGATTTGATGAGGGCTCGTCCAACACTATCACGTCCGGAGACAGCACATTGATCCCCGCGCAGGCGATGATCTGCTTTTCGCCCCCGGACAGCTCGAAGATGCTGCGATCTAAAAGCCCTTCAATGTCCATTTCATCCGCGGTTTCCACGATCCGGTCCTTTATCAGCCCGGCCTCCACCTTTTGGTTTTCCGCCGCAAAAGCGATCTCGTCCGTGGTGTTTACGTTAAAAAATTGGGACCTGGGATTTTGAAACACACTCCCCACTTGCCTTGCGATGGCATATATTGGCTTGTCAGAAACGCTTTCCCCCTCCATGGTGACGCTGCCACTAAGTTCTCCCTTGTAATAGTGGGGGATAAGGCCGTTGATGAGTCTGGTCACCGTGGTCTTCCCGCAGCCGGAGCTCCCTGTGAGCACCAGAAACTCCCCGGTCTTTATGGTAAGGTTAAAGTCCGTAAGCCCCGCCACAGCCAGGTTTTTTCCCTCCGGATCCACTGTGCTGTAGGAAAACGAGACATTTTTAAATTCAATCATTATTTCTCCTTAAGAAACATAAAATATGACCAGCCCCACCAGACAGGCCCCAACAAAGATCCAATCCCCAATCCTCATCCGGATCTCGCACACATGGGTCCTGCCCCCGGTGCTCAGCCCCTTGGAAAGCGACGCCGCGGACAGTTCCTCCGAGATCCGCACCGTGGACATCATTATGGGCACCAGGATGTATTCGATGTATGTGAAAGGCCCCACCTTCCGGAGGCTGATCTCCCGCATTTTCATGGCGTCGTGGATGCTGGCATATTCTTCCGCAAGAGTCGGGAAAAACCGAAACATCACCGACAGCGGAATGGTGATCAGATAGGGCACATGCATCCGCTCCATGGCCGTGATAAACTGGCTGACGGAGGTGGACTGCACCGTGTAGTAGCCCATCATGTAGCAGGGCGAAAACCTGGTGATCACGCCGCACACGATCATAACCGCCAGATTTGCCCCGCCCCGAAGTCCCGGGATGATGTAGCCTTCGCAATAAATGGCAAAACCAAGCACCAGGGCATATATTATCGCGACCCTTACCTTTTTTACTGAAAGCAGTAGCAGGAAGGACACAGTCGCACAGACGGACCGCATGATAAAGGCGATACCCTCCGGATTCCCGCTCATCATTACCAGAGATACAGTGATGAGCAGGGCAAATTTGGTCCGGGGATCAAGGGTCAGTAGGGTATTATTGGCTGTTCCCGAAAACGACGGTCCCATTATGCCATACCGGCCTTACGGAAATGTTTCTTTAACACCTTTGCGCCAAGGAGGCCTCCGATAAGTCCGCCCACAAGGCACATGGCGATCATGGAGAAGAACACCCAGGTAGGAGTGTATGACTCTATCGCGTCAACATATGCCTGACCGTAACCGCTTACAAGGCTGTTCAGATAATCTTCACGGAAGCCGAAGAAGAAAGCGATGAGCATGCCCAAAATCCAGAGGCTGAAGGTGGAGGAACCAATGACGCAGCACTTGATGCTCTCGTATTTGCCGTATCTTAAGACAAATTCGGTGAGGAGGCCTGCGCCGATGCAGAAGAAGAAAATGGGATAGGGATGACCTGTTATAAAGAACAGGATGGCAATGATCAGGGAAGAGATGGTGATCATTCCGAAATGCTTTATCTTTGAGAAGTAGAGCATGAGCGGTATGCCTGCAAAAATGGGTGCGATCAGGGGCATGAAGACCATGAAGATGGGAATGAAGCCCAGGCACCCCGCAGCAAAAGCAACAACAAAGTAAAGGGCGGTAAATACACCCACTGTTATAAGATCTTTAACATCAAAACTCTTTTTCATATTGTTTCTCCATAATTTATTTATTTGACCAGCTGTTGCAGGTGTTTCTCTTATTGACCATGTTGCAGTAGATACCCTGCTTTTCCATTAGTTCCTTGTGGTTTCCGGATTCTGCGATCCGGCCTTCGCTTATGACAAGGATCCTGTCTGCGTCGGCGATGGTGTTGAGCCTGTGGGCAATGACCAGCAGAGTCTTTCCCTTACAAAGCTCTGAAATGGCCTGTTGAATATATCTTTCATTGTCCGCATCCACGCTTGCGGTAGCTTCGTCAAGGATGACGATGGGAGAATCCTTTAAGATACATCTTGCAATGGAAAGTCTCTGAGCCTGACCGCCGGAAAGACTTGCACCGCCTTCTCCGATCACGGTTTCAAAGCCGTTGGGCAGTTCCATGATGAAGTCATAGCATCTGGCTTTTTTGGCAGCCTCCATCACTTCCTCACGGGTAGCTTCGGGTTTACCCAGGGCGATGTTGTTGTAAACCGTATCCTGGAAAAGGTAAACTCTCTGGAATACCATGCTGATCTTCTCCATCAATGTGGCAAGAGGAAGTTCCCTGATGTCCGTGCCCTGCAGCAGGATCTGACCGCTCTTAACGTCCCAGAATCTTGCCATGAGGCTAGCGATAGTGGATTTTCCGCCGCCGGAAGGGCCTACCAGAGCCACCATTTCATTCTTGTTCGCCTTAAAAGATACATTCTTTAAAATATCCTTTTGGGCATATGCAAACGTGACGTCCTTGTATTCGATCACCGGTGAGGAATTATTCTTTAAGACAGCTGTTCCGGAATTATCCATTTCCTTTTCAGCAAACAAAGCCTCGATCCTGTCCATGCAGGCGTTCATTACCGTAAGACGGGCGATCTGACCGTAGAATGCCCTGATGGGCATGAAAAGGTCGAAAAGGCAGAGCATCATTCCTATATAATAGGTAAGAGGGATGACGTCTGTGAAGTATAAGCAGGATGCGACCGCAAGGATCAGCACGGTACCCAGGCCGTAAATGAGATTAATTCCCATCTGCCAGGGGGCGTGATCATATTCAAATTTAAGATTGGTCTCGCAGTTCTTTTCAAAACTATCAGTCAGTTCCTTTGACTTGTCTCCCATAAGATTGTAGGTCTTTATAAGGCCTATTCCTTCGGTAAAGTCCAAAACCGCGGAAGTTTGTTCTTCCGTAACCGCCTGTCTTTCGGCGGAATGATACAGAGTGTTCTTCTTCATGGCAAGTCCCAGAAGGAGCATGAGGCATGTGACAAGAATGGATATTAAGCCAAGTCTCACGTCAAAGAAGAACATAAAGATTATCATGATGATCTGTGAAAAGATGTGGCTCATGAGTTCGGCGATGACCATCATGCAGTTTTCTTCGATAAATACCATGTCTGTGGAAAGCACTGAACTTATCTTTCCGATATTTCCTTCAGTAAAGTATCCCATCGGAAGATGACGAAGATGGTCACCCAGTTTCATTCTCATGTCAGCAAATATCATATAGCCGGCACCGCTTTGCAGTCTGTCCGCCATATGCTGGAAAACCGCCTGCAATGCAACTCCCGCCACCAGAAGGATGGCGGTGGTCAGGCAGATCTTTTTGGTGATGGTGCCTTCCAAAAATACACTTACTATAAAGTAGGTAAGCACGATGGGCAGCTTTTGCAGCATTCCCTTTATAAAGAACAGGGCAAATGCACCGTAGACCCTTCCCTTATATTTTCCGGTTATACCCAGAATACGTCCGATAAGTCCTATCATGCGCCCACCTCATTTCCTATGGTCCAGCCTCTGCTTGCTTCGCTGTTTTCCCATAAATTCTTATAAACCTTGTCGGAGTCGAGCAGTTCCCTGTGAGTACCTTCCGCGATGACGGAACCTTCTTTCATTACGCAGATCTTATCGGCATTAACAATGGTCTGAAGTCGATGAGCGATGACCACAACGGTCTTTCCTTTGATGATCTCGCCGATGGCCGCATTCATCTTTTCTTCGTTCTCGGGATCTATGAAAGCGGTGGCTTCATCCAGTACTATGATGGGGGCATTCTTAAGGATGGCTCTCGCCAGGGATATACGCTGCCTTTCTCCGCCGGAGAGCATCTTTCCGCCGTCTCCCGCCATGGTGTCTATTCCCTTGGGGAAGCGGGCCAAAAATTCCGAACATTGAGCCTTGTCTGCTGCCGCCATCACTTCTTCACGGGTAGCATCAGGCTTTCCAATGAGGATGTTTTCATAAAGGCTGGTGTTAAACAAAAACTGTTCCTGGGAGACATAAGAAATGTTATCGTTGAGTGTTTCTATGCTCATTTCGGTAATGTCCTGACCGCCGATCGTGATGCGGCCTTCGTTCAGATCGTAGTAGTGCACCAGAAGCTTTGCCAGAGTGGATTTTCCGCTTCCGGACTCGCCCACCAGCGCTGTGAGGGTGCCTTCCTTAAGCTCCAGAGAGAGACCGTGGATAACCTCCGAGTCTTTATATGCAAAGCGGACATTCTCGAACCTTACGTCGTGGGAAGTGCCGTTGAAGGCCTTGGATCCGGTCTTTAAAGGGGTGTTGTCCATGGCCTTTTCAATCTCGTCGATCCTGTAGTTAAGCTGAGGGAACTTGCCCATAAAGGACAGGGCCTTTAAAAGCGGGGCTCCGATGGAAAGAGAGAGACAGAAGACCAGAACAAGGGCGGACAGGGTGGCGCTGCCGCTTATCACCATCAATGTGCCCACGGGAAGCATCACCAGGGCAACACAGGGGATAAGGGCGCTGTAAAGAGCCATCCAGGGCCAGCAGACCTTGTACCAGGCGAGAGTGAAATCCCTGTAGTTCTTGATATCGGTTTCGAAACGTTTGTAGGACTCCCCCTCGCGGCCGAAAACCTTCACGACTTCCATTCCGTTCACATACTCGATGATGGTGGCGTTCATCTTTGCTGCCGCGCTGTAGTAGGCGTTCATTCTTTCCATGCCACGCTTGAACATCATCCCCATGGCGAAAATGCCCAGAGGAAGAGAGCAGAGGGAAAGAAGGGCCAGTCTCCAGTCCGCGATGAACATGAATATAAGTGAGATAAGGGCCATGCCCAGGTTTGAAAGTCCCTCGGGAATGGCGTGAGCCAGCAAAAGCTCCACCTGTTCTATGTCATCCGTAAATAACTTTTTGATCTTACCGTTCCCCATGTCCTGTATTTCCCCGAGAGACTGTTTTTCCAGCTTTCTCTGCAGGGATATACGGATATTCTTTAAGGTTCTGTAGGCGCATTTGTGTGAGTATTTCAAACCCAGCACATACAAATACGCGTAAGCGATCTCGCAGACAGCAATGATCACAATGTGCACCGTAATGTATTGCACATCGATCTTTTCACCGTCAAGGAGAGGCTTTATAAGGCGGTACACCATAAAAAAAGGTATGGTGGAGGCTATAAGGCCCAAAAACATTACCACCATCGCCATGTAGGTGTAACGAATGTTCTCGCCCATATAGGGCTTGATCTTTTTAAACATTGTTTACTTAACCTCATTTTTCTTAAGCATGATTGCGTCGTCCCATCTGTAAAACCTGCAGATCACTTTACAATATTCCTTGATATCCTCAAGGGACATGTCGTGGATAAAAGGTTCGCAGATGCCTGTCCAGAAGGAGGATATAAGCATGTGGAATTCAAGCGTGGTCAGATCCGCCCGGGCTATGCCGCGCTTCTTTGCTTCCGCGTAAAACTTGTCATAGGCAAAGCTCATTCCCAGAACGAAGTCGTGACTGAAATTCTCGTATCTGGTACCCGCAGCTTTACTTATCAGCAACTTAAATTTGTTTCTGCTGGCGCACAGCATCTCAAACAGTGGGACCATATTTTCGTAAGTCATAATCCATGAGGCATATATCTCTTCGTCGCTTAAGGCTGAGAAATCCGTCACGGATCTATTGGCCAAAAAGTCCGTGAGTTTTGTCACAACCTCATCCACAACCCCGCAAAACAGGTCTTCCTTCCCCTTGTACCTCTTGTACACCGCGCCGGTGGTTATCCCCGCGTTTTCGCAGATGTTTTTAAGCTCGGCTTTAAGAAAGCCCTGCTTCAAAAACTCATCCTCCGCAGCCGCAAGAAGCCTCGGATCAATGCTTTTATCAGATATTGCCATGATATTCCCCTTTCTGAAAATTGGATTATCGATAATTCGATTATTAAATTAGCATAGGCTAACTCAGCTGTCAAGAAGAAATTGTTAAATAATAAACAAAAAGTGAACCATGGGGACGGGGTTAGTGGTTCATTTTGAAGAAATACACCCTCCTATTTCTGCAAAACAGCTGTTTATCCGAGGCGATAGATGGGCTATAATGCAGCCATAGACATCGAACGAAAGGTTCGAGGAGGGAGAAAAAATGTTATTCGGATTTTTAGGTGCTATGGCGGCTATATGCCTGCTGCTTTTTCTTGGCTTTTGTTTTTCAGGCGCGTTGTTCGCTTTCATATTCTGGTTATGCATAAAATTGCCTCTGTCCCTGTTCTTCTTTATCGTAGGAACATTGCTTTGTTGCACGATCATCCTTATACCTTTGGGGATCATGTGCTTCAAGATAGGCGGAGGTATGCTGGTTCCGGGTATTTAAATAATAAAGCTTATATCACAGTGTTTCATGTTTGATCCTCTCAAATGGTGCCACGGTAAGTAACTGCGGCGCCATTTTTTTGAACCTTTGGGGAACCTTTGGGGACGGGGTTAGCGGTTCATTTTGTTGACTCAGATGGCCAAAATCTTATGTTGGGCCACAAAAATGACACCCGGGGACGGGGTTAGCGGTTCATTTTGTTGACTCAGGCGGCCAAAATCTTACGTTGGGCCAAAAAGTCTTAAGACAAAAACGCTTCCGTAAAGCATTGCTTTGACTCTAGATGCAAAAACCCTCTGTAGGGTCACAAAAATGAACCCCTAACCCCGTCCCCGGGGTTCATTTGTGGGGAGAAATTTCCCCATGGGGTGGTGTATCATTAAGACAACAAAGAGGGAAGCACACATGAAAGGAGAACACCATGAAGGGATATGCGATCGAGAGCGGATATATGGGATATGTGAACGGAAGATACGAGCTTTTTGCAACGGAAGAAGAATATTACGAATTCATGGAGGAGAATAATTAAACCTTAATTTAAGGAAAAATGTACGATAGTTGCATTTTAGGCCTTTATTTGTTATAATACCCTCGTATGACTTATTGGAAGGTACCTACGAGGTTTAGATAAATGAAAAATGAAATAAAGAATGTTATGGACATTGCGGTGGAGCGAGGCGAAGTCGCAGGTTGCAATGCCCTTATTATATCAGGCGGAAGAGAGATCGCCTATGCCGAGAGCGGATATAAAAATGTCGAGAGGAAGACACCTTTTGAGAGAGATACGATAATGAGGCTCTATTCCATGTCCAAGCCCATTACCTCCGCTGCGGTCATTATGCTTATGGACAGGGGGATGATCGACCTTGGCGATGCGGTAGGTAAGTTCATTCCTTCATTTTACGATGCACATGTTGCGACACCGGCAGGAAGAGTCAAAGCGGATCGGCCGGTAACGTTAAGAGATTTATTGAATATGGCTTCGGGAGCGGTTTATCCCGGGAATTCCACAGCGGCTGAATGTCAATCCGCTGCTCTTTTTGATGAATTGATCAAAAAGCTGGGAACTGCAGACGAGATGAGTACGATGGAGCTTGCCGAGAGGATCGGGAAGCTGGATTTTGATTTCCAGCCCGGAGAGATTTTTAAGTACGGTACAAGTGCGGATATTTTGGGCGCTGTTGTGGAGGTTGTATCCGGAGTTCGTTTCGGCGACTTCCTTAAGAAGGAATTTTTTGAACCCCTGGGCATGGTCGACACGGACTTTTGGGTTCCGGAGGAAAAAAGGAACAGGGTTGCGGATGTATATGACTCGGTGAACGGACAGGTGAAGTTCACGGAAACGGATCACCTGGGCATCAATTATAAGGCAGATCACAGACCGGCCTTTGAGTCCGGCGGAGCAGGTCTGTTTTCCACTTTGGATGATTATTCGCATTTCGCTGAAATGCTTATGAATAACGGAGAATTTAACGGCAAAAGACTGCTTTCCGAAAAGGCAGTCAAGTTTATGACCAACGGAAGCATTGCGCCCTGGCAGCAAAAGGGCCTTGATACATGGGATGGTCTTACCGGTTATACCTACGGAAATCTCCTGAGAGTATTGAGGGATTCTTCCAGATGCCTGACCTACGGTGAAGTGGGCGAGTATGGCTGGGACGGCTGGCTGGGTGCTTATTTTTCAAATGACCCCAAAAACAAGCTTACTATTCTTATCGGTATGCAAAAAATAAATGCCGGTACATGGAATCTTACAAGGAAGATCAGAAATCTGGTCTACAAAGAGGTCAGATAAATGGAAGAGAATAAGAGATATCAGAAGTATTACAACCCTTGCGAGTTACCCAAGGTGACCCTTGCGATTGTAATAATTAATGTTGTTCTTTTTGTTTTGCAAACACATTTTTTTAAATATGATGCATGGAGTCTGTTGGGTATCAACTGGGATAAGCTGGTGGACAAGGAGGTTTACAGACTCTTTACTGCTATGTTTACTCATGCGTCTCTGGCCCATCTGGGCAGTAACATGATCGCGCTTTACGGTGCGGGCATGTATCTGGAAGAAAAAATGGGGGCCAAGAGATTCCTGATCTTTTACCTCCTTTGCGGTGTATTGGGAGAGATCCTGGGCTGTACTCTGGGAGGCTATGTGCTTCAAAAGGAGTACATTTCCGTAGGCGCATCGGGTGCGGTTTTCGGACTTGTGGGCATGCTGATCATCCTTTCATTAAGAAAACAGATGTTCAGGATACCTATGATCAGGATAATATTATTTGTGGCATTGTGTATAACTGATGCCCTGACAGAATCGGGTGTGGACATCTTCAGCCATGCCGGCGGTTTTGTTGTGGGTATTGTGATTGGACTCATTTATTCCTATGTGGTGGGGGAAAAAACCATAGAGGAATGAAAGGAGACGCGATGGATAATTCTTCCGAAGAAATGAAGATGACTTACAGTTCTGTGGTTGCTAAAGACGGAAAGCCTGTAGTGGCAGTACGTTTTGAGCGCGGCAAGGATTTTGCGGAGGCAATACTGCCGGATGTCACCATCAGAAAGAGTAACGGATTCTCAGAGGAAGAGATCGCTGCTCTGGAATTTTATTTGAAAGGCAACAAGAAAGATATAGGGGAAAAGGCTAAGGCGATCACGGGTCTGAAAAATTTCTTTGGTTAATGAAATGAGGAAAGCCTATGAGCAAAGAATGGTGGCGCAACGCGATCATATATCAGATATATCCAAGGTCCTACAAGGACACTGACGGAGACGGAATCGGAGATATTCCGGGCATTATAGAAAAACTGGACTATTTAAAGGGCCTGGGCGTGGACTGCATCTGGCTCAGTCCTGTTTACGCAAGTCCGAATTTTGATAACGGTTACGATATTTCGGATTACAAAGCCATCCATCCGGACTTTGGTACAATGGAAGACTTTGATCGTCTGATGAGTGAGGCAAAGGCGAGAGACATTAAGATCATAATGGATCTTGTGATCAATCACACCTCTGATGAACATGAGTGGTTTAAGAAGGCTCTTGCAGGCGACAAGAAATACAGGGATTATTATTATTTCAGAGAGAAAAGGAACAACTGGGGTTCTTTCTTCGGAGGAAGAACCTGGGAAAAGGTGCCGGGAGAGGACATGTACTATCTCCATCTTTTTTCCAAAAAGCAGCCCGACCTTAACTGGAAAAATCCCGATGTTTACAATGAGATCTGCGACATCATGCGTTTTTGGCTGGACAAAGGTATTGCCGGCTTCAGATGCGATGTCATTAATGTCATATACAAAAATTCTCTTGAAAATGGCAAGAGAAGGCTTGTACTTACCGGTCTTGAGCATTACCTGAGCACCGATGGCTGCCACGAGATCTTGAAGCGCCTGCAGAAGGATGTACTCTCAAAGTACGATGCTTTTACCGTGGGTGAAACCGTAATGGTGGATCCGGACGCTGCCAACCTCCTTATGGGCGAGGACCGTAAGGAACTCAACATGGTCTTTGGTTTCGAGCATATGGAGTGCGATCAGCGAGGAGTTAAGTGGTTCAAGCGCCGCTATTCTCCCGAGAGACTGATAGCTGCTTTGGATAAATGGCAGACCGGCTGCGAGTGGACCGCCAACTACCTGGAAAATCATGACCAGCCCAGATCCGTCAGCCGTTTCGGAGATGCTGAAGACCTTCGTAAAGAAAGCGCCAAGATGCTCTGCGTTCTGAACCTTGCCTTAAGAGGCACGCCCTACATTTACCAGGGTGAGGAGATCGGCATGACCAACGGCGACTTTGACCGCATGTCCGAGATCGAAGATATTGAAAGCAAAAATGTGGCCAAGATCCTTAAAAAGCTTCTCGTTCCTCGGGGCGTGATCAAGAAGATGATCAAGAAGACCACTAGGGATAATGCAAGAACTCCCATGCAGTGGGATCATTCGGTGGGTGCGGGCTTTACCGATGGAATGCCCTGGCTAAAGATCAACGGTAACCACGAGTGGATCAACGTTGAGGACGATGAAAAGGATGAAAACGGCGTCATTGCCTTTTATAAAAATATGATCACTCTCCGTAAGCAGAGCGAAGCCCTGCAGTTCGGTGATTACAGACGGCTGGAAGGCAAAAAGGGAATATATGCCTTTGAGAGAAAGAGTGGCAGCGAAAAGCTGACGGTGATCCTCAACATGAACGGCTACAGCGAGAAAATGCCCGAGATCGCCGGCAGTGTCCTTGTTTCCAACTATGACCGAAAGGACACGGAGGAAATGAAGGACCTTATGAAACCTTATGAGGCACTGATCCTTAAATAAGGCATATCTTTTCACAACACTTTAGGATATGATCATTGACTTGACAAGCCTTGATTGGTAAAATAGTCAAGACACTGTGAATACAGCGGATGAGAATAAAGAAAATACCTGAGAGGGAGTAGTGGCGCTCACACAGCGCGATAAGTCAACAGACCCGGTCAGATAAACGACCTGGCTTATCTTAAACAACGAGACTCGTACAGACCTAATGGGCTGTCACGGGTCTTTTCTTATATCTTAAAAAGCCACGGAGATGTGGCTTACAATACAATCTTTTTTAGGAGGAACCATAAATGGTTTTTGCGATTATTCTTTTTGTGATCACCTATGTGGCGATGATCGTATTTGACAAGTACAGACCTTTCATCGCAATGGGATCGGCTCTTATCTTCATTGTTTCGGGGATGCTTCCTTTAAGCGAGATCTTCCCGGCTCTGGACTTTAACGTCCTCATGATGATCGCCGGTACCATGGGACTGGTTGCACTGTTCTCCGAGAGCAGGATGCCCGATCTTCTGGCAGACATCATTCTTGAAAAAGTGCCCAATGTAAAATGGGCCATCGTAAGTCTGGCACTTTTCGCAGGCGTCATTTCGGCTTTTGTTGATAACGTTTCCACAGTGCTCATGATCGCTCCCGTAGCCCTCATGATCTGTAAGAAGATCAAGATCAATCCCATCCCCGTCATCATCGCCATCGCGGTTTCCTCAAACCTTCAGGGCGCGGCTACACTGGTGGGCGACTCCACAGCCATCATGCTGGGATCCTATGCGGAAATGAGTTTCATGGATTTCTTCTTTTATGAGGGCAAGTTCTCCATTTTCTGGGCTGTTGAGCTTGGTGCCGTGCTTTCCGCACTGATCCTTCTGGTAATGTTCAGAAAAGAAACGGCAAAGGTGCCTCACGAGGAAAGGACTCCGGTCAAGGACATGGTTCCCACCTACCTTTTGGGCGGAGCCATAGTACTTCTCATCATTGCGTCCTTCATTCCCAACACACCCGGCATCACGAACGGCCTTATCTGCTGCACCATGTTTGTGATCGGTCTGGTTTACACCTACTTTAAGCGTAAGGGCGAAGCGAAGGAAGTCATCGTAAATGCTTTTAAGGAGATCGACTTCCAGACCATAGGTCTTCTTATCGGCCTCTTCCTTGTGATCGGCGGTATCAGGCAGATGGGCGTTATCGACTGGGTTGCAGGCCTCATGGCCAAGGCCGGCGGCAGCAACGTTTTCCTGATCTACACCATCATCGTTTGGGGCAGCGTGCTCTTTTCGGCTTTCGTGGACAACATCCCCTTCGTTGCCACCATGCTTCCGGTTATCCAGGGACTTTCCCTGAAGCTGGGCATCGACCCCACACCTCTTTACTTCGGACTTCTTTCCGGAGCTACCCTGGGCGGTAATCTTACCCCCATCGGTGCTTCGGCTAATATAACAGGCATAGGTATTCTCCGCAGGGAAGGCTGTGACGTGAAAAACTCCGATTTCTTTAAGATAGGAATACCCTTCACTTTGGCAGCCATCATACCCGCATACATCTACATCTGGCTGGTATACGGTGTCTAAAATAACGCAGTCGGATATAGGCTAACCTGAAAAATACAATAAATAAGGACGTTACATTTTAAGTGTAACGTCCTTTGTTTTATGCTCTCATCTGACCGGATCAGGGCTGTTATCATATACAGGGATCACAGTGTTATCACATAGAACTCATGACCGTGAAGAGTCTTAAGTTCAGGTGTGGCAGCGGCTGCTTCTTTCTTAAAATCATCCAGGCCGCGCTCTTTGGAAATGATGAGACGGGTGTAGGTCCTTCCCTCATCCATTGCCTTGTAATAGGCCACAGCCTCGTCATAGAGGATCTTTGACAGCACATCCGGAGTACAGATCGTGGAATCCAGTACCAGGTTGTAATTGGTATAGTTAAAATAGTCGATGTCATAGATCTCTTTGTAACGCTTTTCTTCCTCGGCTACTCTGGCTTTAAGCTGAGCCTTGCAGTCTTCGGGAGAGGAGTATTTTTCCACATTTCCGCGATTGTCACCCATGATACGGGAAACAGCAGTGTCCAGAGCTACCGAAAGGAATACGCGGAAGGCTTTTCCTACAAAATGCCAGGCCAGACGCGAATCAAAAAAGATGTTATCTGCCTGTCTTTCCCTGGAGATCTGAGCCGAACGATCGTCGATCATGTGGTCATATTTAGAATCTTCGGACATGAGCTTGTTCATTTCCAGAACGGTGATACCCCGTTCCTCCGCCAGTTCTCTGATCACTTTTCCGGTGGAATAGATCTCGTAGCCGTATTCTTTCTCAAAGATCTTGCTGAGAGTGGATTTTCCGCTTCCCAGATTGCCTGTCAGTGTTATATGCATAGTTTTCTCCTAAAGATTATGTGTTTGGATTCATATTTTTAAGTTCCGCCAGAAGCTCAAGATCGCTCTGGGTGATCTTAAGGCTTGTTTCGATCTTTTCGCCGTCAGGTTCGGTAATGATCACCTCAATGACCATGTTTTCCTTGAAACCGCGCTTTTGAACCGCTTTCATGAAGGCGGGAAACTTTGGATGGTTTGACTTGAACCTGTTCCATGCGCCCATGAGCTTAAGCATATGGCCCATATTGTTTTCCATAGCCGATTCTCCTTGCTGTGTTAAATATTAAACATCATTATATATATACAAAATGGAAATTTCAATAGGCAAAGGTTACAAAAACTCTCGCTTTTTAGGCCGGTCTAAAGTATAATGTGAAACATGAAAAATAACCTTTTTAAGAAAATTGCATCGATTATCCCTGCCCTTCTCACGGAAGCCATGGTCTTCTTTTTTTCAAGTCAGGACGGTAACGAATCCGGGGCATTAAGCGGAGGAATCACCGAGAAGGTGGCAAGGTTCCTTTACCGTTTCTTCGGTAACGGAAGGAGCGAAGAGGAGTCTCTTATCTTCCTTGAAAACCTTGAAACCGTTATCCGAAAGATGGGTCACGCAGGAGAGCACGGGCTTTTAATGCTGGCGGTATTTCTCCCCGTAACGGTCTTTACCCGTAAAAAAGAAGGTCACCTTCCTTTGCTTACGCGGCTTTGCCTGAGCTTTTTGATCACCGTGATATTGGCAGCTTCCGATGAGATCCACCAGCTTTTTGTGGCAGGCAGAGCCTGTCAGGCGACGGATGTGCTGATCGATGCTTCCGGCGCACTTGCCATGGGGCTTGCGATAACGGTCATTGACCTCATCATCAGATATTTCAAAAATAAAAGCAAACAAAAAACTCTTTACACCGGTTGAACAGTGTAAAGAGTTTTTTTTATCTTTCTTCTCTGAAGTAAGTGATTCCCAGGCCTGCGGGAGGCTGGTTTTCTCTCTTCTTTCTGATACTGGTCAGGATCAGCACCACGATGGTGAAAACGTAGGGCAGGAGCTTGATCAGAGGAGTCATCGCCATGGGAAGCTGTATGCCCAGGATACTGGAGGCATATGCATTGGCGATATACAAAAGTCCGAACACGAAGGAACCTGCGATACAGATGTGAGGCTTCCAAAGGGAGAAGATGACCAGAGCCACGGAGAGCCATCCGAGGGCCTCAATGGAAAGGTAAGCTTCCTGGGAACCTGCGTAGTCCATGATGTAGTACAGACCGCCGAGACCGGCTATGCCCGATCCGATGATCGTTGCCAGATATTTGTAAGCTGTAACGTTTATGCCCACAGCATCTGCGGTGGCGGCGCTTTCTCCGATGGCACGAAGGTTGAGACCTGTTTTCGTGCGATAGAGGAAGTAGGAAACCAGGATCGCGGTGATGAGGGCGATAAATGTCATAACTCCGCAATACTTAAGGGAGTTGGTCAGATTAGCGAAGGGAGCGCGGAAGTACTCCAGTGCATAGAGATACTCGTGGGCTCCGATCCTTGTAAGCCTTGACATTATAAATTTGGTGATGCCCACGCCGAAGGTGGTGAGAGCAAGACCTGTAACATTCTGGTTGGAATGGAGTGAAACCGTAAGGAAACTGTAGATCACTCCCATGAGCCCTGCACTTACAAAGCAGGCGATAAGGGCGATCAAAACGATCAAAAAGCCCGGAAGGTTGTGGCCGTACATGAGCTGCAAAGCCACACAGCCGCCGGCTGCCCCCACGCTCATTACGCCCGGGATACCCAGGTTCAGGTGGCCCACCTTTTCGGTGATGATCTCGCCGGTAGCGCCCAAAAGGAAGATTATTCCGATGGAAAAGGAGGAGAGAAGATAGTTTACTATGCTCATTACTTTGCCTCCTTTGCTGCCTTATGGCGGAAATTGATCTTATAATAAATGAAGAATTCGCAACCTATGATAAAGAAGATGATGATGCCCACGATGACCGAAGGGAAGGCCGAGTCAATGTTAAAGTCCGTGGAGATCTGTGACGCACCCTGATCCAGGAAAGTGATGAGGAAGGAGGTGAGAGCCATGGATATGGGATTGAACTTGGCCAGCCAGCTTACCATGATGGCTGTGAAGCCCTGTCCTCCGATGGTGGCGGTGGTTACCGAGTGATCCAGTGCGGAAACGATGAGGAAACCTGCCAGTCCGCAAAGAGCACCGGATATGGTCATGGTGCGGATTATGACCTTCTTTACGTTGATGCCGATGTAGAGAGCTGTCTTTTGGCTTTCACCTACGACCGAGATCTCATAACCGTGCTTTGAGTAATTCAGGTAAACATATAAGCCCACGGTAAGGATAGCGACCACAAGGATCAAAAGGAAGTACTCATGCCCTACCTTGGGAAGATAGCCGTGGGACAGCATTCCGAGACTGGAGCTTCCGCTGGGGGTCCAGATCATCAGGAAGTAGGAAACGATAAACGTGGCTATATAGTTCATCATCAATGTGAACAGGGTCTCGTTGGTGTTCCAGAGAGCCTTGCATACAGCGGGGATAACGCCCCAGACAGCGCCGATGACCACGGATGAAACAAACATGATCACAAGGAGAAGTGCGTTGGGGATCTTGCCGCCGAGATTGATTATGCAGGCTACGGAAGCAAGGGCTCCGATCAGCGCCTGACCTTCCGCACCGATGTTCCAGAACTTCATTCTGAAGGCGGGGGTCACTGCCAGGGAAATGCAAAGGAGCACTGCCAGGTCCTTAAGGAATTTCCAGATCCTTCTCTTGGAGCCGAAGGAGCCGGAGATCATGGAACTCAGCATTTTGATGGGGTTGATGCCGATAAGGATGTATGATAAAAGCATACATATCATCAACGCCAGCACGACTGCGATGACGCGGACTGCAGCCTTGTTGAGTATGGGCATATCGTCCCGCTTGGTTATATGGAAGAGAGGTTCTTTTTCGATATGTGCTTTACTCATTGGACTTGACCTCTCTTTCTTCTTCATGGGATTTGGTCATAAGCAGACCTACCTCTTCCTTGGTAACTGTGCGGCCGTCACATATGCCTGTAATGCGGCCGGAATTTATGACCACTATACGGTCGCAGAGCTCCAGGAGCACGTCCAGGTCTTCACCTACGAAGATTACGGAAACGCCGCTTTCTTTCTGCTTGTTCAGAAGATTGTATATGGTGTAGGAAGAGTTGATATCCAGACCGCGGACGGGATAGGCTACCATGAGTACGGTAGGAGCCGCTGCGATCTCACGGCCTACAAGCACCTTTTGAACGTTACCGCCGGACAGCTTCCTGACTTCGGTGCTGACGCCGGGAGTGTTCACCTGAAGGCTTTCGATGATCTCGGAGGCAAGAGCTTTGGGCCTTGCGCGGTCCACGAACATGGACTTTCCTCTTCTGTAGGAACGGAGCATCATGTTATCCGTGATGTTCATGTTTCCTACCAGACCCATGCCCAGACGATCTTCGGGAACGAAGGAAAGACGTACGCCCAGGTTTCTGATCTGGAGCGGAGTCTTGTTCCTTAGATCCACGGTATCACCGGTCTTGGGGTTATTGTAAATGATATCGCCTTCGTTAAGGGGATAGAGACCTGCTATGGCTTCCAGAAGTTCACGCTGGCCGCTTCCGGCTATGCCTGCTATACCCAGGATCTCGCCGCTTCTTGCTTCGAAGGAGATGTTGTCAAGGACTTTAAGGCCTTCGTCGTCCGTGGCGGAAAGACCTTCCACCTTAAGGCGGACAACCGAGTTCTTGGGTTCTGTTCTTTCTATATTAAGAGATATTTTTTGACCTACCATCATCTCGGTAAGGGAGCTTTCCGTAGCATCCTTGGTATCCACGGTGGCGATGTGCTCGCCCTTACGAAGGACGGCCACACGGTCGGAGATCTCAAGAACCTCGTGAAGCTTGTGGGTGATGATTATGATGGATTTGCCGTCGGCGCGCATGTTCCTTAAGACCTCGAAAAGATTTCTGGTCTCCTGGGGAGTTAGAACGGCCGTGGGCTCGTCGAGAATAAGTATGTCCGCGTTACGATAAAGGACCTTGATGATCTCAACGGTCTGCTTTTCCGAAACGGACATTTCATATATTTTCTTTTTGGGATCCACGGTAAAACCGTAGCGCTCGGTGATCTCCGCCACACGGTTGTTAACGTCGCTCAGATTGAAGCGCTTCTTTTCGGAATCGCCCAGAACGATGTTCTCGCCTGCGGTGAAGATGTCTACCAGTTTAAAGTGCTGGTGGACCATTCCTATCTTATAACGGAATGCATCCTTGGGGGAACGGATGATGACAGGCTCTCCGTCTACGAAGATCTCTCCCTCGTCGGGGAAATATATGCCTGAGATCATGTTCATCAGGGTAGTCTTTCCGCAGCCGTTCTCGCCGAGAATAGCCAGGATCTCACCCTTATAAACATCAAGAGAAACGTCGTGATTGGCCACTACGTTTCCGAATGTTTTTGTGATGTGCTTTAATTCGAGAGCAAGCTCTTTTTTCAAGTTGAGTTACCTCCGCCGGGTTATTCATTTCACAACTAATTCAGTATAATTCGCATGGGGTTAAAAGTCAATTGAAAGAAAAGGGCGGAGTCCAAAATGACTCCGCCGGATTAAGGTATTCTTTTTGGAAGAATGATCAATACTTAGCGTTGAGAAGAGTGATACCATCGATCTGAGCGTCAAAGTAAGGAGCGGAACGGAACTCAGACTCGCTGAAGTAGCCATTCTTGATAACGTTTGTGTCAGGTGTGAATGCATCGTCTGTATCAACGTCTGCAAGGTAGTCGGTAAGCTTAGCGCCCTTTACGGTGAAGTTGTTTGTATCGAACACCTTTACGGAACCGTTAAGAAGATTTGCCTTAACTTCGTCGATCTTCTTCTGTGTATCAGCTGCTGCAGCCTTTGTGTTAACATCTGTAAGAACTACGGAACCAGTGGAGATGGTACCTGTCCAGTCTGTGGCAATTGCTTCACCCTTGATCTTCTGGTTGATGATGTACTCGAAGTAAGGAGCCCAGTTAATTCTTGAAGAAACGATGAAAGTGTTGGGGCAAGCTGCTGCTGTGCTTCCGTTGTAGGAAACGTTGGGAACCTTACGCTCTTCGCAGATGGAAGGAGCACCCATGGAATCCGCATGCTGGGAAATAAGTACGCAACCGTTGTCGATAAGAGCTGCTGCTGCGTTCTTCTCCTCGATCTCATCGTACCAGGAACCTGTGAACTGAACTTCCATGGTTACTTCGGGAACGATGGACTTAACGCCGAGGAAGAAGGATGTATAACCGGAAATAACTTCTGCGTATGTGAAAGCGCCTACATAACCGATCTTGGGAACGATGGAAGAATTAGCCTTCATCATTTCCTGAAGCTTGAGACCTGCAGCAACACCCGCAAGGTAACGGCCTTCATAGATGGATGCAAATGCGTTGTGGAAGTTTGCAAGCTTCTCTGTGTGAGCCATTGTACCGGTAGCGTGGCAGAACTCAACATTCTTGAATTCCTTAGCTGCCTTGAGCATATATGTTTCATGACCAAAGCTGTCTGCGAAAACGATGTCGCAACCCTGATCTACAAGGTCAGCTGCTGCTTCATAGCAGGCATTGCCTTCCTCAATGTTTCTTCTGATAACAACCTGATCATCCTTGAGACCCAGGTTCTTTGCGGCGTCATTGATACCGTTGATGAAGTTTAAGTCGTAGGTTGATGCTTCGTCGTGAAGAAGGATAACACCGATCTTGACATCGGATTTGGAATCCTTGCTGCCACATGCTGCTGCGGAAAGCATCATCGCACAAACAAGAATCATGCATAAAAGCTTTTTCATAAAAATTTTCCTCCGTTTTACATTTGTTTTTACGAAATATTTAAAGGGGAATGTTTCCCCTTCATCTCGAATTATATGCAAATCTAAATTTTTTGTAAAACAGATTTTTTTAATCGGATTTATAAGAAATGCTTAATGCGGGATTCAAAATGAGCCTCAGGGACGGGGTTATGGGTTCACTTTTTGAGCCTTTGGGGACGGGGTTATAGGTTCACTTTTTGACACCCGGGGACGGGGTTAGGGGTTCATTTTGGCGCTTTGCGCCGAAAAATGAACCCCTAACCCCGTCCCCGGGTGTCAAAAAGTGAGCCACCAACCCCGTCCCCAAAGGTTCATTTTTTCTCCGCACAGTATTCCCTCAAAAAGCATTCTTCGCATTTTGGTCTCTGGGCACTGCAGATCTCACGCCCGAAGGTGATGATGTGCAGGTTCCACAATATCCAATGATCCTTGGGCAATGCTTTCTCCAGATCATGCTCTATCTTTTCCGGCTCGGTATTTTCAGTCATGCCCAGTCTCTTCGATATCCTTTTCACATGAGTATCCACAACGATGCTTGGAATGTGATATACATTCCCCAATATAACATTGGCGGTTTTTCTGCCTACTCCGGGAAGAGCCGTAAGCTCTTCCATGGTTTCGGGTACTTCGCCCTTGTACTTTTCTGCCAGCATCTTGGAACAGTTTATGATATTGGCAGCCTTATTGTGATAGAACCCCACCTCATGGATCTCCTCTTCCACTTCCCTAAGATCTGCTTTGGAAAGAGCAAAAGCATCCGGGTAATGCTTAAACAGATGTCTTGTTACCAGGTTCACTCTTTTATCCGTACATTGAGCCGAAAGTATGGTGGCTATCAAAAGTTCAAAGGCGTTATTATATTCCAGGAAGCAATACATTTCCGTTCCGTATTGCTTATCAAGTATTTCCAGTATTTTTCTTGTTCTTTCGGTAACCATAGTGTTTTCCTCGCTATTAAATCGTGATTTAACCATAAAATATAATCCGAATTTTGCTTATAACAGAACAGAACCGGGCATGATCTGTCCGGTTCCGTAATCTCGGATCACTTATCAAATTCATCCTCACCTGCCGTAGCCGCTTCAGCTGCCATCTTTTCGATGGCCTCGTCGGAAAAGCCGCTGTGGTTCACATTCACTCTTCCCTGTTCTGTCACAGCCATTCCCAGGTTTATGGTACCCTTTTCCAGCTCAGCGACTATGTTGGCTATATCCGCCAGTCTTTGAGAGGTTATCTTCTCTCCCACCGCCAGATTCGCACTGTACAAAAGATTTTCTATGGATTCATGGATGCCCAGGATCTTGTCTCTTACCGCGCAGACCTTTTCATAGTCCACCAGATCCTCTTCCACTTCCTCCATGGTCATTCCGCTGCCGTCCTCATCCGTATCAATGGAGGTGATTCCATGAATGGGAGTGCAGTTAAATCTAAATTTATTTTTTATAAGGCCCGCCAGATTGTCCTTTGCATCATCTTCTCCGTGTACCAGAAAGATATTTGTAGGAGGCGTCTTAAAGCCGGATACCCAGTCAAGAAGACCGTCCATATCAGCATGTCCGGAAAAACCTTCCAGATTATATATCTCTGCCTTTACAGCCACTTTCTCGCCCAGAACGGAAACTTCTTTTTCCCCGTCCACCAGCATTCTTCCCAGAGTGCCTGCAGCCTGATAGCCGACAATGACTATGCTGTTACGCTTTTCCCAAAGATTGTGTTTAAGATGATGGCATATACGCCCCGCATCGCACATTCCGCTGGCCGCAATGATGATCTTGGGGGAAGGATCGGTGTTTAGGAGCATGGACTCCGCACTGGTCTTTGTAAAATGGAGATTCGGGAAGTCCAGAGGATTATCTCCCTCAAGGATCTTCTTTCTGGTCTCCTCATCAAAACTCTGGGCATTCCTTCTGAATACCATGGTGGTGCTTATGGCCATGGGACTGTCGATGTAAACGTGAACATCCTTTAAGAAATCATGATAATGTTCGTTGTTATTGTAAAACTCATTGAGTTCGTATATCAGTTCCTGTGTGCGTCCCACCGCGAAGGAGGGGATGATCACGTCTCCGCCTCTTTTTATGGTCTTCTCTATGATCTCCAGAAGTTCCGACAGGCTCTTTTCGTTGCTTTCGTGAAGTCTGTCACCGTAGGTGGACTCCATGATCACATAATCCGCTTTCTTGATCTTAACGGGGTCTCTTAATATAGGACGGTCTGTACAGCCTATATCTCCGGAGAACACCACCTTCACGGTCTTCTCTCCTTCCGTAACAAAGAGCTCAGTGATCGCAGACCCCAGAATGTGCCCCGCATCGTTAAATACTATCTTTATGCTTTCATTTATATCTATCTGCTGATCGTAAAGCACAGGCTTTACCAGCTTTAAGGTCTCATTAACGTCATTCTGGTCATACATAGGCTCAAGGTCAGGTTCTTCACCCTTTCTCAAGAGCTTTCTGTTTGCCCATTCCGTTTCCTTTTCCTGAATATAAGCACAGTCCGGAAGCATGATGTGCAAAAGATCCGCTGTGGCATCCGTGCAATAGATGGGACCCTTAAAGCCCCTCTTTACAAGAAGAGGAAGTCTTCCGCAGTGGTCCACATGTGCATGACTCAAGATAACGCATTCCACATCCGAGGGTACAAACTCAAAATCCGCCGTGTTCTGGGCTTCCAGTGTCTTACCGCCCTGATACATACCGCAATCCAACAGTATCTTATGTGTTCCCGTGGTGATCATGTGGCATGATCCCGTAACGGAATTAACAGCTCCGTAAAAAGTTATCAGCATATTCAAGTCCTCCTTCGTAAGTAATTTATTATAACTTCTTTAAGAAGTTACCTTTCACCTTGATGTTTTCGTCGATTATAACGAAAGCGTGGGGATCGATGGAATTCACGATCTCCATAAATTCACGTTCCTCATATTTATTTATGCAGGAAACCAGTATATGCTCACCCTGTCCGGTATAAGCGCCTTTTCCTTCCCATTCCGTAACACCGCGGTAGGTCTTTTCCATTATCAATTTGTCAAGACCGTCCATTTTTGTGAAGATCATGCATCTGGCTGCTATGTTCTGATAATGTATCCGGTCAAGGGTCATGGAGGATGCCACCATAACGATTATGGAATAAACCACTATCTCGGGGTCGTTTACAAAAAGCACTGCGGTATAGAGCAGCAAATTAAATATAATGTTTACCTTTCCCACAGATGCATTGGGTTTCTTCTTGGAAAGGAATACTCCGATGATATCCATGCCACCGCTGCTTCCTCCGGCGAGAAGCACCAGTCCCGTACCTGTTCCTGTGATCATACCGCCTATAAGGGATGCAGTCAGTATATTCTCGATGATGGGAGTCTCGGGACTTTTAAGGATAATACCGAAGAAAGCCACACTTCCTACCCCCAAAAGGGTACGAATAAAAAATCTCCTGTTGATCCCTCTGAAAGCCAGGATCAAAAGAGGGATGTTAAAAAGAACGTAAACCACAGCATATATATTCGTGGTCCTTCCCAACTCCCTTTCAAAAAAGTAAGCGATAAGCTGGGCAAGACCCACTACTCCGCCGTTGTAAAGACCAAGGGGACGCACGAATATGTTCACCCCGACGGAATAGATAAAACCTCCCAAAATAACAAGAAAATATTTAAAAAAAATATTTTCAACCACTCTGTCGCTTTTAAAAAACCCGTTCTTCATCTGTTCTCCTTTTCGGCTGCTGTTCTGCGCCGAGGGTCCGTTAATTCCTGTCGGACCGATATTAAAAAAGACTGTACAATATATGCACAGTCTGATTTTACACCTATTGAATTTCTTTTACAATAAAGACTTTATTAATAGCCTTAGAGCATACTCTTTCTCAACTCTTCACCCGTCTTATCGGAAAGGTAAGCGGGAGCAACATCAAACACTGTCTTGCAGCCTGTCATTCCTTCCTTATGCATGCGGTAAGCAGCTCTAACGTAAGCCGCAACCACACAGGAGGTGAACTCGGGATTGGAATCCAGCTTGAGGCTGTACTCTATGGTGTGCTTGTTCTCACCGTTCCATCCGGTCTTTCCGCTTCTGATAACAAAGCCGCCGTGAGGAATACCCTTGTGATCTCTGTCCAGCTCTTCCTGAGAGATGAAGGTCACTGTGGTATCGTAATCAGCAAAGTAGTTGGGCATGGTCTTGATCTCTTTCTCGACTCTTGCCGCATCTGCGCCTTCCTTAAGAACCACGAAGCACTCTCTTGTATGCTTCTGTCTGGTGGTAAGTTCCGGATTCTCGCCGCTTCTTGCTGCTGCCAGAGCTTCGGGAACGGGGCAGGTGTACTGTCTTGCATCCTGAACTCCCTCGATCCTTCTGATGGCATCGGAATGTCCCTGGCTTACGCCCTTGCCCCAGAAGGTATAATCCTTACCGTCTGTGAGGATGCAATTTGCATAGAGACGATTGAGAGAGAACATGCCGGGATCCCAGCCCACGGAAATGATACCGATCTTACCTGCCTTTTTAGCTGCAGCATCCACGTTTCCGAAATGCTCAGGTACTCTTGCATGAGTATCAAAGGTATCAACAACATTGAACATGGAAGCATACCTGGGTGTCTGCTCGGGAAGATCTGTAGCGGAACCTCCGCAAAGTACAAGAACATCTATCTTATCCTTGTAATCTTCTATATCCTTAACATTGGCAACAACTGCCTTTGTTTTGATCTTAACCGTAGCGGGATCTCTTCTTGTGAAGACTGCAACAAGCTCCATATCCTTGGAAGCGCTCACTGCCCATTCGATGCCTCTGCCTATATTACCGTAGCCTAAAATTCCTACTCTGATTGCCATAAAAGCTATCCTCTCTTTCTTTTGAAACGGTTGTCTGTTTCTTTGGTTTTCCCCAAAAAACGAATTTGTATAATTGTATACATGAGAAACCTGTTTGTCAACGGGATTTGCCCAAAAAACACAGAAAAATCACTCAACCCTTACAGCCACCACAGCCAGTCTTCCGTCGGGATTCCTTTTACCGGTTTCATCGATCCCGTTACAGGTGGATAAGGTGATAAATTGATCTCCAAAATGTCCCTCTCCGGAACATTTGATCTCACTCATGGATTTAATGTTACTGTACCAATAATCAAACTCTTCCTGAGTATCTGCATTATAGAAGAAATAATACTTGAAATTATCATCCATAGGATCTTCATATTCATGTGACTTAAATACAGCAATTATTTCATAAGTCCGGTATTCAAACGGGGTATCAAAATAAATATATTTATGATTTTCATAATAACTCTGTTTCAAAAAGTTACTGAGGGTTCCGAACATTTTTTTGTTGGCCATATTATGACCGAAGATCAGAATATTTGTAGTAGGTTTTTCGCCTCCGAGGTAGTCATTTGCCCTGACTCCTTCTCCCACTCTGCAATTGCCGATGGTAAAGAGGGATCCTTCTCCGTAGCTTCCCAAAAATGCCGTGCTCACTCCAAGATAATTATGACTCAGATAATACTCCTTGTCATAACTCTTCTCCTTAACCACCGGATAATCTATGATAGTACCCGGAATTTTTAAATAACCGGCATAGTCAGCGACTGTATCATATATATATTGCCATTCGGGTAAAACTCTGGGTGGCTCGGGTGTCGGTGTGGGTGTAGGTGTATTGGTAGGCGTAGGTGTATTTGTGGGAGTGGGTGTCGGAGTGGATGTGGGATCCGGATCTCCGTTAGGTAAAGGCGTATCATCCCCTTTATCTCCGTTGGGTAAAGGAGTGGGACTTAAGGTAGGAGTAGGTGTCTCGGTAGGTGTGGGTGTAGGCGTATCGGTAGGAACAGGCGTAGGCGTTGCTACTACAACATTTTCACGCTTATACTGACCTTTCATCTCTCTCAACTCTCTTAAGGCCTTTTGGTTAATGTAACTCTGTCTCAAATACAAACCACCGTATATCGCAAAGGCGCTGACTGATAAGATAAAAAAGATGAGTGAAACGTAATAGGTCACTCCTCTTTTTCTTCTCTTTTTAACATTTCTGAAGGATGGTCTCATATTGCAGGCTTCTCTTTCCTATATATTATGGCGTTAAGACACTTTTAAAGTGTCCCTGATGCCGTGTTTTCCCTATAAAACGATTAAAGCTATGATATTATATAGTTGTTATTATTCCGTGTCAAATTTTAGTCAATCAAATGATTTTTCTAAATCTAAAGTGTCGAGAAGATATATGCCTTATGTAACTTAAAAGTAAAAGGCCTTCAACCCAAAGTCGAAGGCCTTTAAATGATCTTATCAGAATCCGAGGATCTCATCGATCTTCTTTCTTTCCTCAGCAGAGAAAGAAAGGTTTTTGATCATTCCGATATTGTCAAGAACCTGAGAAGCCTTGGATGCACCGATCAGTACACTTGTAACGTCTCCGTCTCTGAGTATCCAGGAAAGTGCCATTTCCGCAAGGGTCTGGCCCCTCTCGCCCGCAAGAGCGTTAAGTGCACGGATCTTATTTAAAAGCTCGTCACTGATGGCATTTTCCTTAAGGAATCTTCCGTCGGTCTTGATCCTGGAATCCTCCGGAATACCGTTCAGATAACGGTCAGTCAGCAGTCCCTGAGCAAGAGGCGAGAAGGTGATGATGCCCACACCGTTCTTGGCCGCATAATCCTTTAAGCCGTCTGTCTCCATTGCACGGTCCATCATGTTATATCTTCTCTGATTGATGATGAAGGGCGTGCCCATCTTCTTAAAAAGCTTGGAGATCTCAACCGTCTGATCCTTATTATAATTGGAAATTCCCACATAAAGGGCTTTACCGCTCCTTACGACAGAATCCAGCGCTCCCGCAGTCTCCTCAAGAGGAGTGTCGGGATCGGGACGATGATGATAAAAGATATCAACATAGTCCAGGCCCAGGCGTTTAAGGCTCTGATCGAGACTGGAGATCAGATACTTCCTGCTGCCTCCGTCACCGTAAGGGCCATCCCACATGCCATAACCGGCCTTTGTGGAAATAACCATCTCATCGCGGTAGGGTGCAAGCTCACCCTTAAGCATCTTTCCGAAGTTTTCTTCCGCAGCTCCCGGAACCGGGCCGTAGTTATTGGCCAGGTCAAAATGGGTGATACCGTTGTCAAAAGCGGTACAGCAGATGTCCAGCATATTTTCGTAATTTCCGGTGGTACCGAAATTATGCCAAAGTCCCAAAGAAACCGCAGGAAGCTTGAGGCCGCTGTTTCCGCAGCGGTTGTACTTCATTTCACCGTAGCGTTTCTCATCCGCTACATAGAGTCGTGATCTGTAACCCACAATAATTCTCCCTTCATCTTAATTCTCTCATCTTTATTTACAGAACGGATGCAACAAACTTGTCCACATCCTCCATTTTCGTTGTGGGCTCGAAACGTGCAACAACATTACCGTCCCTGTCTACAACGAATTTGGTGAAGTTCCATTTTATATCATTTTCGTTCTTTGTAAATGCCTTTGAGACAATTTTAAGAATTCCTTTAGCTTTCCCGGTTCCAAGTCCGTTTTCTTCAGCCTCTTTCTTAAGGAAGGTGTAAAGAGGCAGCTCATCCTCGCCGTTTACCTTGGACTTTTTCATCTGAGGGAATGCTGTATGATAATGAAGTGAGCAGAAGGAAGTGATCTCTGCGTCGCTCTGAGGTGCCTGGTTTGCGAACTGGTTGCAGGGGATATCGATGATCTCAAGTCCCTTATCATGATACTTCTCATACATAGCCTCCAGTTCCTTGTACTGGGGTGTAAAGCCGCACTTGGTGGCTGTATTGACGAGCATTACCACCTTACCCTTGTTCTCTGCCATGGAATAATCAGTGCCGTCCTGTTTCTTTACCGTGTAATCATAAAAGCTCATAGTATTCTCCTTTCATCTTTAAAGGACCCTTATGGATCCTGTTGCCCTTAGGCTGTCAATTTGTTTACTTCTTCTGTTTACGGTTTTCGTTAAAAATATCCATCATTTCGTGAAGCAGATCCCCCAGCCTTACAAGTCTTTCCGGATCCTTCACTCCCGCAAGGCAGCTTCCGATCTCGCCCGGTACCTTAACCGCTTCTTCTTTAAGCTTTTCGCCTGTTTCCGTAATGCTCACCACCAGGTCTCTCGCATCCTCTGCGGATCGTTCCTTGGTGACATATCCCTTCTCTTCCAGTCTGTTGATCACCGGAGTCAGGGTGCCGCTGTCCAAAAACAGCCTTTCTCTTAAGTGTCTGGTCAGCACCTTCTTTTCTTCCCACATGACCATCATGGTAATGTACTGGGTATAGGTCAGATCTATCTTGGCCAGAAAGGGTGCATATGCATTCACGATCTCTTTGGAACATACATAAAGCGGAAAGCAGAGCTGGTTATCCAGCAACAGGCAATCATATTTGGGGTCATTTCCTTTTTTCATCTTAATGCCTCCGGAATCTTTTGGTTATTAATTTAGCAAAATCAATTTATCACAATCGATTATTTTTGTCAATAGAACAAAATCTAAAATTTCTGTGCACTGTCCTTATCTGCATAATATTTTACAGTTTTTGTCTCTAACTTCATATAAAATTTAGCCTTTTTATTATTTTTTAAACTTTTGTTGGACTATTTGTTTATAATTAAATAAACCGTTTCACACCGTTTCGAAAAGGAAGGTGAATAATGTTTAATGTAAGTTCTGCTGTTCCAAGCCTAATTATACTGATCATGTTTCTGGCATGTTATTTTTCTGTGCCCAGGATCCCTATTTTAACAAACCGGCTTTATATCAGAATGCTGCTGATCGATCTTTTAACCTCCGTCATGAATATTCTTTCGGCGGAAGCCAACAGAAAATTTCCGGCATATAATTACTATCTGACCTACGCTCTCGCAACGGCCTTTCTTATCATGCTGATCATACGTTCCTACATGTTCTTCGCCTATTCCGCTTCCCTGGTAAATCTGAACCACTACAATTCCCGGATATTCGCCTGGATCATGCGCACTCCTCTTATGATATCCATTTTGATAATCGCTTCCAGTTACCGGACAGGTGCATGTTTTTCCATCGGTAAAGAAGGATATGCTCCCGGACGGTTCATGTATATAGTTTATGTCTGCACCTTTTTCTATGTTGCCGTTTCGATCCTGGCAGTATTCATTCACCGCCATAACCTGAGTGATAAACGCGAATTCCTGAGTGCCATCTCCTTTAATATCATTCTTGTAATCGGCGCCAGCATAGTACTTTTCGACCAGACCTCTCTTCTCATAGATTCCTTCTGTTTAATGGCGATCATCATAATCTACATTGCCTTTGAAAATCCGGATTTCTATATTGAGAAAAGAACCGGTCTCTTTAACCAAAACGCATTAAACGACTACATTCAGGAAATGCGTTACAAGAAGCAGTTTTTGATCTTTGCTTTTGTGATCAAGAATTATCAGGATATCAGAGAGATCTACGGTGTTTCAAATATGGACCAGGGCATACGTCTTATCGGCCAGCACCTTAAGTCCACCTATCCCGATATCACCTTCTTCTATATCAAGGAAGGAAGATTTATCTCCGTAGCCGCGGCAGATACCGATGCCAACAGGCTCTGCGCAGAGCTCAGAGCCCGTTTTGATAAACCCTGGCACACAAAAAAGACCGATCTTTATCTGAGTATAGCCTTTGCAAAACTCACTCCGGAAACAGAGATAAAATCGGTAGACTTAAGCATCAGTTCCGTCATCTCCGCCTTAAACCGCGCTTCTAAGGCTGAGGACGGTCTTTGCGCCATTGTATGCGAAAATGACATAAAGGATTATATTAAAGAGATCTCGGTTAAAAAGATATTGGAACTGACTGTTGAAGAAAATCTGGTGGAGGTGTTTTTTCAACCCATTGTTGAAGCCAAAAACTTCAGGGTTATCGGTGCCGAGGCCCTGGCCCGGATCAGAGACAGAGACGGCAAATATGTATCCCCCGGCGACTTCATTCCCATAGCCGAAAAGAACGGCTGTATAACCACTCTGGGAGAACAGATCTTCGACAAGACCTGCAAGTTTATCAAGGAAAGTTCCCTGGATTCCATAGGTCTGTCCTGGATAAACGTTAATCTCTCCCCAATGCAGTTTTTCGTAAACGACCTGGCTTCCAGCTATGTTGAGATCTTAAAGAAAAATGATCTTGATTTTAATATCATCCATCTGGAAATAACCGAAGAAGCCATGGTCAGCCAGTCCTTTCTCCTTAAACAGATGGAATCCATGACCGACAAGGGCTTCCAGTTCGTTTTGGATGATTACGGTACAGGCTACTCCAATCTGGCCCGTTTGCAGAAATGCCCGTTTATAAACATAAAGATCGACATGAGCCTGGTATGGGCTTACTGTAAAGAACCCAACCTCTTACTTCCCAGCATGATCTCCGGCTTTAAGAGCATGGGCTTTACCGTCACTGCAGAAGGTATAGAAACAAAAGAAATGGCCGAGGCCATGATCAACCTCGGCTGTGATTATCTACAGGGGAACTACTTCTCAAGGCCCCTGCCCATGAAGGATTTCACAAATGCTTTTGCAATATTCGCATAAAAATGAGCCTTTGGGGACGGGGTTAGGGGTTCAAAAAATGAACCCCTAACCCCGTCCCCGGGTGTCATTTTAGTAGTTGTTTCAGGCGGCGGGCAGCTTCCACAGTGTCTTCCCGGCTTCCGAAAGTGGAAAACCTGAAATAGCCTTCACCGCAGGCGCCAAAGCCGGCTCCGGGAGTTCCGATGACCTGAACTTCGTTCAAAAGACGGTCGAAGAATTCCCAGCTGCCTTCTCCGTCCGGACATTTCATCCATATATAAGGAGCATTTTTACCACCCGTGTACCAGATTCCCAGTTCATCCAGAACTTCGGTGAGGATACGGGCGTTTTCTTTATAATAGGAAATATTTTCGTGGATCTGTTTCTGTCCTTCCGGGGTGAACACCGCAGCTCCGCCCTTCTGGATGATGTAAGATACACCGTTGGTCTTTGTGGTCCTGTTTCTGACCCACATCTCATTAAAGCTCATGCCTTCTCTTACCAGATCCCTTGGGATAACCGTATAGCCCAGTCTGGTACCAGTGAAGCCTGCAGTCTTTGAAAGTGAGCATATCTCTATGGCGCAGGTCTTTGCACCTTTAAGTTCAAATATG
>JAEEWS010000032.1 GCA_016287765.1 Lachnospiraceae bacterium
TCCTGAAAAGGACCTGTGCTCGGGTGGCTCCGTCCACTCTGGCAGCTTCATCCAGGGATCTTGGAACCGTATCGAAGAAGCCCTTGGATACGTAGTAACCCATTGCCGCACTGGCGGTATACACCAGGATCAAACCCGGTACCGAGCCGGCACCTGTGAAGCCCAGCTTACTGAGCACCGTATAGAGAACGATCATTGTAATGAAGCCGGGGAACATGCCCAGGATCAGCATGATGTTCATCAATGCTTTTCTTCCTCTGAATCTCATTCTGGATAAAGTGTAACTGGTGCAAAGCACTACAAAGGTATGGATCAAAGAAGAAACAGCCGCAATGATAAAGGTATTCTTATACCAGAGCAAAAACTGCACTGTCTTGTCAGCGTCCTCCACTATAAGAGCTTTGTAGTTTGCAAGTCCCCACTGCTTGGGGAAAAGGTAACCCACCTGACCGGTGTTTTCACATCTGAAAGATTCACATACTATACAGAAGAAAGGGATCAGCCAGATGATGGACATGAGGGTTAATATAACATAGATAACGGCATTTCCGACTGTTGTTTTGGCTTTAAGGCCCATACGTTTACGTTCAGCTCTCATTGGAAATCCTCCTCATTCTTATTGGACGGCATCGCATTATATGCAATTACCGTAATGACGGATACAACCACGAAGATCATGATGGCTATTACCGCTGCCAGCTTGTAGTCCGTCGTGGCTCCTGTGGTTATGTTGAATAACCAGGTGATAAGAAGGTCCGTATCCGATGCGGAGGTTCCGAATACCGTATATTTCGGATTCGCTACCACACCACCGCTGGTAAGGAGATAAATAACGTTAAAGTTATTGATGTTTCCGATGAAACTTGTAAGCAGGTAAGGTCCTGTTACGAAAAGCATATAAGGTAAGGTTATCTTCCTAAACTGCTGGAAGGAATTTGCACCGTCTATTCTCGCAGATTCATAAAGATCCGCAGGAATGTTCATTAAGATACCTGTTGCTATCAACATGAGATATGGGATTCCTATCCATATATTAATAATGATAACAAGGATACGTGCATAGGTTGAGTTCTGCCAAAACTCAATGGGCCAGTCTATGAATCCCATTTTCATAAGGAATCCGTTTATAAGACCGTTCTTTGAGAACAGCTTGGAAACATACATAAGGGATACAAACTGGGGGATCGCAATGGTAAGGACAAGTATGCCTCTCCACATTTTCTTGAATCTGATGCCCTTCTTATTGATCATAAGCGCTACCACGATACCAAGGAAATAGTTGGTAAAGGTTGCGAAGAAGGCCCATACAAGAGTCCATCCCAAAATGTGAACGAAGGTGTAACCCAGGTTTGATCCTGAAGATGCGGAAAACAGATTTCTGAAGTTTTCCAGTCCCACCCAGCTGAAAAGAACGGTGTAACCGTTGTGCTGAGCATCGTAATTGGTGAATGCGATAAAGATCATGAAAACAATGGGAAGAACCATGAAGACGATAATGCCTGTCATAGGAAGGGCAAGCAGCGTCTTATAAAACTTATCATCTACCAATGCTTTAAGATCCTGTTTAGCGGTGGCAAGCTTTTTACCTTTGCCCAAAAGCTCTTCCGCTATCTTATTCTGCCTGATGTTCTCTCTCCACGCCCAGATGAAAGCTATGCAGAAGATAATGGTCAGCAGCGCATAAAGCAGGATAAAGAAAGAATTATCTCCGGGCTCGTTGGAATAAACATCCAGAACAGGGTTATAAACCCTTCGAACAGCTTCTGTTCCCAGCGTCTTCATCTTTCCCAGCCAGCCTATGCCGGTGGTGATCATATATGCTATGAAGACAGCTTCAAAAACAAGGAAAAGAAGTCCGCGGAGTATCTGTCCGCGCACCAGATTTCCAAAACCCATTATAATATATGATACTCTTGTGATCCAGGAACCCTTGGTAAATGTAGTCACCAGGTCGGAGAGTTCTCTGCCTACGCCCTTCCCAAAGACGACGACACCATGACCGATAGTTTTTCCGAATCGCGCGAAATACAGTCCGAGAGCGACAAGGAAAAGCTTTAATTTATAAAGAAGCTTCTCCGGCCCGGAGAGTCTTATGTATTCCGATGTAGTAAGTCGTTTCATATGAACGCTCCTCCCGAATATTTGAATTACCTTCTCCTCCCAAAAGCGTATCGAGAATGCGCAGTGCATCCTCGATACGTATAGGTTAAATCATTATTTCTAAAATATCTTACTTTGCAATAAGTTCTACAGAGAAATCTGCATTGAGCTTAATGTAATATGTTCCGTCGGTCTCAACAACGAAGTTGCTTGAAGGATAAGCCACATCCCAGTTCTTGCCCTGACGTACCTTGAACTCAACGCCCTTAGCCATTGTGTATGCTTCGGTTGTCTTCCATGTGCCGTCTGCTGCGATCTCCATAGGAAGGTCGATGGTCCAGCCGTCACCGTTGATGCTTCCGATAACTGTGAAGCCATAGATGTCGCTGCTCTTTTCAAGAGCGATGGAACCTGTGTTGCTTGCCTTGTCATATGTAAACTTAACAAAGTAATAGCCTGCTTCCTCTACCTTGAAGTTTGCACCGCCGGCCAGTCCGTCGCCACCGATGTTAACATCCCAGCTCTTGCCCTGACGTGTCTTGAATTCGTCGCCTGCAACAAAAAGGATCTTATCGGAGTGCCATACACCCTTGGAATCGCAGGTCATAGGAATGTCTGTTGCCCATCCGTCACCGTTCATGGAACCGATAACAGACCAAGCTTCCTTCTCGTCAACGCTCATTGCGAAAAGACCGCCGATGGTATCCTGGTAGTCCTGAAGAGCTTTCTTGAGCTCGGCATCTGTTGTAGCTGTCTTTGCGGATACTGCATATACTTTCGCGATATCCCACCAGGAACCGTGGATCTGGCCCTGAGGAATAGCATATTTATTCTGAAGGCCGAGTGCTGAAAGAGCTACGTCCTTCTGAACGGCTTCGGATGCCATTGCCTTCTTGTTGGAAGGTCCCCAGCCCTTGGATTCAAATCTCTGAACCTGGCACTCTTCGCCTGTGAGATAAAGAGCAAGCTTCTGAAGAACCGCTGCTCTCTTGGCATCTGTCTGGGGCTTTACTCCGAGAAGCTTGTTACCTGAGAAAGAGCCGAGGTGATATTCCTTACCGTCAACAGTGAAGGACGGAAGATCTGTAGCTGCGAAGTTGGCTCCGAGCCCCTTCTTGGCATCATCAAGTCCCCATGTACCGGAGATTACTACTGCTGAAGGAACTGCTGCAGAGAAATCGGCTGTGGAAGAAGATGAGTTGTAGCTGCTGGACTTGAGAAGCTTCTGCATTCCCTTAAGAGCGATAACGCCCTTATCGGAATTGAAATCATCATTAACGCTTACGAACTCACCGTTCTCGTCTGTGATCCATTCGGATTTGCAGCCTGCACCGAAGAAGAATGCTGCGTTGTACCAAGCGGAGGTTTCAAGCTCCATGGAGAAGAGTCTTCCTGCCTTTTCGCAGTCTGCAATGATCTTCTCAAGGGAATCAAGATCGCTCTCGGGAATGACGGACTTGTCATAGTACATGAAATATCCGTTATCCGCGGTCAAAGGATAGCAGTAGATTGTTCCGCCTACGGAAGCTGCACGAACAGATCCTGCATCGTTCATCTCTGTGACCTGAGCCGCTGTAGCTTCACCGAGAGGTGAAAGAGCTCCTGCCATTACAAGACGAGCCAGCTGATCCTGCGCGAAGCAGAAGATATCAGCGCCGTCTTCAACGGATGTGATCATGAGTGTAGCGGAATCTGATTCCGAAACACCCTCGATCGTAGCATTCAGAACGATGCCCGGGTTATCTGCCTCGAACTTATCGATCTGCTGCTCTGTTAACGCCTTTACACCGTCGACTTCCGATACCCAAACGGTAATATCATATGTTCCGTTAAGTGCGGAAAGATCATCGGTTTTTTCTTTTTTGCCGCATCCTGCCACGCCAATTACCATAATAAATGCCATAGCAAGAGCGAAGATAGATGTAAGTCTTTTCTTCATTGTCTTCTCTCCTCTTATATTATTTAAAGTCGCCTTATTGCGACTTTAATCCAGGATTGGTTATGTGCGTTCCTATCTAAGGATCACACTGGTCTGAGGACCTAAGGTCAATGTGGTTCCGGAGAGCTTTGCCTCTCCCTGACCGATAAAGTCAGCCACCTTTAACTTTGAGGGGTCTATGTCCCCGCACACGGAAAGGTCCACTTCCGTCTGCTTATCGTTGGTATTGTGCAAAAGGACCACAGTGGAATCACCGTAGGTGATCTTAAAGCCTCCGAAGGTGGAAGCACCGAAGTCAAGAGCTTTATAGTCGCCTCTTGCTATTTCCGGATACTTGTTTCTGAGAGCGATGAGCTTAGAGTAATAATTCAGAAGGCTGCTCTCGTTCTCCAGCTGTTCTTTTACAGTTCCGTTGGTTTGCTTTGAACGCTCATAAGTCGTTCCCTCCGGGTCTTTTACGGTATCACCGTCTCCCCAGTTCATGGCAAGTCTTCTGTTAGCATCCGTATTGGCACTGCCTCTGGATCCCTTAAGCCCGATCTCTTCACCGTAATATATAAAGGGCGATCCGTAACTTAGGATGTAAAGATTTGCCGCCATCTCGGCTCTGTGGGTGGCAAGTGTCAGATAACCCGCTGCCCTGTCCATATCATGGTTTGAAATGAACGGTATGGTCATTCCTTCGGGATTTGCCGATAACACCTTGTCCTGATAGCTTTCCACGTAACTCGTATAAACGGATATGTTCCCTCGCTTTGCCGCGTTTGCAATATACCCTTCCGCCTGTGCCATCTGGAAATCGAAGCAGTTAAGAGCGGTAATATATTGCAACGTCTCCGCATCCGCAGACCAGCATTCGCCGACACAATATATGTCCGGCTTAAGCGCTTTCAGCTCGGTCATATATTCTTTCCAGAATGCTACAGACTCCGGAGTGTTTCCGTAGTAGATGTACTTGATGGCATCGAACCGGAAACCGTCCACACCCAGATCCAGCCAATACTTGGCCACATTCAGCATCTCAGCCCTGACTTCTTCATTGTCATAATTTAGTTCGGGCATGTCGGTGGAGAAGTTGCATTCGTAATAATGGTCGGTTCCGGGGATCTTTGAATAGGAACAACCGGAATTTCTTCCTTCCAAAGTTGCCCAGGAATAGAAGTTGTAATACCTGTCATCCGTTTTCCCGTTTTTGTGGGCCAGGAGGAAGCGTTGAAACCAGATGCTTGAGGTGGAGGTGTGATTAACCACCAGGTCAAGGATGACTTTAACATTTCGCTCATGGCATATATCCAAAAGCTCTTTCAGATCCTCTTCCGTCCCAAAGTCCGGATCGATCCGATTGTAGCTTGTGGCATCGTATTTATGATAGCTGGGAGATGCAAATATGGGGGAAAGCCACAGCCCCTGCACACCCAGGCTCTTACCGGAGTTTACATCGCCGTCGTTCAGGTAATCCATCCTGTTGATGATACCTCGCAGATCTCCGATCCCATCTCCGTCAGAATCCGAAAAGGATCCCACAAAAATCTGATAAAATACTCTGAAATTATCATCTATGGTGTCCGGCTGCTTTTTTCCGCAACCGTAAACGCCTATGATCAAAGACGCGAGAAGCAATAATGCAGTTGTTTTCTTAAATATTTTTTTCACTTTTCGCATCTCTTTCTTCCTATATCTATTTTGCTACCGAGTTAAGAAGAGCATCATCTATCTTTCCCCAGGCGCCGTTACCCTTGGGCCCGCAGCCTACATGTATGCCCGCGGTGACCTTATCGCCATCCTTACAGGTGAAGCTCGGTATCACGCCTTCATGCCATTCATTGTAACTTGTGATATCGGTTTTTCCTGTGGCAACGATCTCTCCGTTCACCTTTACATAGGCATAAACATCGGTGTTATCCGCATCGCCGCCCATGATGGAGATCGAAAATCTGTAAGTTCCGCCGGGAAGATCTTTAACTTCCTGCTCCAGATCGAAGTCTACCGACTTAGTCTTATCGGCCCAGAAGTGGTAGTGCTTGGTGCCTGTTAAGGAATCGGTGGATTTGTCCTCCACATAGAGCTCATCGATGGGATTTTTGCTTACCGCCGTCCATCCCTTTTCTCCGTCCTCAAAACTGTAATTTTCAAGGAAGTTATACTCAATCATGGAAACAACGCATCTGGCCGTCATTCCGCCCGCACTTCCCGTGATCTCATATCTTGCGGCACCGTTGGACTTCATCTTGTCGTAGTCTGCGTTAAGCCATTCCACGTCCAGCTCCTTCTTGGAACCGTCGGTCATTACAGCATTTACTTTCTTGGGAAGCTCTATCTCCCCGTTTATGTCGATGACCAGCTGGGTGTCTTCTATGGCATCCGCCTTGATCACACCAACGTTGCCGTTTCTAACCAGCCCAAAGACCTTTAAGGATTCCAGCACATGACCTTTGTCATCGAAAAATGCCTGATTGTCCACAGCCGAACCGCCGTAGTACTTGCCGGCGTCGTTGGGGTCGTATTCCTTGGCATAGGAGGAAGCCCATCCGGAACCGTACTTTTCCCATTTCGCCTTGTTTTCTTCGTAATTCGCACCGCCTGCAGTGATCCAGGCGCCTTCCCAGTAGAAAACACCTATGCCGTTGGTGGTCTTGTTCGCTATGGTCTCAACCACATCTCTGAAGCAGTTTGCCTGTCCCTGAACAGTGTAAGGATAGTTCTTGGTGACCGCACTTCCTCCGGAGATGGTATTTCCGAAGAAATCCGTATCTTCCGCAGTAAAGGCATAGGATGTCTCGGCCACCATCACCTTCTTGCCATAGGTCTCAGCCACATTGGAAAGCACAGTTGCCAGGTTATCCAAAGTGCCGTGCCAGAAGGGATAGTAAGAAGAAGCAAAAACATCATAATCCAGATTATAATAGTTCAGCTTCTTGGCGTAGTCCGCTATATTCGTAACCTTCTCGGGATTTGTAAAGTGAACGGCTATCATAGCCTCGGGGAAGATCTCTCTTGTGGCTCTTGAGCCCGCATCCATAAGATAATAGATGTTCATCCATATCTTTTCTCCGCACAGGCTTCCGTTGGTCTCATTTCCCAGCTGGACCATACCCACATCAACCTTGGCCTTTTTAAGCTTCTCCAAAGATTCCCTGGTGTAATCGTAAAGGGCCTGCTTCTTGTCGTCGATCTTCATGTCCTTCCAGGCCTTGGGCACCATCTGTTTTCCCGGATCGGCCCAAAAGTCGGAATAATGAAAATCCACCAGAAGCTTCATGCCGTATTTTGTGGCCCGCTTTCCGATCTCCACTGCCGCATTTATGTCGCAGTTTCCGCCGCCATAGCCGTTACCTTCGGAATCAAAAGGGTCATTCCACACTCTCACTCGGATGTAATTGACCCCGGCATCCGACAGGATCTTGAACAGATCCGCTTCATTCCCGTCAAAGTCATAGTACTTTACGCCGCTCTTTTCAAGGGAAAGGACGCTGGAGATGTCCATGCCCAAAATAAAATCATCCGTCAAATTATCCACCTTTTCTACGTGCAGACTGTCTGAAGGGATGGAGTTGGTGTTTAAACCTTTTGACTTCCCGCAACCCGCAATAAGAAGGGTTGCAAGGGCCATAGCCGTAATCTTTATGAGTTTTTTGGTACTTTTCACTAACATATCCTCCTACAAATATAGCACGGTTTAGTAAATTTGTCTACATTTTTTTGGTAACGTTTCCAAAAAATTTCGTAACATTTCGAAACCATCAGTCAAAATCCTCGAGTTTAAAGCGTTTTTTCATGGCTCCGTACCTGAAACGGGCCATCTCATTCTTCTCCAAAACGTCCTTCTCACTGCCTCTGTATTGGCAGCGAAGGCAGTAATATTCTTTCTTATCTTTATCGTAGAACATATCTATGTCCAGATCCCTCATAAAACATGAAGGGCATCTGAAATTCAATTTTCCTTTGCCAGCCTGAGCCATGTGGTAACCTCCTGTCCCTGACTTATCTTCGTCTTGTATCCCAGGGTATACATGGGAGAAAACGCATATCCTTCTTTATAATATCCCGTTGCGTTTTTATCATCGCATTCCATTGAAACTACGGTCTCTATGGGGGGTATCTCTACGCTGACGCTTATCGCGCCTGCCACTTCCTTTTCCCTGCAGGCATATGCATACTCGACACTTTCGGTCTTTCCCTCTTTATCTGTGAGCTTCAAGGTCAGCCCCGTCATATCTTCGGGATATTCCGTGGTTCCGTAGCAGCCCACCATATATTCGTTAAGCTCTATTTCTGCTCCGGGATCGGTGCTTTTTAGGATCTCTCTTCTGATCTCTACGGAAGAATCCCCTTCCCTGAACATGACCCCGGTCTGCAAGGTGATCGTAAGATCCTGAAACTCTATTTCCACCGGATCCAAGGTCAAAATTCTCTTTCCGCCCTCGTTTGAAAAATGAGCCTTAGTCCTGCAGAGGCAAAGGTCCACCTCTTCTCCCTTATAGGAAAGCTTTGCGGAGCGGACTGTTCCTTCCCCCGCATAGTGAGTGAAATAACCCGCCCTATACTTTTCCTGGATAAGGAAAGGGTAGGATGCATCCTGAACGTGCTTTGTACCTATGCCTACAGGCCATTCGAGTTTTGCCACATATGGCCTTAAGTCAACTATCGCTCCGCCCTGATCCATGTTTACACAGGCTCTCATAAAGGGATCGCAATACCAGAAAAGCTGCTTGTCGGAACCGTAGAGAATGTCTCTCCAAAGAGCGCATTCAGGCTCGGTGTAGGTCTTTTTCTCCCTGTACCTGTCCGCAAATTCAGCCATGGTAAGGTCTTCCAGAACCCCCTCTTTTTTAAGCTTTCCGTAGTAGGCGCATCCATCCTCGTAAGACTTGAGAAGCAGTTCATAAGGCGCTTCCCACCTGCCCATCTTGTTCATCCACCCCGGCCCTACGAACATCATGTTATAGGCATATCCGTTATTGTACTTGGCCAATGACCTGTATTGATCGATGAGATTAAAAAGATAAGGATATTCCCAGGTCTCGGAGTCGTAGATCATCCCTCTCAAAACATTCTGTGGATGAGTACCGAAATTGCTCCCGTTACCGTCATAGCAGGCGATAAGATCCCTGGAAAGATGAGGGATGGCAACAATGCCGGAATCCTCTTCTTTATTTGCTGCGGGGGCGTGGGTGTTCTGTTTCGAAGGTATCCAGGGTGCCCAGGGACCTCCGTCCATAAGAGTGTACCAGGAATTGTTGCAGGTGTGATAAGCCTTGGGGCCTTCTTCCCAACAGGTGGCAACAGCACATTTTACCGAGGGATACTTTCCTTTTATATAATTTATGAGATCCGCATCCATGTAATAGGAGCCTGTGGACTCCGGCCAAAAACCGAATTTCTCATAAAACTTCCCGAACACATCGTCCACAATGGACTTCTTATCTTCCATGGAAAACATCCAGATACAAAAATCCTTGGTGTGATATTTTTCCCTGAATTCCTTGCAGGGCAGCCCCAACAAGGTAAGGGCGATCTCGTCACCGTATTTCTCATGATGCTCTTTTGCGATCTCCACCGCCTCATCATTAAACAGAGAGGCATACGTCATCTGGATGGTCGTCTTGAGTCCGTTCCTATGGGCGATTTCCTGCTGGGTTTTAAAGATATCCAGAGATTCGGTCAAAAGATCTTTTCTGGTGATATCCTCACCCTTTCCCTGACCCGTGATCTTTTCCGCATATTCCGGTACCATCTCAGGTCTGTGAATAATGTTTACTATAAATTTATCCATTCTTATCCTCATTTCATTTCTGTATGCGCAATAAATATGCGCAATCGGTTGCTCTATATTTAATCTTAACAAGGATCTTTCCCCCGGTCAATGTAAATGTTGCACAATTTGGTGCATATTTTTTGTGCATAATGCACAAAAATATAGAATTGTATATATTTGTTTTTGAAAAACAATCGTTATTAACCCACAAAAACCTCCCTTCTGTACGCCCCTCCTTTTAATTATAAAAAATATGGCCTGCGAAAGATTAACTTTCGCGAGCCATACTTGAACATTTCAGGTATATATATTCTTTTATCCTATCAAAGCGTTATAGACATCCCTTTTTGAGATCCCCCTGTCCTGAGCCGCCGCCTTCATTGCTTCTTTTTTGTCCATGCCCTTATCCATATACATTTTCACATGATCTTCCAGTGAGATATCTTCCCACTTTCCTCTGGCCTCTTCCTCCAGTTCCTCAAAGGAACGGCCCCTGATCACCAGCACATATTCGCCTTTGGGCTCATTTGCCGTAAAGTAGGCAATGTGAGCGGATATTGTACCCTCATAGGAATTTTCATGCTTTTTGGTAAGCTCCTTGGTAACAGTCATCTGCCTGTCCCCCAGCTCCTCAAGCAGCAATTGCAGGGTTTTTACGAGTCTGTGGGGTGCTTCGTACATTACTATGGTACGTGTCTCTTCCTTTAATTCATCCAGTACTTTTCTGCATTCCTTTTTGTCCGTAGGCAAAAATGCCTCAAAGCAAAACCTGCGGGTAGGAAGTCCTGACATTGTAAGCGCCGTTATGCAGGCACAGGCTCCGGGCACAGAAGTCACCTGTATCCCCGCCGCTCTTGCCTGTTTCACCAGTTCTTCCCCCGGATCCGAGATCCCGGGAGTTCCCGCATCGGTAATAACCGCCACGTCTTTTCCTTCGAGCATTTGTTCCACCAGCTCTTTAGCCTTTTCCACCTTGTTAAATTCATGGTAGGCTGTCATGGGGGTATGAATGTCATAATGATTCAATAGTTTTATACTGTTTCTCGTGTCTTCAGCAGCGATCAGATCAACATTTTTCAAAATATTTATCACCCTGAAGGTCATATCTTCAAGATTTCCTATGGGCGTAGCGCACAAATAAAGCATATCTTTTCCCGACCAGGCGCGTGAAACCCGCTTGCCGCCTGCCTTTCCTCGATTTTTATGTTTTGTTCATTATTTTTATTATTTTTCCAATTTTGTTAATTTTTTGTTGGACTTTTGTTGTACTTAAAATGGTAGAATGCACTTGTTAGAAATTAAACCCCTCATAAGCCCAAGTCCTCGATCGGAGTTCCCCTCTCTGGTCGGGGCATTTTTTTGATAAGCGCGAGTAAATAGTTAAGAAGCGTCTGCAAGCATCTCTTCGCTTGCGAGACGCTTTTTAACTATTTACGAACCAAACAGTAATGAGGAAGTAGGCGCAGCGCGCCGGATTCCGAATTGCTGTTTAGCGATTTCGGGAGTGCGCAGCACGGAGAAATCGCGTCGCGCTTATCAAAAACGAAACTCCGCTCTTTCTGCTTTATCCTCCGGATAAAGCCCTCAAGAAATCCGCGCAACGCGCCGGATTTCCTCTTCTATTAAATCTTACTAAAACCCATAATCCCTTTTTATCTCTTCCGTATACGCGTCCTTCTCTTCGTATATGATAAGCGGCGCGTCGATCTTTATCCCGCTTTTTCCCCCTTTGACTCCCGCCGCCAGTATCATATTGGGTTCCTTATCCGCATAGGGATAGACCACTCGAAGTTCCTTGGGTTCTATCTTATATTTCTGCATCATCGCAAAGATCTCCGCAAGTCTGAAAGGCTTGTGGACCATATATATCCTTCCGTTGGTCTTGAGTACCGCAGATGCTTCCCTTACCACGTCCTCCAGAGTACAGAGTATCTCGTGTCTGGCAATGGCTTTTGCGTCCTCCGGATTCATCTCTCCGTGGCCTGCGGTCATATAGGGCGGATTTACCGTAACAACATCAAAGGAAGCCTTTCCGAAAATCCGGGATGCTTCCTTTATGTCACCTGTCACTATATTTATTTTTTCTTCCAGAGAATTCATGGCCACACTTCTTCTCGCCATGTCTGCACTTTCGGGCTGGATCTCCAGGGCAGAAAAATGCTCCGCTTGGGTCTTTGCGGACATCAAAAGCGGAAGTATTCCCGTGCCTGTTCCCATATCCAGCACCTTTTCTCCGGGTTTGGCTTTTGCAAAGCCGGAAAGGAGCACAGCGTCCATGCCAAAGCAAAAACGCCCCGTGTCCTGTATTATCTTAAGACCGTTCCTTTGAAGGTCATCAATTCTTTCCATTGACTAATCCTCATCCAGTCTTGACTTGCCCTCTTTTCTTTCAAGAGCTTCCAACGCCTTCAGTTCGGAGGACTCACCCTCCTTATTATCTTTACGCTTTCTGGGCTTGAATTCAAGATCGCAAGCATCGTAATCCTTGAGTTCCCTTTCGTCATCTCCGGTTTCCACAAGAACACGCACCTTTTGCTTAAGGACATATAAACTCTGAACCGTTCCTTTAAGGCCCTCTTTTGTGGTTACCTTTTCTCCCACTGCGGGAAGGCGGCTGTTCAGGTCTTCATATGCTTCTTCCTCATTCTTTAAGCAGCACATGAGTCTTCCGCAAACGCCGGAGATCTTTGTGGGATTCAGGGAAAGGCTCTGTTCCTTTGCCATTTTAATGGAAACGGGAGCAAAATCAGCCATGTAGGAATGGCAGCAAAGGGGTCTGCCGCAAATTCCTATGCCTCCCAGGATCTTTGCTTCATCTCTGACACCCACCTGACGAAGCTCTATCCTTGTCCTGAATACCGATGCCAGATCTTTTACCAGCTCACGGAAATCCACACGTCCGTCTGCCGTAAAATAGAAGAGCAGTTTGTTTCCGTCAAAAGTGTATTCGCAGCCTATGAGCTTCATTTCAAGGTTTCTGGCCTGTATCTTCTGAATGCAGGTCTTAAAAGCTTCTTTTTCCTTAACACGGTTATTGGATTCCGTGATCTCATCTTCCGGAGTTGCTATTCTCATAACGGGTTTCAGGGGCTGAACGATCTTTTCTTCTTCGATCTCTCTGGGTCCCATGACCACATAGCCGTATTCCACGCCTCTGGCAGTCTCCACAATAACACTGCCTCCCTGTTTTATATCAAGATCCTGGGGGTCAAAGTAGTACACTTTTCCCGCCTGTCTGAATCTAACGCCTATAACCTTTATCATCTATAACCTCCATTTTTGGCATGAGGTGTCAGCCCGTATTCCGGCTGACGGAGCCCTGATGCCTGTATTACCTGTATTTATTTATTATCTCTGAATGCAAGCATCATTACCATGAGAGCACTTTCCACATTAACATTTACCCTCATCCGATCTCTGAACTGCGCGATCGCCTGCAGCTTCCCGGAGATCTCTTCGTAACTGAAAAGCGACGACTGCCTGTAGAGTTCTCTTTGATCTTCCTTAAAATACACATTGTCCGTTCTGTCAGTGGATCTGACCACCAGCAGATCTCTGTACCACATTTCTGCGAGAGACAGGCGTTCGGCCAGATTTTCCTTGTCATCTGCCCATTCCTTGGCCATAGCATATATTTCCCCGGCATTCATGGAATCAAACTTTTGCAGGGCCCTCAGCACCTCGCCTTTAAGCATTGAAAACTCATCAGATGCCGCAAATTCTATTGCTCTGCCGATAACTCCGTCAGAAAACCCCGCTGCCAGATCCGCCATATATTCGGAAGTGCCGTACTTATCCTTTAAAAGGGCAGCGATCCCGGTGCTGTTGACAGAACGTATGCTTAGCAGAATACATCTGGAAAGAATGGTGGGAAGCAAAAAGCCGGGATTGGTGACCAAAAGCATTATCACCGCGTACTCCGGAGGCTCCTCTATGGTCTTAAGCATGGCATTCTGAGCCTGAGCATTCATTTTTTCCGCTTCATCTATGATATAGATCTTCCGGGGCCGCGCATAGGGCTTGATGGCAATATCCGAATTCAGCTGTACCCTGATCTCGTCAACGGAGATCACGTTGGGCTTTTCGTGAGTTATGTATTTTATATCGGGATTGTTCCCGGACAACGCCTGTTTACATGAACGGCACATGCCGCAGGGCTCGGTTCCGCCTTCCTCGCATTGGATGGCCATTGCATAGGTATTCGCAAGGAGCTTTTTGCCGCTTCCCTTTTCACCCGCTATTATGTAGGCGTGAGAGATCTTACCGTCGCGAATGGCGCTCTTCATATGCTCTACTATATGTTCTTGTCCGATTATATCCCTGAAACTCATGTTAAAATATCCAAAAGCAGGCCTCTGATCTCATCGATCTTACCGAGGATCACAAGGTGGTCTTTTTCCTCTTTCAATAGCTCGGCAGTCAATTCGTCCAGATTTTGATCGATCAGCTTTATCATACCGTAAACTCTGTGTCTTCCTCGTTTATCCAGGAAGTTTTCACGCTGGAATTTATGTGACCGGGATACGACTTCATTCATGAACTCTCTGATAAGGGCACGATACTGCTTCATGTCCCGCACATCCATATGCTTGGCGATCTTTTTGCCTTCATCGGTAATGTCCATTACAAGACCGGACAGCTTTTCCTGAAGCGCAGTATCCTCTATCTTGCTCATGAGCGTAAATTCAAATGCCTCAGAAGGAGCCGGGGCATTTGGTTTTACATCCGTCATATTCACCTGTTGTGCCTGATTTACTTTGTTGATATCCATGCAACAATTTCCTCTAAGCAGCGAGAAAGATCATCATTTACAAATCTTTTTGTAACGCCGAGCCTATTGAGCTCGCTTTCCGAGAAATCTCTTTCGTCTGCGAGATACCGTCTGCATACCTCGGAATAACCGGGAGTTCCTTGTTTTCTTTCTCTTTCGATGGCTCTGGAAAGTCTGGTATAGTCATCCACATAGGTATAGATCGGAACCACCCTGTCCTCTCCGAAATGATCTCTGATCTGCTCATAACCCGCAAGGGTGGTGATCATCATATAATCATTTTTATCAAGGTCGATCTGTCCGTCATCTGCGGTAAAATACCACCAAGGTCCGTAAACCGTATCATATCTTCGGATCTCAAGGATCTTTCCTTCCTTTTGCATACGATCTTTTTCAGCAGCATTTACAAAATAGTATTCAATGCCGTCTGTCTCTCCCGGTCTTATGGGCCGTGTAGTATAAAGGATCACATTTTTAAATCTGCCCTCAAATCTTTCAAGCAGCTTTTTGTAAACTGTGTCCTTCCCGGTTGCACTTTTTCCCATTACCGCATATATCTTACCCATTATACTGTTCTCCAAAGTGTGAAGATTAGCTAAAGCCACCCTATATGATAACATAATTCCCGAAAGTTGTCATTATCTTGGCACCCATTTTTGTTTGCTATCTTTTTTTAATATGCTATAATCAAATTAAATATTACCCTTTGGAGGAGGTTATTTTATGGAGTTAAAACTCAATTACAGAAGAACGTTTTTGATAGGGTTTGCGTTCTTCGGGATCCTGTTGTTGTGGCAAGTTTATGATTCATGGTGCCCCACCTTCCTTACGGATATCTTTGCCAGGAACATGTACGGACAGACTTCTGCCGAACTCAAGGCTGCGGGAGATTCAAGCCATATATTGAGAGTTCAATGGCTGGTAGGTATCGTCATGGCCTGTGATAATCTGGCCGCCCTGATCCTGCTTCCCATCTTCGGAAGTCTTTCGGACAAGACTAAAACTCCCATCGGAAAAAGAATGCCTTATATTCTTACCGGAACCTTTGTTGCAGCTATCGCATTCCCCTTCATACCCCTTTTCTTCCATAATAACAATGTGGCCGGTATGGTGATCATGATGGCGATCGTTCTCATGTTTATGATGATGTATCGTAACCCTGCGGTAGCGCTCATGCCTGATATAACTCCCAAGCCTCTTCGTGCAAGAGCAAACGGTATCATTAATATCATGGGCTATTTCGGCGGTGCTTTTGCCACAGTCCTTGGTATATTCTTAAAGCTTTCCAATTACATCAACGTACCCGACAGTGCAAGAAAGCTTTATATCATCGAAGTTCCTTTTATCATCGCTTCGGTACTTATGGTCATCTCCGCTCTCGTTCTCTTCTTTACCGTCAGGGAAAATAAGGTCCTGGAAGAAATACAGGACGAACTGGAAGAAGGCGAAAAGCAGGCAGCCATTGCCACTCCCGTGGATGATAACAAGCCCATGTCCAAGGAAAACAAAAATATGCTCATTGCGATCCTTGTGGCCGAATTCCTTTGGTTCATGGCTGATAACGGCATCGGAACCTATATCGGAAACTATGTTATTTACTATCTTAATTCCGCATCAAGCACAACCATGATCCTTACCATTATCGGTGGTGTGGCTTCTGTTGCGGGATTTGCCATCGCAGGTATCATTGCGGATAAGATCGGTCGTAAATGGACCATCGCTTCCGGTCTCTGTGTTACCATGCTGGGTATCCTCTGTATGAGCCTTGTGGGACCCACAAATAAAGTTACCGGTCCCAACGGCGAATTCGCATTCCCCGTACTGCTCTATGTGGTTTGGGTATTTAAAGGCTTTGGAATGGCTCTGGTTCACAACTGTTCCTTCCCTATGGTGGTGGAGCTTTGCTCATCCAAGAAGATCGGAAAATTCACGGGCTTCTACTATACAGCAAGCATGGCTTCCCAGACGGTTACTCCCGTGCTTATAGGCCTTATCTTCAGAGTAAGCCTTGCATGGCGCGCACTTCCTGTTTATGCATGCATAGCCTATGGCTTCAGTGCTGTAGTGTTCATCCTCTTTGTTAAGAATATCAAAGCAAAGAAGATAGGAAATGCCAAGGGAATAGATGCGCTGGGCGACAATGACTGATAGACCGGTCAGGACCTACCCTGCTCCTTAAGTAAAAAAATTAATGTGACTCTGAGAGCTCAGAGTCACTTATTTTTTATTTATGCGTTCCTCAAAAAGAGTACAAAAAAAAGTTCCTTCCCAACTGATCTAACAGCCAAAAAAGAACCTTCCACATGCATCTCCAGGGGCTCGAACCCTGGACACCCTGATTAAGAGTCAGGTGCTCTACCAGCTGAGCTAGAGATGCTTATCGCTTATCGTTACGGCGTTTCGCCGAACGCAAGTGGTATATTACCACGGTAAAAAGCATTTGTCAACAATAATTTTCAAAGAAAATCAAAAAATTTTAAGCCGGGTCAGGGCATCACTGCCGGGCATGATAAAAAACATGCTAAACCTCCTGAGATCAGGCTTTCTGAAGTTTAGCACGTTTTATATCCTTGACCGGTAACTAAAAGTCATCTTCTTGTTTTTATATAAACGATAAGAAGCACGGAAAAGCCCAGGATAAACACTATGAGTCCGCAGGCATATCCTATTATGGCAGGTCTCATGTCCGGAGGAATTTCTTCCGGGATCTCCCCCGCCAGGTATTTATACTGCTCTTCGTTAAATTCTTCCGTGTCCTTGTATTCTTCATAATACAGCCCTGCCATATCCACGATGCGGTCAGAATCCGCAGTGTATATGATCTTAGCCTGTCCTATATTCCTTCCGGCATAAAAGTAGGAGACTTCGCCTATTATATTTTCCCCTTTTAATATCTCCAAAAGGGGATTAAGAGTGCATTTATTGGTAACATCAAAGAAGCTTGCATCTTTTGGCAAAACAACGGAGGTTTCCGTAATGGATAATTCCGTTTTTTCTTTCTTTAAAAAAGCGATCTCATCATCAAAAAGAGCAGGAAAAGCATTCACAGATGCTTCTTTGGCTCCGGGGTTGATCAAAGAAAAACTGTTGAAACCATAATCAAATAAACTCATGGTATCCGTGTAACAATCATCCTTGCCCACTTCTCCCATAACCACGCAGATGAGAGTCATTCCGTTTCTTTCCGCTGCCGTTACAAGACAATTCCCCGCTTCCTGGGTATATCCGGTTTTTCCCGCAAACACGCCTTCATAAGAAATATCCTTATGCAGGATCTTGTGGGTCTGGGCCATGGGCCTGGACACGTCGGGTTCTATGGAATGCAAAACATAGCTTCTGTTGTTCGATATCCTTATAAAAGCAGGATACTCAATGCATTTCTTCATTATAAGAGCAAGATCGTAGGCACAGGAATAGTGATCATCCTCATGAAGACCGTGGGGATTTGAAAAATGAGAATTAACACAGCCCAGTTCCCCGGCTCTCTTATTCATCATTTCTGTAAATCTGTCTATATCCCCATTTCCGATATGCTCGGCCACTGCATAGGTCACCTCGTTGGCCGAAGCCAGCAAAATGGCATATAAGGCGCCCTCCATAGGGATCTTTTCCCCATCGTTCACACCTATACGGCTGGCATCCCATCCCATGGAATGAGTGGAATCATAGGACATTTCCACCACATCCGTCATCCTACCCTGTTCTATGGCAAGAAGGGCGGTCATCAGCTTGGTGGTGCTGGCAGGATACATCTTCGTCTCTGCTTCCTTTTCATAAAGCACGCTGCCCGTCGAGGCCTCCATAAGAACAGCCGTTTTTGCCAGTATCCCGGGTCCTATGGGCCAACTCTGTTCCGCCCGTATCTCTTTCGGAGGCGAAATAAGCCCGACGAGAAGGCATATGCCTGCTATACCGGTACAAATGTATTTGATTATCTTTTTTATAAATGGTCTCATTTTAAATAAGATGGTTCAGGATCACATTCTTAAGTTTTCCTATAGACACGTAGCCTCTCAGCAATGCATCCAGATCTGTACCGCTTTCCGCTTCGGTAATGGGGTGAGCATCGGGTATTATGATCTTTGCATCACCCTTATCTTCTATGCACCTATATGCATCGGGATACATTTCCACAGGTGCGGGAACTCTGTCCCTTAAGATTCCTTTGCACTCTTCTTTGGTGCAGGAAGGAAAATTTACATTCCAGATCTCACCCCTGGATATGGGTGAATCCAATAATTCTTTCATTATACCGGGAAGAAAAGCATCCACCGCTCCGTAGTTTTCCGGCCAATCCACGGAAAAAGCCATGGCAGGTATGCCCTTCATAAGAGCTTCCATTGCCGCTCCCACAGTTCCGGAGTAGGAGATCTCGACCCCTGCGTTAAAGCCTTTGTTTATTCCGGAAAACACAATATCCGGCTTGATCCCCAGATACTCCACCGCCACCTTTACACAGTCCGCGGGAGTTCCGGAAATGCAGTAGGCCGGAACTTCCGGAACTGCAAAATCCGTTTTCTTTACGGTTATCTTTTCAAATATGGTTATTCTTGCCGACATACCGCTGCATTGATGCGAGGGCGCCACCACCGACACCTCTCCGAATTCTTTGGCAAAACCTGCCAGTTTTGCAATGCCCGGTGCATTGATACCGTCGTCGTTAACTATCAGGATCTTCATTCCTTTATCTTCTCTCACCTTCGTAATAAAGCTCTCCGAGAACCGCCCAAACCTGTCTGTTTGCTACCCATGCCATGTACATTTCTTCCTCTTCGGGCTGTTCTGCCGCAAGGAAGATCTTAAGAGGCAGGATCTCTATGGTGATGGAAGGGATGATCTCTTCTCCGTTAAGCCAGTCAGTGTATCCTGCCAAAGGAACATCATTATCAAGGGTCATCATGTTCATTTCACGGATGTAATCCGTAACATAAACCAGAGCATCTGCCGCTCTTTCGCATTCTTTTCTGAATTCTCCGGTCTGTCCCACATCCCAGGAAAGATCATTTCCCGTAGCATGATAAGAAATGGCAAAGATCACATCCTTTTCCCTCATCAGCTGTTCCTGGACTTCTACCTGCACCTGCACTTCCGTAGCCGAAAAAGGTTCCTCGCCCTTATATCCGCCGCTGGAGGGAACAGGATAATCATTGGTCTCTTCCCAGCCGAAGGGGTAGTTTCTGTTAAGGTCTATACCCTGAGCATTGGCTTTCCATCTTCTGTAATAATTGGAATTGTACACTCCGTACTTTTCCAAAAACTCTGCGTTTTCCCTGTCGTACATTGACTGGATCTTCGTTCTCATGAGAAGATTTCTGATGGCGGAAGGGCCTCCGATACAAAGGTCTACGCCGTCAGGATTCTGCATGGGCATCAGAACAAAACAGATCTCATTAAGCAGATCCTTATAATTCACGTCCTTAAAATAGCCGGTTTCTATTGTCTTTAAATAGTATTCCGTCTGCATCATGAGCATCAGTGAAGTACAATACTCTCTGGCATGTGCGGTGCCGGTTATATATATGCATTTATGAGCATTGGGATTTCCCACGGTGCAAATGTACAATTCCCGATTATCAGGGGATTTTCCCGCACTGTAGTAGGAGAACAGCGAAGGATACTTCTTGGCCAGGGCAAAGATATCAGCTTCCATATCGCTGTAGGAATAAACCACATCCTTGGGATCCACTATCTCAAAACTCTTGTAATCAAATTCAAAAGGCTTGTCAAAAGATACATACTGCTTGCTGATAAGGTACTTTTTTTCCTTGTATATACAATTGTAATAACCCGGTTCCTTGCTGCTTCCCGTCACGGTAATCTTATCACCGTTATAGATCATCATGATCTTGTCTTTAACATCCTCGGTATTTCTCAAAGATACGCTGTAGCAGGCCACATAGGCATCACAGGGAAATGTGGGTACTGCTGTGGGTGTTGGTGTCAGTCGCTTGGTAGGTGTGGGTGTGACCGTAGGTGTTGATGTAGCCGTAGGCGTGGGTGTCCACGTGGGTACCGGTGTATCCGTAGGAGTCGTGGTTACTGTTGATGTAGGTGTAACCGTAGGCGTGTTAGTGGCAGCAACCGTTGCTTCAGCTATAGGCGTTGGCGTTAAACCGGTATTAGTCTCTTTTTCCTTTGCATCTCCGCAACCGACTGTCATGATCAATGCAAACGCACCGATCATCACCGTCAAACGTCTGTGTTTCAATTTCATCTGATATCTCCTGTATTCATCTATATTTTCTATCTGTACAGCTTCATGCCTTCATCCGTCAAAAAATGGGCCAGATAGGCAGTCTTTAGCTCTTTGTTATCCGAATAAAACAAGATCTCATCTATTACCTTCGAATACTCTTCAATGGGCTCGCACCCGTATTCCTTAAGCTTCGCCAAAAACTCCAGAGCTTCGTTGAACCTTTTTTCCTTTAAGCAGGCACTTATTCCGATGGCCAACACTCCCCGGGCATATTCTATAGTTTTATAGTCCTCGCTGCCAAGGGTGATCTGCCTTATGGCTTCCTTCCTGTTTTTCTCAAGGAACTCGTACACCCGGGCATATCTTTTCGCGGCGCCTATGCATTCATCCCACTTTTCAAGCTTTACCGCGCTGTAAATGCAGGTGCCTTCTATAATAAGAGCGCAGGTCTCATTTATTGAGTAAGACTCTTTTATCTTCTTTGCTTCCGCCAGAGCTTCTTCATGCTTCCCAAGATTGTAGCAGTAGCTCACCCCCGCGGTCAAAAGCCATTGCCCGTTGGCTGTGGATAGTTCCTTCTCGGAAAGCTGCTCAAGACATTTCTTCAGTTCTTTTAACCCTTCCTCCTCGGTCCCTTTTGTGAAGATCAGTTCCTGCACCAACTGCGATGCAATCCCGGCATTAAGTCCTTTGTCCGCGATCTCCTCCCGGATTATAGACAGATTCCTCTCCTGATGCTTCCTGACAGACTCTTCGGTCGTCAGCATGTAGCCATAGTGGTGGACGAATGCATCAAAAAGCTTGCAGGGCTCGTAGATCTCATTAAAGCCTTCATGGATACGCCCCACAAAACAAGTGTTGGGGCGGAGGCGGATGAGACGTTGTTCTGCAGCCATCTCTTTACTTCCATCCGGAAGATAATTCAACTTATGATAGATACCGGACTCATAGTTTTTGTACTCGCCGCTCCTAAAGAATTCAATGATCTCACCAATGTCCTCAAAAACCTCATCATCATCCAGATACATGAACCACTCGCCTGTGGCATGCTCAATGCATACATTCCTTGCTTTTGCAAAATCATTGCACCATTTAAAGGGATAGATCCTGTCAGCAAACCGCTTTACCACGTCGACAGACCCGTCTGTTTTCTCAGGTCCCACGGTATCAACAGCAATAAGCTCCGCAGGAAGTTCATCAAGTAAAGGCTTTATTCCGGACATAACCCTTTCGATATATTGGATCCTGTTGGATATCAATATACCTATGGTAAGCTTTATTTTGCTTTTAACATAGCCTTCCTGATTTATCATGCCTTTAGATCGCTCTTTGGATCCGTTCTGTTTTTGAGTTAGCATCTGCTATAATATCATATATAAACCTTCATGTCATCAACGGCTTGCCACAAGTCGGCAAATCTTTTTACCCAGTTTTCCGAACTTGATCTCATACTCTGTCATTATATTGCCTTCCGCAAATTCTGAGTTATGAAGGTCCCTTGTGATGGTCTCTATCTTCCATCCATGCTCCGGAAAGCTTTCTACGGAATACTCGAACAGCTCCGTATTATCGGTTTTAAATATCACTTTACCTGTCTTTTTTAACACTTTATCATACTTCGCCAGATAAGTTCCGGAAGTCAGACGTCTTTCCGCATGCCGAGCCTTGGGCCAGGGATCGGAGAAATTCAGATAGATCTCATCCACCTCTCCCTCTTCAAAGATCTCCGTAAGATCATCCGCATCTTCGCACAAAAAGAGAAGATTATCATTGGGCTCGGGATCTGCTTCTCTTTTTTCTATGGCTCTCACCAGAACACTTTGAAATCGCTCCATTCCCAGATAATTTATTTCCGGATGCTCTTTGGATAATTCCGTTATAAACCTGCCTTTTCCCATTCCTATCTCAAGCCTTATGGGATGGTCATTTCCGAAAACCTCATTCCATCTGCCCTTGTTTTCTTTTGCATCATGTGCCACAAAGGGGCTTACAGCCACCTTTTCTTCCGCACCTTTAACTTTTCTTAATCTCATGTTGTATTATTTCCCTTATTTCGTTATTAAAATGAAATACCTTTCTGAACTCAGTCTGTACATTTTTTCGTTAATATCCCGTACACCTATCATATTCAGGATCTTCTCGGATATCCCCTTCACGTCATCGGTCAAGACATCTTTACGGAAAAATCTTGAACTTATATATTCAAATTTATAACCCTTTTGAGAAAGTTCAACTAAAAATTCGTCAATGGTGTAATCCAAAGCCACCTCTTTGTCTTCGGCCACCTGACGACCTATCAGTTTGAATAAGGAAAACGCATTAAATGTATTCTTTAAGCTGATGAACAGCTGTCCTTCCTGTTTCAATAATCCGTAAGCTGCTTTAATAACCTTAAAAGGATCTGCATATGTATTGATATCCCTGTTTATGATCACACTGTCAAAGGATTCCGGCCGGAAATTCTCCTGAAATCCGTCTATCGCTCCGCAAAATGCATTTTCAGGTCCGCAGATGCTCATAAGGTCCACCATATATTTGGCATCGGTTGTATAAGCACTGCAGGCGGCATCAAAATTACCCTGCTTTCTGTAGCCATTTTTAAGCTCAAGCACAGGTGTACCGCATTTAACATCCACACCAAGGATGTTGACCTGCCTGCCATTTACAGGCTTCAATCTGTCTACACACTCCGGAATAAAGTTCATGACATCATCCCATGCATCTATACCGAAGTATTTATCTTTAAACTCTTCCCTGCCTTGAGCCATCCCCGCAAGGTATCGTTTCTGATCTTCTTCGGAATTGAATACCTTCACATCATTATGATGTATCCATGTGTCGCAGGCCAAAACCGCTTTATATCCTGCCCTGCGGACACGGAAGGAAATATCATCATCGGAGAAATTGTGTATAAAGCCCACATCCGTAATTGGCAGTCCGATGGCCAAAATACACTCCTTTGTATATAAAGATCCGATAGTTACCATTCTTAGTCTCTCTTCCCATTTTCTCGGATCCGAAACATTAAATGCGGCTGCCTTTTCCTGCATTTCATCCTCTGAGGAAAAATTCAGATCTACTCGCTGGCGATTGCTTACATTTGAAGATACCGGAGTCACCATACCGATCCGGGGATCGGATTTTGCAACTGCCAAAAGATTGGTCAGCCAGTTTTCTGTAACCACCAGGTCATTGGCTAATCCCACAAAATACTTTCCTATCATGCTGGGACTGAAATAAAGGTCCGGAACTCCGATACCCCTTCCTTCAGTCAGCCTTAATATATGTAATTTATCATAATCCACTGTTTTAAAATACTCAAAGGTTTCATCCGGTGAACCGTTGTCAACGAGCCACAGTTCATAATCCACGCCCTTTGTGTATTTCAATATGCTTTCCACACAGGCCTTCGTCTTCTCCAGATTTTTATACCCGGTTACGAGAATTGTCACTTCACTTTTACATTCTCTTGAATCATATCCCGCTCTCACCGATCGTATTTCATAAATATCTGCTTCAGGTCTTGTCTGTGCAAAATCCTTTGTATCGATCTCAATTATCTCTCGCATAATTACCTCCCGGATCTTATTTTCCTGTCAGGGTTTTTCTCTCATATTATCCAACCGTGCATATAATCCGTCAACGATCTTCCTCATGTCAAACCGTTCATGTGCGTATTCCTTCGCCCTGTCTGACATCTTCTTAAGCTCGGGATCCGCACACAATTTCACAAGGCTTTTTGCAAAGTCATTTACATCTTCTATTTTTGACACTTTACCACATCTTCCGCCGTCTATGCAATCCTCATATGCATCAATGTCGCTGACTGCTATTGCACAACCTGAAAACAGCGCTTCGGCTATTACATTTGGCGTGCCTCCTTCTAAGGAAGAAGGTAATGCAAAGATCTTTGCTTTCTTAAATTCCCCTGCCAAAACTTCTCTGTCATCGATCCTGCCCAGGAAAGTTACTCTGTCCTTTAAATGAGGATATAACTCAAAATATCTCTGTATAAACGGTTTAAATGACTCTTCCACATCACCTGCCAGTCTCAATTTCCATTCAGGAAGAGCCTTTGCTATATATGCAAAGCCCAATAACAATACATCTGTCAGTTTTTGTGCTGTTCCCAAACGCGCAGCTGTAAAGATCACATTTTCTTTATCTTCAAATCTGCAATCGGAAAGATTGATATTATAAAAATCATAATAACCGTTTAAAACAATATCTATTTTTCGATGCCATTTTTCGGTAAGATGCTCTGCCATAGCGGTACAGGAGGTGGCCATTATATCGGTGTTCTCTATAAACCATTTATAATCCGGATCACACCAGTTAATTTTATCCATCCAATAGGAATTGGCATCGAGACCGCAATAGATCAGGCCCTCCGGATTAAGCTTTTTATAGAACTTCGCCATTTTGACACAGATCGGATAACCGCCTCTGAGTATCAAAAGATCTATATTCTTCGCATTTTTGTTAAGATATTCCAGTTTTACCTCACCATTACCGGTCTCTAAAGGTACCAGGTTCATTCCTTCAATATGTTTCTTATTGGAGTATCCGGTCATATCCTCGGGAAATCCGACCATAGCTGTAGTCATACCATGATCCTTATATAAAAGATAGGGTATAAGACCGCAGTCTTTAATAAGCTCTATATTGCTCCAGTATCTTAAATGAGGCATTATGGTAACAGCTGTTTTTAAGGCATTCTTCTTTTTGATCTTTTTAGGAAGAAAATAAATGATCGTTTTCTTTAAGTTGTTTTCTTTATATTCTCTTATACAGATCCTTTTTTCGGGAGCTATCTTATTTAAAATTAAAGGTACTTCCCAAAGATCGGTCACTGTTTTGTTAACAGTGAATTCAAAAGATGTATCTTCCTTTGAGATATTTTCTCTGTTTTCTATAATATATCTTACAGGCTCATCTTCTATTCTTTCATTACCGGAAAGGGAGGAACTTTCTTCCTCGCAGCTGCTTTCAAGAAAGGCTGAGTTCGGAAACAATCTGTAAGCGGAGACCATCAAAAAAACACTTTTAGATCTTTCATCAAACAGGGTTTCGTATGCTTTATCATATAACTCTATATTTTCCCTAAGTTCCGCCAGACAACTATAATAAGTTGCCGGTTTTCCGTCCCGAAAGTTTCCTTCCATGGAAAAACACTTTAAAACCTCTTCATTCATATTAAATGTCTTAGCAAAAAAATGAAGTATGTTTTCTATCCTATTATCCCTTATAAAGGTCATCATTGAAGTACGATCTTTAAATATGCTTTTATATACTTCTATATTGTTATCCATCAAATCTCCGATTATTTATATACTTATTTTACATCCCTTTATTTAGTGATCAGGTAAAGAACTGTCATCGCATTAAAGCGAAACTCTTTAACATTTTTAAATATTATCTTTACCCCGTCGTCTAAAAGAGGTTGATTCAACGAAAAGCACAGGATCTTCCCTTTTGAGAATGTGATCCTGTCTGCCTCTTCCAATACCCCCAGAGGGTCATCAAATTTTTCTATCCCGTTTATTATCGTGAGAGCAAAGCCCTCATCTTTAAGCATGGTATCATGAAAATCCGAAGCCACCAGAGATAAGCCCTCCGGCGGTGTGATACAGGCTATATGATCCAGCCATCCAGTTCCGCTTTCATTTCCTATGGCATTGGTAACACAAACAAATTTTGATATGGGATCGAGTTCTTTAAGAAGCATGGCCAGATTCATACTTAAAACCCCGCTGTTACAGCCGATCTCGCAAACCTTCGGTGTATCTGCGCTTCGGATCAGATGATCTGTCGCCATTACCGTCATTACAGTATATATGTCTTCTATTTGCTGATATACGATTCCCTGATTTATCTCCGATGCTCTTTCTTCGATCTCTTCCAGGATCTTTATCAGGGGTTTTGTCTCATCACTCTCATACAAAGGAACTCTGCTTTTATTTTCTATAGGCTTGGATATATCCAATATAACCTCACCATTAAGCTTATATACTTTTGCTTTATCATCAAACATTTCCTTGATCAGGTTCATTATATATCCTCCCTTAATTCCGATAATCGGGCATACAGATCGTCTACGATCTTTTTCATATCAAAATTCTTTTTTGCGTATTCTCTTGCTCTTTCTGACTTTTCTTTAAGATCAGGATCCAGTATCAACTTTAAAAGAATGCCGGCAAATCCATGTACATCTCCTATTTTGGCCGAACTTCCGCATCTTCCGCGATCTATGCAGTCTTCATAGGCATCAAATTCGCTGACTGCTATCGTGCATCCCGAAGCCAAGGCCTCTGTTATAACGTTAGGTGCTCCCTCCAATATTGAGGTCAAAGCAAAGATTTTAGCCTTTTTATACTCTTCGATCAAACATTTCCGATCATTTATATTTCCCAGGAATATAACACGATCCTTTAAATGTGGATATGTCTCAAAATAATCATCAATATAAAGCTTAAAACTACCTTCTATCGGTCCTGCCAATCTCAAAGTCCAGTCCGGTATGGAATCCGCGATCATGGCAAAAGCCCTCATAAGAAAATCCGTTCTTTTGGTCTCAGCGCCTATCCTTGCCGAAGTAAGTATAACATTTTCCTTATCTTCAAAGCTGCAGTCAAAAGAATTATCATGATAAAAATCGTAATAGCCATTATAAACCACATCGATCTTTCTATGCCATTTCTGCGTCAGATGATCCGCCATGGCAGTACATGAAGTGGTAATGATATCTGTATTGTCTATAAACCACTTATATCCCGGTTCATACCACTTTATTCTATCCATCCAATATGAATTGGCATCCAGACCGCAATATATGAGGCCCTCCGGATTCATAATTTTATAGACTCTAGCCATATCTGCGCATATAGGGTATCCGCCTCTTAAGATCAACAGATCTATATCCTTGGCATGCTCTATCAGGTAATCCATAGCGACTTTTATGTCATAATGCTCAAAACAGGCATAATTCATACCTTCAACATACTGTCTGTTCGTATATCCCGAGAGATCGGTCGGAAATCCCACCATTGTTGCTTCCATACCATGATCCTTATGCAAAAGATAAGGTATCAATCCGCAATCTTTTATAAGTTCCACGTTTTTCCAATATCTTAATTGGGGCATTATGGTGACTGTGGTTTTCAGAGCATTTTTTCTTTTTTTCCTTTTAGGTGCCGAATACAGCATTGTTTCTGCAATATTTTTTTCTTTATTTCGAAAAATACGCAGATCATTGTTCGGAAGAAACCTGCTTATAAGTAAAGGGATCTCCCACATATCACTTATGGTATGATGAATGGATATGCTGAGCTTCGTTTCCCCATCTTTAAAACTATTTCTGTTTTCTATTATATATTTTATCTCATCCTTATCAACTGTTTCTACATCCGAAAACTCCATATGATCATCGTCACTGAGTTCCGTCAGAAACTTTTTATTAGGCAAAAGTCTATAGGCCATCTGATACATATATCTGTTTTTTGAAGCAGCATCCGATAATCTGTCATAAACCCTACAGTATTTATCTATATTCTCTTTAAGGTCCGTCAGGCAGTCATAATAAGTAGCTTTATTACCGTCTCTTTTTACCATTCCCATTGGATATCTGCTCATAGCTTCAGGTTCGGAATTTAATATATTGCAAACGCAAACTAGTATTTCCTCTATTGAGTTTTCCTTTACAAAGTCAGAGATCGTTTCGTAACTCTCAAATATGCTGTTGTATTTATCTTTTTGTTCTTCCATTTTACCCCTCCAAAGTACAATACAGTATATCATATTTATCGGTTATTCCATAAAAAAACCAAAGGGGACGTTTCTCAAATGGCTTTTTTAGCCATTTGAGAAACGTCCCCTTTAGTTTTTTTGTTTTTTTTATACGTGATATACTACGACCTCGCCGAAATTCGCTTCCAGCTTCAAGTGCACGGTGTGCTCTCCGTCCCAGTCGACGTTACCTTTTTCCCTGACGCTGCCGAAGGCTGCGGATTTATCCACATCGCACTTCCACGCCTTGGGAACGTAGATCTCGATACTGCCGAAATTCCCTTCCGCATTGATAAAAGCGTCTGTTCCTGTCATCTTTACCTTATCGTAGTAGGCTTTGATCGAACCGAAATTACATTCCAGATTGGAAGATCTGAAATCCTCCGTATCGAAATACTTAACCGCAGAACTGAATGATACTTCCACGTTGGTTCCGTTGCTTTCTATTACCTTCAGTTCTCCATCATTGTCATCATCCCTGTCGGAACAATATTCAAAATGGAAGCCGTGTCCGTCGGAATTTTTAAGTACATGCCATTTTTTTGGTATAAGCGACTCAATTCCTATAAAGAGAAGGCCTGCGGGAACAAATATTGCCCAGGCGGGGATGAAAGGTATGCCGAATTTACCGTTATAAATGAACAGAAGGAAAGCAATGCTCAGTATGATCATAAAAAGCTGTTTTTCCATTATCGCATTGACCAAGAAAATGATCAGTATAACCGTCCACACGATCTCCCAGACTCCCAGGCTGCCGAAAACATTGCTCATAAAACCGGGATTCATTCCCTTCATTATGAGAAGGGCCGCAACCACGATCAAAATGATACCAAACACGATTTTTTTGTAATTCTTGCCCATTTCATTTCTCCTTTACTTAATCTGATTTAATCTGTCATGCAGATCTTTGTAATACATTCTTGAAACATAAACCTGTTTAATCGAATTGTGGAATTGCACGAAACAGCCGGACAGATTCCTTGTGATCGAGAATATCTTTTCCACATTTACTATTGCGGATTTTGAGACCCTCATGAAGGTCTGGGGATACATCTCTTCGATCTCATAAAGCTTAAGCTTTGTTGCATACACATTGTCGACGGTGTGTACTTTGACATTCTTTTCTTCTGTCTCGAAAAAGATCACCTTGTTGACCGGCATAAAATACTCGGTTTCATCTTTAAACAGAGCAAGCTGCTGGCTGACACCCGTGGTTTTTCCAAAGGCTTTCTGTAATGCCACTACCTCATCGGTAAGCTCTCTGCATCTGATGACTACCTCGGGCTCTGTGCTGTTTTCGTCCAATTCGATCCGAAACTTCATTTTCTGTCTCTTTCGTGCCTTGTTTATTGTTCATGTCTGCATTATAGCAAAAGAAAAAAATATGAAAAGGCTTTTTAACCAAGAGGGATTTTTTCGTTACCAAGTGGTAAATATCATCCATTTACCGTAGTGATCACATTTAACACTGTGACGGTTTTGTCCTCTACCGTAAAACTAACTTCATAGTTTTTAAATCTCATCACGTATATCCTGTTGTTTTCATTCTGATATTGAGGTCTTGGGTCCTGAGCCAAGAGCTGCTCCAACACCCTCTTGTCTTCTTCGGATAACAGTAAAGCAGCTTTTTTCATAAAGCTTACTTCAAGGGCTCCTTCTTTATCTGCCAGAGCAAAACCGTCGGATGCATCGGGAATAGAATCAACATAGGGCAGATAGGGCTTTATATCGTAGATCGGAGTGTTATCCGTCATGTCTGTACCGGACACGATTATCACATTGCCTTTATCTGCTGTTTTTTCCACTCCTTCAAGCTTTACCACCGTAAGACCTATGGGATTGGGTCTGTATGGAGAACGGCTGGCAAAAACCCCCACACGGGTGTTTCCCCCAAGCCTCGGAGGCCTCACTGTCGGTTCCCAGCCTTCTTTCTTCCTGTTCTCGGAAAAGCCCCAGATAAGCCACAGATGAGTGTATCTGTCAAGTTCTCTAAGGGCATTGTTATCCCTGTATTCAGGCTCAAAAACTATTCTGCCCTTAAGATCCGGAGCAAGGCCGCTCTGCCTCGGAACTCCAAACTTTTCCGGAAGATCCGTTTTAATATATGCTATTGGTTTTAATAAAAGTTCATCCATATCAGATAATTTTTTTAATAAAGTCCGTTAATTGAGCAGCGATCCTTTTTTGAGCTGCTTCTCCCGGATGCCAGTCCGCACCGTATTTTTCACCGTTTCCGATCAAAGCCTGTCTGATGAAATAAATATTTGGGTCTGTTTTATTTATTTCCTTAACCCGTTTTTCCAGCTCCGGACATAGTTCATCATTCATGACTCCCAGACTGCAGATGATCTTGGCATTGGGTCTTTTTTCACGAATAAACTTAAGAAATTTTACATATTCATTTCCGAAAGCCTCTACTCTTTCCTTAATTCCTCTGGTGTAGCTGGCATCGTTGGTTCCCAGGTTCAAGACCACCAATTGAGGCGTAAAGGAATTAAAATCATAATCCTGAGGCTCTTTATAACCTTCAAAAGCATACCCGCCATAATCAGCCCATCTGTAAATATCAGGCATTAAAGGCACGGTAATGTCCGGCTCATCTCTTTCGGGCGGTATCCATTGGGTAAGAAGACCGTTTCCGCTCCATGAAACCAGCTGAAAATCTGCATCCAAAGCCTCCGCCGTCATTATAGCATAGGCTTTCGCGGGGTTTTCCGTTTCCGTGCAAAAAGTTTCGTTTTCACTTTCCGCCTCCACTCCGTATCCGCAAGTAATGGAATTACCAATAAACTCGATCTTAAGATTTTTTTCTTTAGTCGGAGTAATTGTACCGTCACTTGTAAGGTCCACTATGCCCACTTTACCGAAGTTATTCTCGGAAAAACGCATGAGCCGTACCGTGACCTTTTCTTTTCTCTCAGAACCATACACAAGATAAGTACCCTGTGGCTTATCAAGCTTTATCTTACCCTTGTATTCACCGTTTATAAAAACACCGACAAATCCGATCAGCGCAGGCTCATCCGCTTTGTCTGTTATGATCTTTGCAGAAACCGACGATCCGTTTAATTCAAACTCTATATAGCTGCCTGAAAAAGAAAGATAAAGAATACCATCCTTTTCCACATGACGACCGCATACCTTGTAATCCATAACTTTTCCTTCCTTTATCTATAATATTGGTGATCTAAAGATCATTCTATCATTTAAAACTAAGCAGAGCAATAAAAAAGGCCGCTCACGCGACCATAAAATCATTTTCGTATATTATTTATCCCTTAAAACAAAAAAAGATGCCCAGAACCGGAATCGAACCAGTGACACACGGATTTTCAGTCCGTTGCTCTACCAACTGAGCTATCTGGGCAAGAAATTGCGGGAGTAGGATTTGAACCTACGACCTTTGGGTTATGAGCCCAACGAGCTTCCAGACTGCTCCACCCCGCGATATTAATAAAGAAGCAAAATGGATGGGGAAGGATTCGGACCTTCGAAAGCGTTGCTAACAGATTTACAGTCTGCCCCCTTTGGCCACTCGGGAACCCATCCAAAAAGCCGATGAGCGGATTCGAACCGTTAACCTGCTGATTACAAATCAGCTGCTCTACCGTTGAGCCACATCGGCATGAATTAAAACGACTTTTGAATTGTACAGGAAATCTTCTTAAATGTCAAGAAGAAAATGGGACCTATAGGGCTCGAACCTATGACCCTCTGCTTGTAAGGCAGATGCTCTCCCAGCTGAGCTAAGATCCCGAGCAAATATAAAAAAGAAAAACGACCCGGACGAGACTCGAACTCGTGACCTCCGCCGTGACAGGGCGGCGCTCTAACCAACTGAGCCACCGGGCCTTGGGTTTCACAAACAAAAGTTAATACCCTGACAACTACACATTTAAATCCAATCTTTTAAGAACCACTTTGGTTAAGCCCTCGACCTATTAGTATGAATCAGCTGCGAGTGTTACCACTCTTCCACCTTTCACCTATCAACCTTGTCGTCTTCAAGGGGTCTTACTAGCTTGTGCTATGGGATATCTTATCTTGAGGGGGGCTTCACGCTTAGATGCCTTCAGCGTTTATCCCTTCCAAACTTGGCTACTCGGCTATGCTCTTGGCAGAACAACCGATGCACCAGAGGTTCGTCCATCCCGGTCCTCTCGTACTAAGGACAGCTCCTCTCAAATATCCTACGCCCGCGCCGGATAGGGACCGAACTGTCTCACGACGTTCTGAACCCAGCTCGCGTACCGCTTT
>JAEEWS010000067.1 GCA_016287765.1 Lachnospiraceae bacterium
GCACTAGGAATTCTATTTATGAGCTATCAGTGCATAGATATTTAGATACAATGAAAAAGGATTAAGTCATTTGACTTAATCCTTTTTCTCACTCTGCAGAAGATGGGACTTGAACCCACACCCACTTGCGTGGACATGAACCTGAATCATGCGCGTATGCCAATTCCGCCACTTCTGCAAACGTTGAAATTTTACCATCCTCTTGTAATATTGTCAATACAAAAATTTTTATAAAATAACTAAAACCAAAGAGAGAAAATGCCGATATATATAATGAGGTATAAGATTATGACAAACTTTAAGAAAATTGGAATAACCGTTGCATTGCTTACAGTTGTTACGATCGGAGCTGTAACGGCAATTAAAAACAACAACACAGAGAATATCGGGCAGACGGCAGAAATAGGTGCTGCAACGGCCGGCGAGAGCGAAGAGTTTCCTATGGCGGAAGTGAATAACGAGCGGTTCTTAAAGACTTTGAACGACGCGGGAGCTAACAGTGCCACTGTCAGAAGCATGGCAGCTACCAGAACACCTACACCTACTCCCACCAGAACACCGGTGCTTCAGAGCATCGAAGCGGTGTATACCGGGAATGAGGTTGTAGTTGGCGATCAGGTGGACAAGCAGAAGGTGAAAGTGGAAGGTACCTTTTACAACGGAACCGACTATACCTATGAGAATATAAGCGATTTCACCATAACCAATTCAACCATACACAGAGTGGGCGACAATGAGATAGTGATCTATTATAAGGGGAAAAGGACCACTGTTACGGTTACAGGTAAAGAACCCCTGGAAATAGTAAGCATAACCGCTTACTATATAGGTGATCCGGTTATAGTAACCAATAAGATCAACCGGAAAGATGTGGAAGTATATGCCCAATATAACTGGCCTGAGAAGGCGGATGACAAGATAACGGGATTTACAATGACTCCCGGGACCATTGAGGCTGTCGGAGAAAATAAGGTCATCATCAGTTACGGTAAACTTGAACCTGTGGTCATATATGTAGAAGGCCTCGAAAAAGAGATCACCAATGTGGAAATGAAGTACATCGGTGATGTGGTTTATGTGGGAACCTACGTGAACAAGGACGACTTTGAGGTGCTGGTTACTTACAATGACGGATCTCAGAGCAATGTGGAGACATTTACCCTTACAGGTCAATTGATAAACAACGAAGGCATAAACTATGTCAACGTGGTATATAAAGGTTATATTGAGACATTGGAAGTTCAGGCGATCGCCAAGCCTGCATCAAAGTGGAAAAATGTGCCAAGAGGATCCGGCAGCGGAGATGCTTCTACCATTGTTACACTTCTTGTAAGCCGTGACAAGAGAGCCCAGACCATATCCATAGGGTATGTTCCCTGGGAAGAAATAGATGCTTGTGTAAACAGAGTATTCTACACAAATAATTATCTCGGATTTGAGATAACATATACGGATCCGGATGCGATTTTTGAATTTCCTATCCCTTGCCGAGTCAAAAGGCCGGAAGAATTCAATGCAGAGAACTTCTCCATTTTCTATTCGCCAAACAAAAAGACCATAATGGCCAGAGTGAATGGGGAATATCTTGACGCGGATAAGGAATACTATGTATTTGATATGGAAGAACCCGGTACTTATATTATGGTAGATATGGATGAAGGCAAGCTGGTAAGTTCCATAAATGTTGTATCTACAGATATCAAGCTCAGAGTCAACAGGAATTACTCCATTGATCCTGTAGTATTACCCAACACAGCAGGTAACAGGGAAGTGAGCTATTATTCCACAGATGAATGGGTAGCTACCGTATCCGAAAGAGGAAAGATCAAGGCTATAGCACCCGGAGAGTGCGATATATACATCCAGGCTCTTGATGACAGTGGTGTATATGAAGTCATCCATGTGACAGTAACCGAAAAATAGAAAAAATATCCATGATTCCCGCTGAATTATCTGAAAACCTTGATGTTTTGCTTAGTGTATGATATAATTTGTATAAGTATAACTGGGCTTTGAAACGAGTTTTTGTTACTAATCTGAGGAGGTTACTTTATGAATAAGATCATTACCATCAGCAGACAATACGGTAGTGGCGGACGAGAGATCGGAGCCAAGATTGCGGAGAGATTCGGAATACCTTTTTATGATAACGAACTCATTACACGTGCAGCCAAAGAGAGCGGATATGCCGAAGCGGCTTTTGCAAATGCTGAGACAAAGGCTACAAACAGCCTGCTTTACTCAATAGCAATGGGTATGAGCGCATACGGCAATCAGGAAGTCGGGTTTGGTCACCTTTCACTGGATGACAGGATCTATCTTGCACAGTCTGATGTTATAAAGAAGGTTGCAGACGAAGGACCTTGCGTTATCGTAGGAAGATGTGCTGACTATATTTTGAAAGACAGAGATGATGTGGTTCATCTTTTCGTATATGCGGACATGGAATTCCGTAAAGAAAGAGCTATAAGAATAGATAATGTGTCTCCCGACAGAGTGGAAGAGATCATTACCAAAAAAGATAAAAGACGAGCAAATTATTACAATTACCATTCAGGAGAAAAATGGGGCAAAGCTACGAACTATCATATGTCCATCAATTCAAGCTTCGTAGGCATAGATAATACCGTTGATTGCCTTATAAACTTCCTGGACAAACTGTAAGCTACATCCGGCTCATGGAAGAGTCGTGATAAGACGGGAAAGGAGGTCCCGTGAATGCCGCTTCTCAGTGTCTATAACAATTTAATACATGGATATGTGATGAGCCGGCAGACCAGATTTGATTCACACAAGAGGTCGGAACTCAGTGATATCTATAATAAGATCAGGAAGATCAGTGCGGAGCAACCGCTCTACAAGATCGATTTTGACGATGATGTTCAGGAATATACCCTGACCGTAAAAGAACAGGCTATGGCTCTTACCGCGGCTGTTAAGGAACTTGGCAGCGGAGATGCGGAAGGTGCTTTCAGCAGGTTCACTATGAGATCAGATATGCCCGGAACTGTTGGTGTAGATGTGTTGGAGGGATCGGATCTCAGTGGTTACGACTCTTTGAGTGTCGATGTGGAACAGCTTTCATCACCACAGGTGAATGAAGGAAGGATGATCGAAAGCAAGGATAATTCACTTGTGACCGGTCAATACAATTTTACCGTTGAGATAGAAAAAAGCTATTATTCTTTCCAGTTTAATGTTTCGGGGCAGAATAACAATAAGGAGCTTCAGACTAAGCTGGCGGATTTCATCAATAAGACCAAGGTTGGGCTCAGAGCCGATGTGGTCAGTGACAGAGAAAACGGAACTTCTGCTTTGAATCTTGAGGCCAAGAAGGATGGAGTGGAGTTCGTTTTTAGAGATACAAAGATTCCTGACGGAACCAATTCAGGTATAGTTGACTTTTTCGGCCTTAACAATGTGGTACACAAGGCAGAGAAAACCGTGGCAGTTATAAATGGAGACAGGGTAGAAAGCGATGACAGGAAGTTTGTTACTTCCGAAGGGCTTCTCCTTGACTTTAAGAGGACGACAAACGGAAAGCCTGTAAACATCAGAAAGATTGCAGATGATGAAACTGTTTACAGGAAGGTTTCTGACTTCGTAAATAAGTTTAACAACCTTTCAAATTATGTGCATAAAGGGGCTCAGACCAGAAGAGCATCCAAAAAGCTTTGGCATGAGATGAGCAGGCTTATTACGAGATATGCCGACGAATTCGCAGATAACGGTCTTAACGTGGTTGAAGGGGAAAAACCTGAGTTGCACATTGATCGCGAAAAGATGTCCGAGGCGCTTAATAACGGTACATTGGAAAAAATGTTCAGATCTGATTCTGAAGTGGTGGGAAGCATGTTGAAGAAACTTTCCGAGGTTTCCCTTAACCCCATGGACTACGTAGACAAGACCATAGTGGTTTATCCCAATACCAGAAGCCGCTTTTCCTATAATCCTTATATTACTTCCATATACAGTGGAATGATGTACAACAATTATTGCTGATATGATCGATCACAGGAAACAAAAGAACAGATTTTTATACAAGCTCACCGCCTTTTTAACAACGGTGAGTTTGTTTTCGTGTGCCTGTCCGCCTGTGACTGCCTTGGGAGCAAAAAAGCAGGAGATAATTGTTGCGGTGATCGATACAGGCGTGAATACAGACCATGAACTTCTTCATGAAAGCATATGGATAAACAACCGGGAGATTCCCGGAAACGGCCGGGATGATGACCGTAACGGCTATGTAGACGATATCTGCGGTTGGGATTTTTATAACGGGGACAACTCTGTTTTTCATGACATTTCCTACAGCGATTCAGTTTACGGAAACGATCGGGAAGACGATCACGGAACTCATGTTGCGGGGCTGGTGAAGTCTGAAGCGGAAAAATCTTTAAAAGCGCTTGGGGGAGACAACAGTTGCGGGATCCGGATTATGGTGCTTAAGATAAACGGAGGGCCTGAAGCGGCAGGCTCCACCTCAGATGCCGTAAAGGCTATAAAATATGCTGAAGCCAATGGAGCAAGCATATGCAATCTCAGCTGGGGTTCTTATAATGATGACGGAGCGCTTAAAAATGCAATAAAGGGTTCAGATATGCTTTTTGTGTGCTGCGCAGGTAATGACGGGACGGACAATGACAATAAGCCTCTTTATCCCGCAAGCTATCCCTTTGACAATATAATTTCGGTTACGGGAGCAGAGACGGGGGAAGAATTGCGTATCACGGGGAATTACGGTAAGACGAGCGTGGATGTGTGCGCAGACGGTATGGAAAGATGGTCTGCACTATCCTATGGGTACGGTTTTAAATCCGGTGCGTCTATGGCAACCGCTACAGTCAGCGGTATAGCTGCGGCGCTGATGGCCGCAGGAGATATTTCGGCTGTAAATACAAGGGATAAAATAATAGAGAGTGCGGAAAAGGTTCAGGGCCTGACCGGCGTGAACCTGATCGGAGGATTGTGTGATCCTGAAAAGATGAAATTCGGCAAATTTCCTCAGAAGCAAGAAATTACCAAAACTGAACCTGCTGCGATAATGCTTAATTATAATGAGATCACGGTTAAAGCGGGAGGAGGCTTCAGACTGGATTGCCTGTTACTCCCGGTAGGCTGTAATACAGAGATAAGTTTTTCTTCATCCGATGAAGAAGTGGCCGAAGTCAGTTATAACGGTCTTGTTTTGTGCCACAAAGCAGGGGACACCCTGGTGAAAGTGAAGACCCAAAACGGCAGAGAAGGGGTATGCCTGGTGCATGTAGAATGATAATAGACGAAACGAAAAGGCTGATAATAAAGGAAATAGAGGAATCCGAGGCGGAGGAGGCGGCAAAACTGCTTACTCTTTTCGGAGAAAATGAAGGAAAACCCTTTACAAAAGACATGGTGCTTGCGTATATTAAGGTGGCTTACGGGTTTTACGGCTACGGCTATTGGGGACTCTATGATAAGGCAAACGGAGAACTGCTGGGACTGGCGGGCTTTCGGGAAGGAAGCTGTCCGCTGGAAGTGGGGTATTGCATCAGAGAGGATAAAAGAGGCCGGGGATATGCCACGGAAGCATTAAAATCTCTTATGGAATTTGCCGAAGAGGATTTTTTGTGGGTTTTGGAGGAAGAAAAGACAGGCGAAGAGGTCAGTGGAGAAGTGCTGATGACATACGAGGTCAAAGGCAAAGTGCTGGCCTATGCCAGAACAACACGGGATAATGCTGCATCCATACAGGTGCTTAAAAATAACGGTTTTAAGGAGTGCAAAGGTTTTACAAGATGAAAAAAGGCGAGATCTACGAAGGAAAAGTTGAAAAGTTGTTGTTCCCAAACAAGGGGATAGTGGTGGTCGAGACTGAGGAAGGGCAGGAAAAATGCACGGTTAAGAATGTGCTTCCTGGGCAGAAGATCTCTTTCAGAGTGACGAAAAAACGCCACGGTGATTGCGAAGGAATGGCATTAAAGGTGCTGGAAAAGGCTGAAAACGAGAAGGATGTACCCAATTGCCCTCATTTCGGTATGTGCGGTGGTTGCACTTATCAATCACTTTCCTATGAAGATCAGCTGGAGATAAAGAAAAAACAGGTTTTGGAACTTTTAAGGCCGGTGCTCGGCAATATTGCGGAGGATCCGGAAATCTTTGAGGGTATAAAAGAGAGCCCCAAAAGGTCGGAATATAAAAACAAGATGGAATTCTCCTTCGGAGATGTTTGTAAGGGCGGTGAATTGGCGCTGGGACTTCATAAGAGAGGCTCCTTTTACGATGTGGTGCCCGTTCCGGAATGCAGGATCGTGTGCGGAGATATAAGAAAAGTTATCACCGCTGTGTACGATGAATGTATTAAACAAAATCTTACCTATTATCACAAAATGAGTCACGAGGGGCTGCTCCGCCATCTCGTTATCCGCCGCAGTGAAAAGGCGGATGAGCTTTTGGTTATGCTGGTAACCACTTCTCAGGTGCAGTTTGATATTGAATCCCTTGCAAAAGTGCTTAAGGAACTTCCCCTTGAAGGGAAGATAGCAGGTTTTCTTCATTGTGTTAATGATTCTCTTGCAGACAACGTGCAGGCGGATGAGCTTCGTGTGATCTTCGGACGGGATCATTTTACCGAAGAGCTCCTTGGACTTGATTTTAAAGTAACACCTTTCAGCTTCTTTCAGACCAATTCTTCCGGAGCGGAGGTGCTTTACGATACGGTCCGTAAATTCAGCCTGAACAGCGGTCTCACCAGTGGAAAAGACGATCTTCCGGTCATATATGATCTCTACTCCGGAACCGGTACCATAGCCCAGCTCCTTGCGCCTGTTGCCAAAAAGGTGATCGGTGTTGAAATAGTGGAAGAGGCTGTGGAATCCGCAAAAAACAATGCAGCATTGAACGGACTCACCAACTGCGAATTTATCGCGGGGGATGTGCTTAAGGTCATCGATGAAATAGAGGAAAAGCCGGATTTTATCATTCTGGATCCGCCGCGTGACGGTATTCACCCCAAGGCTTTACCTAAGCTTCTGGCTTACGGTGTTCAGAATATGATCTACATTTCCTGTAAACCCACATCTCTTGCCCGCGATCTCCCTGCATTTCTGGAGGCAGGATACCGAGTTAAGAAACTGGCAATGGCAGATATGTTCCCATGGACGGCAAACGTCGAGACTGTATGCCTCTTGAGCAATCGAAAACCTGACTCATATGTGCACCTGTAGGCTATCCGGACATGGAGACCATGAACATCGTGGACACGCAGATGTACATTGGCGGGTATCAGGTGAAGCTGGTCAGCGATACAAGCTACGGGAGCTTGTGGGAGGTGAGCTTTACGCTGAAGGAGTTTAGATTCGCAACCAAATTTAACATTTCACCTATGTAAATGTTCGGTTTGGTTGGTGGACATTTCTTTGCCTTACAATTACGATAATGTTAAAAATAATTGCAAAGGTGAGGTATTTATGAGAAAATATTACTTAGACAATATC
>JAEEWS010000033.1 GCA_016287765.1 Lachnospiraceae bacterium
CTTTGGGGACGGGGTTAGAGGTTCATTTTTCGGCGCGCAGCGCCAAAATGAACCTCTAACCCCGTCCCCAAAGGGTCAAAAAGTGACACCCTAACCCCGTCCCCAAAGGGGCAAAAAGTGAACCCCTAACCCCGTCCCCAAAGGCTCATTTTCTTCTCAATTATCTTAGCATTTCCTCAAATGTATGCCAGCCAAGTACCGCACACTTGACTCTGGAAGGCATATGTGAAATGTCCCGGAGGGCAGACGCCTCCTTTAGTTCCTCTATCTCCTCTTCCGACGCTTCCTTACGGATCATACGGATGAAGATATCCTTAAGACGGAGGGCCTCCTCCACCTTTTTCCCTATGATAAGATCCAGCATCATGTCCGCGGAGGCCTGGGATATGGCGCAGCCGTCTCCGGTAAAGGAGCCGTCCTCTATCACGCCGTCATCGGACACCTTTAACTGCAGAGTGATGTCGTCCCCGCAGGAGGGATTTACCCCGCGAAGTGACAGCACAGCCCCGGGCGTCAGGTGTTTATGCTCCGGCCGCATGTTGTGCTGTGTAAGTATCTCGTTATAAAAAGTTCTGTTATTCATTCGCCGTACCCCATCAATCTTCTGATCCCTGAAACTGCCCTAAGGAACCGCTCTATCTCTTCTTCCGTGTTGTAGAACATGATGGATGCCCTGGTAGTGGAAGGGATCCCGATAAAGCGATGCAGCGGCTCTGCACAGTGATGGCCCGCTCTTACCGCGATGCCCTCCTCCGCAAGGATAGCGGAAACATCATGGGGATGCACATTCTCCACCTTAAAGGTGATGATCCCATTGTGGTCTTCGGCTCTTTCGCCTCCCACCACCTTTATCCCCGGGATCTTCTTCATGCCCTCCAGCGCCTGGTTCGTCAAGGCAAGCTCCCTTTTCATCAGGTTTTCCATGCCCAGTTCCTCTATCCATGCTATGGCAGCGGAAAGTCCCACTGCGCCGCCCGCGTTCACCGTACCCGCCTCGAACTTATGAGGCGATCCGGCATATATAACGTCCTCCGTCGACACCCTCTCTATCATTTCTCCTCCGGTGAGAAATGGAGGCATATCTTCCAGCAACCGCCTTTTGCCGTAGAGAACGCCTATGCCCATTGGGGCAAGAAGCTTGTGACCGGAAAAAGCCAGAAGATCCACGTCTGTGTCCCGCACATCCGTAATCCCGTGGGGTACGCTCTGTGCTCCGTCGGCCACGAAGACCGCGCCGTGAGTGTGCGCCATAGCAGCCAATGCCTTAAGGTCGTTCATCTTCCCGAAAACATTGGACATGGCCGTAACAGCCACGATCTTCGTTTTTTCCGACATGACTTTTGCAAGTTCCTCCGGCGACACGCTTCCGTCAGGACCGCAATCCACATATTTGACCTTCGCCTTTTTTCTTTCGGCCATATACCTCCAGGGCAGCATGTTGCTGTGGTGTTCGGAGACGGAGATCACCACTTCATCCCCCTCTCCCACCAGCAGCTCACCCAGGCTGAAAGCCGCCAGATTCAGACTTTCCGTGGCATTTCTCGTGAACACGATCTCCTCCGGATCATCTGCATTTATAAACCCGGCAACAGCCCTTCTGGCATCTTCATAGGCTTCGGTAGCCCTTTCCGAAAGATCATAGATCCCCCTGAAAGGGTTCGCATTATTCTTTTCGTAAAATTCCCGCACTGCATTCAGCACCCGGTCCGGCTTCTGGGATGTGGCGCAGCTGTCCAGATACACCAGCTCCGGCTCGTTCTTAAACAGCGGAAATTCTTTTCTTATCTCATTTATATCCGACAAACCCATCAGCCCAGCTCCGATCCGATCTCTTCATATATCTCCTTCCGGAGACTCTCCTTGGGAATGAGATTAATGATGCTGGCCATCCTGCCCGCCGAAATCAGCTTGTAGGCCATTTTTTCCTCGATCCCTCTGGTATTCAGGTAAAAAAGGATCTCGTCACTCAGCTTTCCGATGGTGGCACCATGCTCACCCTCCACCGCCTCTTCCGTGCACAGGATCAGCGGAACCGTCTTGTTCACCGCATCCTCGTCCAGAAGCAGCACGTCCTCATTTTCAACTCCCTTAGCCTCGACACAGCCGGTAATAAAGTCCACAGTGGTTCTAAAGCACTTCTCCGCGCCCTTCGCCAGGATCCCCTTCGCCGAGATCTCGCAGAGGCTCTCCCTCCCCCTGTGGCGCGCCACGTAATTAAAATCAAATTTTCTGTCGTTCTTCACGTCATATGCAGTGTCAATGGTAAGATAGCTGCACTTTCCGAAAAGGTTCACCGCGCAGCCGTCGATCACCTCCCGCCCGTCGGGCAGCACATGCACGATCTCCAGCTTTCCGTTGTCATCCACCGCCGCCGCAATATTATTGTATATGCGGTTGTCCCCGGTCTCATTCACCTGGATCAGCTTGACATGAGCATTTTTCCCCACTTTGATGCGAGTATCTATGCCTCCCGTGAATTCCGCTCTTTCTTTTGTCCTGTAGCGCATATATATGCTCAACACCCCATTATCCGCAGCCTCGAAACGGAATGAATTAAAGCAGCAGGTCTTTCCGTCGTACCAAAGATCCACGTCTATCTCGGCATCTTCCCCGGCCTTGGCATATCTGTACACGGGAGTTGGAGTAACGCTAAAGGCATAGGCGTCAAAATCCTTCCCCATGCCGGATTCCATGGTCCTGAAATCCATTTCCGTGAGGTTGGTCTCAGTCGTCACTCTGCCGGCGGTAACTATGCCCGCTACGGCAGGCACCACCCCTTCCGTCCTCACTTTTATCCTTGTATCGTTCACCCTGCATCTGTGCCAGGTAGGCTTCGGCAGGGGATTCACATAAAGTTCTCTTGCATTGTCCATATTTTACCTCCCTAACCTATTGAACCCACCATTTCGAGACGGATCAGGTTGTTCATCTCGATGGCGTATTCCAGAGGCAGTTCCTTGGAAACATTGTCTGCAAAGCCGCTTACTATCATGGCTCTGGCATCTTCCTCGGTCATTCCTCTGGACATGAGATAGAAGATGGCATCGTTACTGATCCTGCCGATCTTAGCTTCGTGGCCCACATCCGCGCTCTGGGTGCGGATATCCATTACGGGGATAGTATCCGAACAGGAGTCGGAATCCAGCATAAGCGTTGCGCAGTCCACGGTGGACTTGGCGTTCTCCGCTCCCGGATTTACCAGCACGGAGCTTCTCATGGTGCCTATGCCTCCGTCCTTGGATATGGATTTGGTGTTAACCGCAGAAGTGGTGTTCTTTCCGCTGTGAACGATCTTAAGTCCCGTATCCAGGTTCTGGCCCTTGCCCGCAAAGGTAATGCCCGTAAATTCGCACTTGGAATTGTCACCCTTAAGGATGGTCATGGGATAAAGATAACCCGTGTGGGATCCGAAGGAGCCGGAAACCCATTCCATCTTTCCTCCCTCTTCCACCAAAGCTCTCTTGGAGTTCAGGTTATACATGTTCTTGGACCAGTTTTCGATGGTGGAATATCTGAGTCTGGCATTTTTTCTTACATAGAGTTCCACTGCTCCCGCATGAAGGTTTGCGATGTTGTACTTGGGTGCGCTGCAGCCCTCGATAAAGTGAAGGTCCGCCCCCTCATCCACGATGATCAGTGTGTGCTCAAACTGTCCCGCCCCCGGAGCATTAAGTCTGAAATAGGACTGCAAAGGGATCTCCACCTTTACCCCCGGCGGTACGTAAACAAAGGATCCTCCCGACCACACAGCCCCGTGAAGCGCCATGAATTTATGGTCTCTGGCAGGCAAAAGTTTCATGAAATGTTCTCTTATCATCTCGGAATAAGGCCCATGCAAGGCAGATTCAAGATTGGTGTAAACCACACCCTGTTCCGCCACTTCCTGCTTCATATTGTGGTACACCAGCTCCGAATCATACTGTGCGCCCACACCTGCCAGCGATTCCCTTTCTGCCTGAGGTATGCCCAGCCTTTCAAAGGTTTCTTTTATATCCGCGGGCACTTCGTCCCAGGAAGCCACCATCTCGGTCTTGGGCTTTATGTAAGTCACTATATCCCTCATGTCCAGCCCTTCCAGCGACGGTCCCCAGTCCGGAGCCTCCATCTCATTGTAGGCCTTAAGGGAGTCAAGCCTCAGCTCCCTCATCCATTGCGGGTCCTTCTTCTCTCTTGAGATCTGTTCCACGATCTCGGGAGTAAGCCCGCTTTCCACCTTGTAGAAATCCTCATCACTTTCCTCAAAGCGGAAGTCATACAAATTTCTGTCGACATCGTCGACTCTGGTTTTTTCTTTCATTGTGATTCCTTTCCCTTTTGGGTTACATTTAAGTCTCCCGGTTTGGATTATCTTTTGGAGTTAGCCTTTGCTAACCTATACTTGTTAAGAAGCGTATTTTATGAAGCCTTCCCTATTCACCTTGTCCACAAGAGATGCATCTCCGGTCTCCGCCATGCGTCCTTCCACCATGATATGGGTATAATCCACGTGCAGCTTCTCCAGTATTCGTGTGCTGTGGGTGATGATGATCAGTGCCCTGTTGGGATCCTTCTGGAATTCCTTTACTCCCGCAGAAACAGTCCTTACCGCATCCACATCCAGGCCGGAGTCAGTCTCGTCAAGTATCGCCAGTGTAGGATTCAGCATGAGAAGCTGCAATATCTCCGCCTTCTTCTTTTCACCGCCGGAAAAACCCAGGTTCAGATCCCTGTCTGCATATGATCCGTCCATATTTAAGAGTTTAAGCTTTTCGTCCAATTCCTTCCGGAACTCCCAGATCTTAGTCCTGGTTCCGTTCTTGCAATCAAGGGAATTTCTGATAAAGTCGGCTAAAGATATGCCCGGTACTTCAATGGGATTCTGGAAGGAAAGAAAGATCCCCTTCTTCGCCCTTTCAGCCGCATCGTCCTCCAGGATGTCTTCTCCGTCAAAAAAAACAGAGCCCTTGGTTATCTCATAGTTGGGGTTGCCCATAATAGCATTTCCCAGCGTAGATTTACCCGCTCCGTTCGGTCCCATAAGCACATGGGTCTCGCCTCTGTCTACTTCCAGATTTATCCCATGAAGAATGGTTTTATCCTTTACATTAACCGTAAGGTCATTAATTGTGAGTAACTTTGACATGTCTTCCTCCTTTGTAAGAATATCAAGTCTTGTTTTCCGCATTGCAATTTTCGCAGGAAATGGCGATCCCGTCACTGTTTCCCTGCGACCATGAGCAGATGCTTTTGATGATGGGCACGATAGTCTTGCCCTTTGGTGTAAGTGTATAGTCCACGCGGGGCGGGATCTCCCTATACTGTATTCTCCTGATGATCCCATCCGCGGTAAGCTTTTTAAGTGTTGCGGTTAAAGCGACATCGGTAATTCCCTCAACACGTGATCTGATCTCTCCGTAACGAAAACTTCCCCCGGTAGAGAGCAAACAAATTACTTTGGATTCCCATTTTTTTCCGAAAATCTTAAGTCCGTATTCCAACGGGCACTTTGTTTCATCGGTTTCTTTGCTCATTTACAGCTCCTTTGGTCTTTCCAATCACTTTGTTTCGCTAGTATATCCCATTACTATATTTTTTTCAAGTAACTTCTTAAAATTTTAGTATTGCAATTTGGAGCACTTCAAAATGAACCCCGGGGACGGGGTTATGGGTTCAAAAAAGTGACTCCTGCGGCAAAAAAGGACTGTAGGGTCAATTTTTCTCTCCTCCAAAAGGTTCCGTCAATCCGCCATGTGGCTCTATCACATCGATTCTTAAATAACCGGACCCAATGCTTGCCTGCTTATCCTGACAGCACAGTTCCAAAAGCCTCAGCATAGCCCGCTACGCCTACGTTTTTGAAACTGCCCTCTCAGGCATGCATTCTTCGCATTAGTCCACTTATTTTGCGACCGATGTACTAGAATCCAAATTTTCCAATTGAGTCAACAATTTTCCCACATAAAAAAGCACCTAGCAATCTTTATGTGATTCTAGGTGCCAATTATTTCAATTGGGTCACAAAAATGAACCCCTAACCCCGTCCCCGGGGTTCAAAAGAGCCAAAAGTGAAACGTCCCCTTTGACTCCTTCTTCCTCTTTGCTTTTACTTCGTAACTATCTCCACACCGCCGATGTCTGTGCTGACCCTGAGCGTATATCTGGAGTTTTTATTATTGATCCTGCCTTTTCTTCCGTAGCTTTTTCCGTTATACTTGAAGTCACCGAGAGAGCAATCGATGTCAAAGTCGTAATCATCGGGGTTGATACCCTTTATGGTAACACCTGCGATATCGGAATCGATGTCCGCGTCCTCAAATGTACAGCCGGAGATCTCGATCTCACCTACGTCGGAGTCCAGATCCATATCTCCGAAGGAACTGTTTTTAAGGAAGATACCGCCCACATTGGCTTCCATCCTCACGTCTCCGCTGCAGTTCACATTATCGGTGTTAATGCTTCCCACTGCCATGACAGCCTTGATCTTTTTGCAGGACAGATCCTCTAAAGTAACATCTCCCACTGCGGAATCGATCTCGATGCTTTTAAGACTTCCGGCGGGAACCGTGATGGTGATCTCTGCATATCTGTTCCTGTGGTTAAACTCTGTTCTGACCTTCTTCTGCGTAACGACCAATGTATCGTTCTTTACGGAAACATTAGGCTTTAAGACCTCGTCCCCTCTGAAGTGGAAGGAGTAATCGTCGCCTTCGGTAATGGTAACATCAGCGATTGCGCCCTTAAAGTCAATATCTTTGTAGCCTTTTTCCTGATAATCCTCTTCTATGGTGATCCCTGAAAGTTCATCGCCATCATTGGACCAGTCCTTAAAGCTTCCGCCGTCCCAGCTCACATCGACCCAGTCCCTGTCATACATGCATCCGGCACAACCGGAAACCGCTCTGCCTGTGTAATAGGCAACAGAACCTATGCAGATAAATATTGTTACTATATAAAGTATGATAAGATAAATCCTTTTATTCATTTTCGTCTCCTTTTCCCTCGTGTTTCTCTCGCTCTGCTCTATTACTCCAACGAATTGGTATCTGAGAAGATAGCTTCTATCAGCATCTTAAATACGGGTGCAAGCGGCCATACGATCCAGGTAATGTACCAATCCATGGTTACAAAACTCCAAATGAAATATATGCAGGTTACTGTGGGCCAAAATACCGACATGACGATCTGGCCTGTCTTTGTTAATCTTTTTGCTGTCTTCTGACTGTCCACGAAATTGCCTCCTACTGTTTTGCTGTCATTTAACTTAAGAATATCTGTAAAAGCATTGTCTCTTACCGCGCCGTAAACTATAAGGCAAACGCCCAGAGCTACGAACACCAGGAAGAACAAGCCTTCTACATCGTCAATGTTTCTGAAATATCTCATCTCGTCGATGGCCCCTGCAATACCCAAAGCCAGGAGGCAGATCGTAATACCGGCACAAAGGAAGATAGCCTTTAAAGGTCTGTAGTTTTCTCTCGCCCTGTTTATCTCATCAATCGTCCCGAATTCAACCGCACAGGGTGTCTTTTCCATCCAGGACCACTTTTCTCCGCTTACGGAATTGTAAATGAAAAGTCCGATGCCCACTGCAAGGATGATGAAAAGCGAAAGAATTCCCATTCCTCTGTATCCCATGTTTTCACCAATCACCAGCTCGCCTACGGGACAAAGGATGCAAAGCATTACGCCGACAGCAGTCCTCAATGCAGCCGCTGTTCTATCCTTTACATATTCCCTTGCCTCATCCAGCTTTACGACTCTCTTGTCGATGGGAGCTTTGTTGACAAATTCCTTGATCCCAAGGCTCTCGGAGATCTCGTCCAGGTTTCCGAACTCGGAAAGCACTGTTGCGATCGCTTCATTTTCGGGTTTTCCCTCGGCGATGAGCTCGTTGAACTTGTCTTCCATCATCTGCCCCAGCTCAGCCTTGGCCTTCAAAACTTCCCTTGTATTTGGAAGCTGCATAAACATTGTCTCAAGATAATTTTTTATAGTATCCATTTTTTTCCCTTTCCTTATTTCCTGTTAATGTTTCTGTTAATATTACTGTTAATATTCCCGTCGATCGAGCCTTTATTTCCCGGGTTATTCTTCATTTAACAAGACACTCTCTTCGTTCTTCGCGATGAATTTTTCGACCACTTCCTTGGTCAACTCCCATTCTTCGCATTTCTCTTCGTAAAACTTTTTTCCTGCCTCTGTAATCCTGTAGTAAGTCCGTCTGTCCTCGGCTCCCGAGAAGGATTCCACATATCCGTTCTTTTCCATTCTTGTAAAAGCCGAATACAGTGTGGTTTCTTTTATCACGTACTTTCCTTCCGTCATACTTTTTATGCTCTTTGAAATCTCATATCCGTAAGACGGGCCGTTTCTCAGGATGTAGAGGATCATCGTGTCGTTGTAACCTCTGATCACGTCACTGCTGATCTCAATCATCTTTTCATCCTTTCTCCTGCTCTCGCAGGCATATTTTTTCTCTACTATTTACTCTATCTTTCATTTTTACTCCGACCATCGTTCCTTCGTCTGTCGTTCCTTCGTCTGACATTGCAACGTCTGTCGTAGTACATCTGACGTAGTATGTTATACCACGACAGTCGGAGTATGTCAACACCTTTTTTAAAAAATTTTGAACCCCGGGGACGGGGTTATGGGTTCAAAAAAGTGACTCCTGAGGCAAAAAATGGCTGTTGGGTCAATATTTCTACTTTTCAAAAAGGTTCCGTCCATCCCTCATGTGGCTCAAGAAGCCAAATATTTCAATTGAGTCAACATTTTTCACACAAAAAGAAGGCACCGACCGATCTCTGTGTGACTCTCAGTGCCAAATAATTCAATTGGGTCACAAAAATGAACCTATAACCCCGTCCCCGGGGTTCAAAAAAATGACCCTGGCGACAAAAAACAGCTGTAGGGTCAAAAGTGAACCCATAACCCCGTCCCCGGGGTTCAAAAAATCCCGGAGGCCCATTTACCTCCGGGAACATATATGACTCAAAAACCCCAATTTACATATGTTTCACGGTATTTACAGCTTTTATTCCGCTCGACCCACCAGTCGCCCGTCCACATTATCGATGACGATGGTACTGCCTTCCACAGCCTTACCTTCCAGGATCAGCCTTGCACTGATGGTCTCCACACTGCGCTGTATGTATCGCTTTAAAGGACGTGCACCGTAGGCCGGGTCATAGCTTTCCGCAATGGCCAGCTTCTTTGCCTCCTCCGTGAGACGGATCTTTATCTCCTTATCGGAAAGACGTCTGTTCACATCCTCCACCAGAAGATCCATGATACCGGAAATGTCATCCTTGGACAGAGGCTTGAACATGATGATCTCATCCAGCCTGTTCAAAAATTCCGGACGGAAGTGGGCCTTGAGATCTGCCATAACCAACTCTTCCGTGCCTTTTCCGATCTCTCCCTCTCGCTCTATGCCGTCAAGGATGTACTGAGAGCCGATGTTTGATGTCATGATCAGGATCGTATTCTTAAAGTCCACGGTACGTCCCTGGGAATCCGTCACACGACCGTCATCCAGGATCTGCAGCATAACATTGAACACATCGGGATGGGCCTTTTCCACCTCGTCGAAAAGAACTACCGAGTAAGGTTTTCTTCTCACAGCTTCCGTCAGCTGACCGCCTTCCTCATATCCCACATATCCGGGCGGCGCTCCGATGAGTCTGGATACCGAATACTTCTCCATGTACTCACTCATATCGATACGCACCATATTGGATTCATTATCGAAAAGACTTGCTGCCAGCGACTTTGCCAGCTCGGTCTTGCCCACACCAGTAGGTCCCAGGAAAAGGAAGGACCCGATGGGCTTGGTGGGATCCTTGATCCCTGCCTTTGAACGAAGGATCGCTTCCGTAACCAGCTGCACCGCATTGTCCTGTCCCACAACTCTCTTGTGAAGCTCCTCGTCCAGCCTAAGGGTCTTGCTCTTCTCGCCTTCGGTCAGCTTGTGCACGGGAATTCCCGTCCATCTGGACACGATCTCCGCGATCTCGTCCTCGTCCACCGCCTCGTGGACCAGCTCGTTCTCCTTAAGCTTGTTCTTTTCTTCCTCTGCCTCCAGGGCTCTCTGCATCTCCGGCAGCTTACCGTATTTAAGTTCCGCTGCCTTATTCAGGTCATATGTCCTCTCGGCGGCGGCAATTTCGTTATTCAAAGCCTCGATCTGCTCCCTGAGCTTCACAACTCTGTCCACGGAAGCCTTTTCATTGTCCCATTTGGATTTTATGGAAGCATAGGTCTCTCTCTGCTCGGAAAGTTCCTTCTGTATGACTTCCAGTCTTTCCAGACTTTGACGGTCCTTTTCTTTCTTAAGAGCCGCTTCCTCTATCTCCAGCTGCATGATCTTTCTTCTGACCTCATCCAGCTCTGTGGGCATGGAATCCAGTTCTGTCTTGATGGAGGCACATGCCTCGTCGACAAGATCTATGGCTTTATCCGGAAGGAAACGGTCGGAAATGTATCTGTTGGAAAGCACCGCTGCAGAAACCAGGGCGCCATCCGTGATCTTAACGCCATGGTACACCTCGTAGCGTTCCTTTATTCCTCTTAAGATAGAAATGGTATCCTCAACCGTCGGCTCGTCCACCATTACCGGCTGGAAACGACGTTCCAGAGCCGCATCCTTTTCAATGTACTGCCTGTATTCATCCAGCGTGGTGGCTCCGATACAATGGAGCTCTCCCCTTGCCAGCATGGGCTTTAACATATTTCCCGCATCCATGGAGCCTTCGGTCTTGCCCGCACCCACTATGGTATGGAGTTCATCTATAAACAGGATGATACGGCCGTCGCTGTTCTTAACTTCTTCCAGAACCGCCTTCAGTCTTTCCTCAAATTCACCTCTGTACTTGGCACCGGCCACAAGCGAACCCATGTCCAGTGAAAACAGAGTCTTGTCCTTAAGTCCCTCGGGCACATCTCCTGCCACAATACGCTGAGCCAGTCCCTCTACCACTGCGGTTTTTCCAACGCCGGGTTCACCGATCAGCACAGGGTTGTTCTTCGTCTTTCTGGAAAGTATCCTGATCACATTTCTGATCTCGGAGTCACGACCTATGACAGGATCCAGCTTTTGCTGCCTTGCCCTTTCCACCAGGTCATATCCATACTTTTCCAGTGATTCGTATGTGCCCTCCGGATTGTCCGTGGTCACCTTCACATTTCCTCTCACTTCCTGCAGGGCTTTAAGGAAACGCTCCCTTGTGATCTTAAACTGCTTCAGAAGGTCGGAAAGCTCGGAAGTGGGATGCTTAAGGACACTTAAGAAAAGATGCTCCACGGAGACATAGGAATCTCCCATGGCCTTTGCCTCATCCTCGGCATAGATGAGCACCTTGTTAAGCTTATCTCCCATATACACATTTCCGCCGCTGACCTTGGGCCTCTTCTTAAGAAGTCCCTCCACCTGCGCCAAAAATACTTCCGGACTTATCTCCATCTTTTCAATAAGCCTGGAGATCAGGCTGTCCTCCAGAGTCATAAGGCTGTACACCAGATGCTCCGGCAGCAGTTCCTGATGGCCATAGTCATATGCCACCTTTTCGCAATTGTTCATTGCCTCTATTGATTTTTGCGTAAATTTACTAATGTTCATCTTATCACCACCTCTTTTTGAACCCCGGGGACGGGGTTAGTGGTTCACTTTTTGAACCCATAACCCCGTCCCCAAAGGTTCCACTTTTTGAACCCATAACCCCGTCCCCAAAGGTTCATTTTACACTCTCTTTATACACCCGGTTGTTAGCACTGTCAAGAGGTGAGTGCTAATTCTTTATGGTTATTTTATTTATCTTCTCCTGCTCTTCTGCCGTAAACCCTGTATTTTCAAGGGCTGCAAGATTTTCGGCAAGCTGGCCTGCGGATGACGCTCCGATTATCACCCCGGTAACAGCCTCATGGGAAAGCACCCAGGAAAGGGCCATCCGGGCCGGGGTCTGACCACGGGAAGCTGCGATCTCGCAAAGTGCTTTCACTTTTGAACGAAGTTCACGATTATTTACATCTTCAGTGGTAAGGTATCTTCCGTCCGTCATTACCCTGGAATCGGAAGGCACTGTGTCCAGGTATTTTCCTGTGAGGATCCCTTGAGCCAGAGGGCTGAAAGTCACAAGCCCCAGGCCTTTTTCCTTTACATAAGACAATAACCCGGTCCTTTCAATCTTTCTGTCCAGCAATGAAAACCTGCTCTGATTCACAACAAAGGGAGTGCCAAGCTTTTTAAAGATCTTATATGCCGCATCCGTCTGTTCTTTATTGTAATTGGATACACCCACGTACAAGGCCTTTCCTGCCTTTACCAAAGAATCCAGAGCTCTGCAGGTTTCTTCCAAAGGAGTCTCCGGATCCGGCCTGTGGTGGTAATAAATATCCACATGGTCCAATCCCATCCTTTTAAGGCTTTGATCCAGTGAGGCAGTCAGATACTTACGGCAGCCGTGATCTCCGTAAGGCCCGGGCCACATGTCAAAGCCGGCCTTTGTGGTTATCAGCATCTCAGCCCTGTGGTCCTTAAGTTCCTTCATCACTTTTCCGAAGGTGGCTTCCGCCGCTCCGTAAGGCGGTCCGTAATTATTTGCCAGGTCGAAGCAGGTTATCCCCAGGTCAAAAGCCCGAAAGATCAGTTCCTTCTGCCGGTCGAAATCCCCGGTATTACCGAAACCGTGCCACAGTCCCAAGGAAAGAGCGGGCATTTTAAGCCCGCTGTTCCCACAATTTCTGTATTTCATTTTTGTCAGTTTTTCAGATAAACTCATTTATCCCTCACTCTGCCACGCGATCTGATTCCTGCTCCTTCCCGTTCTTTCCGGGATTTCTTCTCATTCCTGAGCATGCACGCCTTCACTGTACATTTCCTTAAGTTCATTCCTGCACTTAACGAATTCCACACCGATCTCGGGATCGAACAGTATTCCGATACCGTTCACGATCTCATCGAAGGCTTTATCAAAGGGCAAGATCTCTCGTCCGTCTTCTCCGCCCAGATAGTAGTCCAGCGCATCAATGTAGGCCACGATCCTTGCTTCCGTGGGTATCTCTTTACCCTTAAGGCCGAAGGGAGCTCCGCTGCCGTTCCATCTCTCATGGTGGAAATTGGCTATGTTCACCGCAATATCGGTAAACTTACTTCCCTTTTCCATGCCGCTGATGCCCGCCAGCACCTTTCTTACAGTCTTGGCCCCTTCCTCGGTGTGGAGCCTGATGATCAGTTCCTCCTGCTCCCGAGTCTTGTTTTTCTCTTTAAGTATCCTGTCGTCAATGGCGATCTTTCCCAGATCATGCATAGGCGTTGCCAACGTGACGGCATCCAGATATTCAGGGGAAAGCTTAATGCATTCCGCAGTTTTAAGCCTTTCCGTAAGGATCTTTACTCCGTTCTGAGTTCTCACGATGTGCTCGCCCGTACTGCTGTCCCTGCTTTCAACCACAGTAGCAAGCCCCAGCACCAGCCTGTTCTGCATGTCTCTGATCTCATTCTCTTTTTTCTTTACATCTTCTTCCAGTTCCTTACCGTACTGTGCTTCCATCTCGGCAATATTCTCTCTTACGGTAACATCCTCGATCTCAATGAAGGTTCCCACGGGAGCATTACCATTACGCAGGGCTATGTCATTAAGGTAGATCTCGTATTTACGATCTCCTACAGTCACCACTTCACTGTTTTCCGGATTATAGATACCGTATCTGAGTTCCCAGATCCTTTGGGCAACATGCCTGTAAAAGTCTCCGGCACTGTCCGGAACCTTCTTTCCCACCCTCAGTTTTTTGATCTGGGGATATATCTCTTTCGCCTTTTCATTGGCATTTATAAAATTCTCTTTTTGGTCAAAGACCACCACGCCACTGGTTTCCTTGCCGTTCATTGCCTCCAGTATGCACCCGTTAAGGTCATGCATTTCCGCATCGCTCATGATCTTGATGCAGAGCAGGGACGCTATGAGATAGGCAACGGATGTAAGGGAAATGGGGAAATGCACCAGTCTGTCCAGAAGGTACAAAAATATCACGATAATGGCCAGATAGGATGAAAGGCTTACCACCCTCTTGGAAACCACGTTTTTGTTCCTGTACACCCGAATGAACAGGAAAATAAATCCCACCACATAGCCCATCAGCATTATGGTATAGAGCACATGAGCCGGTCCGTATTCCTTACCCAGCGTGGCATATCCTTCCTCATGTCTCACAAGATAGACCTCGGAATAGTAGATGTCGGATTTTCCTATAGAGAGCACGAACATCATGATCATGAAGGAATAGGCCAGCAGTATCAGCTCCACAAATCTCGGCAGTTCTATCTTTCCCAGTCTTGCCACCGCCAGGAACATAAAGGCGGGAAGGAAGGCTCCTCCGAAATAGAAGATCTCATTGGCGAACAATGCCATGTCCAGGGTCTTTGCCCCGGCGATCATCAACTGTCCGTAGCTTCTAAAGAGAAGGGCCAGGGCAATAAAGAAGTTCAGCTCACTCTGGTATTCTTTTCTGCATATAAAATTAAAGAAGATCAAAAGGTTCAGTCCGAATGCCACGGTATAGAATATGATCACTGTCATTCTCCTGCCTCCCTTCTGAGTTCTTCCGCATTGTCACGTGCGTACCGGTCATACATTTCCTCGAGTTTTGGACGTGTTTTTAAGAATATCTTTCCCAGCTCCGGATCGAAATGACTTCCGATGGACTCTTCTATTATCTTAAAGGCATCATCATAGCTATATGCCTCTTTGTAGTATCTCTTGCTTACCAGCGCGTCAAAAACATCCGCAAGGGCCATTATCCTTGCCTCGACAGGTATCTCTTCACCCTTAAGTCCCAAAGGATAGCCCTGCCCGTTCCACTTTTCGTGATGATAATTGGCCACATTTGCTACCACGTTTACCAGTTCCTCATCGCTCATACCTGAAAAGACGCGACGCACTATGACCGCTCCGTTGGCTGCATGCTTTTTCATCTCTTCGTATTCTTCGGGCGTGTATTTTCCTTTCTTTTTAAGGACAGCATCATCCACCCCTATCTTACCCAGATCATGCATAGGTGCGGCAATGACTACCATACGCAGAAACTTCTTGCTTAAAGGATAACCCGATGCCAATAATTCCTTCGCAAATATATTCACCACATCACTGGTACGTCTGATATGTCCGCCGGTGGAAAAGTCACGGCTTTCTATCATACTTGCCATGCCCATTACAATGGTCTGGCGTATGCTGTCAATGTCTTTTGTCTTTTCAAGAACTTCCGCTTCCAATCTTTCCTGATAGTTCTTGAGCATTTCCTTGTACTTGACTTCTTCGGAAACATCTACGACACCGATGACCCAGCCACGATCTCCGAACTGACCTGCGGCATTGATCCTTCTGAGATAAGCTCTTAAATATCTTCCGTTCGCTTCCACCCCGTCAAGCACCGTAAGTTCCTTGGTGATCATGGGAAGGAAGACCTGCTCGTAAAAGGGCTTTCCCCTGAGCTCGGATATCTCGGAGTCTATCTCTATATCTTTAAGCTCAGGAAAGAATTCCATCATCTTTTCGTTAAGTGACATAAGTCTTTCATTAAGGTTAAAGACTATATATCCGTTTACTTTTACTCTTTCCTCTATATTGATGAAATTGGTGTTCATGCTGAGAAGGTTCGCTCTTCTGAAGAAAACCACGAAACAGGTCATTCCGATGGCCAGCATAATGGGCATAAGTTTAATGTTCAGGTGTAAAAATCTTTCACCAAAATAGGTAAAATACAGTCCGCCCCAGATCACGGTGTAAAGGATGACCACCTTGTTTGAATAGTTTCTGTAGTTCCTGACACCGTGGACTATGACTATGGCTGCCACAATAAAATACAGCAGCAGATAGAAGTAGAAAGCATTGTGCCAGGGACCGTACTCCTTGTGCAGCACCGTCATCCCGTTAACCATCTCGATATAATAGGAGGTGTAGTATTGATCCACATATCCCGAAGACCAGGCCAGGCCAAGCACCACAATGGCTACAATGGCAAGCATTCCGTAGACCCACATCTTCATGTTGATATTGCACATATCAGCCCCGATCTTAAGCACAACGATAGGGAGGAGACAGCCCCCCAGGTAGGTCACCTTATTGGCTTCCAGCGCAAGCTCCGCCGTGGAGGCGTTCATCATTACCAGATAACCGCCTACGGTGATGATACACAAAGTGCAGAGAAGCATATGATACACGCTTCTCTTCTTTTTTCCGATCGTAATCGCTACCTGCTCAAATATCATCAGGAAGTAGAGAAAATATATGAGATATTCGTAGATCTGATAACCCATGCTTACCTCCATCGTCCCTCTAGTGAACGGGTGTAAAATCAAAATCCAGATATCTTAGTGCCGCCACTTCGTGGGCGTCCAGGCCTTTCAGCGTCTTCACATCCTTTGGCACCATATCCCAGAACTCAGTCCAGTAATGGTTCTTTTTAAGTGCAGAGCTGTAATTCATTTCAAGGAAAATGTCCGTCCCCCGGACTGCGTCGATGATCTTTTGGGAAAGCTCTGCCATTTCGGGCGTCCATGAAGTGCAATTCCTGAAGATCCTGTCGGGATGAGCCACCACATCAAAATAGCCGCTCTTAATGCCCCGCACCATGCCTTCGCACTGGCCGAACCTTTCATTCAGATTGTCCTCGCCATTGCGGCCGAAATAGAAAGTTCCATCCGGCCTTTCGTAGTAGTGCTCTCCCAGGATCAGGAGATCAAAATCTCCGGATCCTCTTATTTCTTTTATGTAACTGTCGTAGGAAGGAAGATACTCCATCTCAAGACCGATCTTTAAGTCTATCTCCCGTGCATATTCCTTCTCGAGGGCTTTCATTGTCGAAACATATTCAGGCAGTTCCGAAAAAAGCATCCTGGTTCCGATCTTATCCCCGGGATAAGGTGCATGATCCGTAAACCAGATCTGATCCGCTCCCAGTTCTATGGCCCTTTCTATGTATTCCCGGTCAGTTCCCGTGGCATGCCTGCATCTGTAAGTGTGCACATGGAACATGGCCTTTTTTGAAACCTGTATCATTTATAGCTGTCCTTATTTTGTTATTTTCTTTGAAGCCAGGCGGATGAGGATATCCACACACTTTTCCATGGACTGGGTGGTAACATACTCAAATCTTCCGTGGTAATTTGCTCCGCCGGTGCAAAGGTTGGGGCAGGGAAGACCCATGAAGGAAAGTCTCGCCCCGTCTGTTCCACCGCGGATGGCACTGACCTTGGGGGTGATACCCAGCTCCGTCATCACGTCCTTTACATTTTCGATAAGGAACATGTACGGCTCTATCTTCTTTTTCATGTTGCAATACTGGTCTTTTATCTCCACAGAGAAAGTACCTTCGCCGTAGATCTTATTGAGATATTCTCCGGTCTCTCTTGCCACGCGCTTCTTCTCTTCCAGCTTTTCCTCATCATGGTCTCTTAAAATGTAGTGCATTACAGCCTTATCCACATTTCCTTCCATGTTGGTGAGATGATGGAAGCCTTCATAGCCTTCCGTGAACTCCGGCACTTCGTTCTCCGGAAGAAGGGCATCGTACTTCATTCCCAGCGTCAGGGCATTTTTCATCACGTTCTTTGCAGAGCCGGGATGAACGCTCTTACCTGTAACCGTAACAGTAAGAGAAGCCGCATTGAAGTTTTCGTATTCGATCTCGCCCACGGGACCTCCGTCCACGGTATAGGCAAAATCCGCACCGAATTCCTTAACATCGAAGAAATCTGCGCCTCTTCCCACTTCTTCGTCGGGGGTAAAGCCGATCATGATCTTCCCGTGCTTTATCTCTCTGTGCTCCAGCAGATACTGAGCCATGGTCATGATCTCAGCCACGCCTGCCTTGTCGTCCGCTCCCAGAAGTGTGTTTCCGTCTGTAACGATGAGGTCCTCACCTACTCTTGTGAGGAGTTCCGGATATTCTTCGGGTCCCATGGTGAGGCCCATCTTTTTATTGATCACTACGGTCTTTCCGTCGTAGTTTTTAATGATCTGAGGATTTACATCCTTACCGGACACGGCATCACTGGTATCCATGTGGGAGATAAAGCCCAAGGAAGCCCACTTTTCTTCGGTGGTAGCGGGGATCTCCGCATAGATATAGCAATTGTCCGTAAGTCTCACATTGTGAGCTCCCATCGCCTTAAGCTCGTCCACCAGCATATTTGCCAGATCAAACTGCTTTTCGGTGCTGGGCACCCTTTCCACATTCTCCTGTGACTGTGTGTCCACCTTCACATAACGCAAAAATTTTTCAAGTACTGTTTCCATAGAAACCTCCATAACGCAATAATTGATTATAACCCTTCAAGTACATCAAAACACTTACACCGCTGCATTCTCCGATGCGGGTGTCCCCTGCATTTCCAGCTGGGCCGTTACAAGCCCGTAATAAATACCCTTCTTCTCCATGAGCTCGTTGTGACTTCCCACTTCCGCGATCCTGTGGCCGTCGATGACCACCAGACGGTCCGCATTTTTAAGGGTCGAAAGTCTGTGGGCTATGGCAAATGTGGTCTTGCCCTCCGTAAGCCGGTCAAGAGCCGTCTGTATCAGGTACTCGCTTTCCGTGTCGAGGCTGGCCGTCGCTTCATCCAGGATCAATATCCTTGGATCGTTCAGGATCGCTCTGGCAATGGCTATCCTCTGCCTTTCACCACCGGAAAGATTGTATCCTTTCTCTCCCACATATGTATTGTAACCGTCCGGAGTCTTGCATATAAAGTCGTGAGCATTTGCCATTTTGGCCGCTCTGATGACTTCCATGGTCGTTGCCTCCGGTCGGGCAAAACGTATATTATTCAGGATAGTTCCCGAAAAAAGGAAGGTCTCCTGTAAGACCACACCGATCTGGGCATGGTAATCCGCCAGCTTGATATCCTTTATATCAATGCCGTCGATCAAAAGCTTACCGTCATCTATGTCATATAAATGCATGATGAGATTTATCATCGTGGACTTTCCTGCTCCCGAGGATCCCACCAGACCTATCATCTCCCCCGGCTCCACCTTCAGGTCGATATGCTCAAGGATGGGCTCGTAGGTCTTGTAACCGAAGGTCACGTCCTTAAATTCTATACCTCCCTTGACCTTGTGGGCTCTGGAATCCTTGGAATCCGTGATCTTGGGCTCCTGCTGCATCACATCGCTGATCCTTTCCACGCTGGTGACCAGGTTCATGAGCATTCTGGGCATGTTGGAAAGCCAGCCCACGTACATATACATCATCGATGTGTAATTTACAAACTGCATCAGCTGTCCCACAGTCTTTTCTTCCCTGATGACACTGACGCCTCCGAAGTAGGTTATCAGATACACTCCCACGCCCATCATGAACTGCATGAGCGGGAAGAACACCGCCCAGAATGTCTCGTTTTTTCTCTGGGTCACTGCATAGTCATCCGCGGTAGCATTAAAATGTTCCGACTCCTCTTCTTCCTTGCCGTAGGCCTTAACCACCGACATTCCGGAAAGCACGTCTCTTAGATTACTGTTTATCTTATCGTCCTTCACCCACTGCATATGAAAACGCCTGTGGATGTTGTGTCTGAAACCGATGGAGATAAATACCGAAAGGGGTATGAACACCATGGATATCACAGTCAGCTTTGCATCCAGGATCAGCATATAGACCACATCGCAGATCAGAATGATGGCTACGGTAAAGAGATTACAAAAGGAGTCACCCATGAAATCACTGATCCTTTGAGTGTCTCTGGTGATACGGTTCATGAGATCTCCGGGCTTTCTGTCGTTCACGTAGGACAGGGAAAGCATCTGTATCTTGGAATACAGCTTTTTCCTCAAGTCCATGCTGATCACCGCACCCAGCTTGGAGCAGTAGTAATTCTTTAAAAGGTTTACGATCGCTATGCCCATGCTCATGGCAAACATACCGGCCAGACAGAGAATGGCAAGCTTCATGGAGCCTTGTTCCTTCATCAATACATCATCCACCAGATGCTTCTGGATCTCGGGATTCAAAAGTGTGGTGAGGGATGCCAGGAGCATGAGGATAAAGATCCCCACCAGCTGTATCTTATATGGCGCCATCATCGCCAGCATCTCATGGATCAGGCCCTCTTTCTTCCCCGCGCATCTGGGGCAGGTCCTGGTACCGGGCAGCGCTCTTTTGCACCTTGGACAGTACTTTTCGTACTCTTCGCTCTTTACGATGTCCTTCCTGCCCTCCGCCAAAAAGCGGCAGCCTTTGGCAATGTAGGCATATCTCGCCAGATGGCTCGAGGAGTACTTGGCGATCAGCACCGCCTTCGACTCGTCCGCGCCCTTGGGGATCCCGTACAAAACGCCGCAGGACACTCCCACTTCACTCTTAAAAGAGTCAAAGTCCTTTATCGCAAGAGTTTTTGCAAGCTCTCCCTCGCAGAGAACATATATGCTTTTTGAAGTGATCGCCACAAAGGAATTCCTTAAGAATTTCCCGTCTTTACCGATGTCAAAAGGCACTGCATAGATCAGCTCCTTTTCTTTCACCGGCAGCAGTTTTATATTTTTTTCGGATAATCCGATCTTAAGTTCCACCTGTTACCCCCTTACAAGAACAGATCCAGTTTCTTCCGCTCGCCCGGAGTGAGCTTCAGCACATCCGGGATCTCAAAACGGTTTTCGTCGATGTCCGTGATCATTATCCTGGTCTCCGAAAGATGCACCACGTCGCTGCCGCCCATATGAATGGCAAAACGACACCTGCCTCTGTCGGTCATGACGTCAAAGTAGGCATATCCATACTCGTCCTTTATGCTGTATATGCCCGTGATCACCGGGGTAAAATACCGAAGGGCCAGCTGCTCTTCTATTATCTCGCGCACTTCTTTGGAAAGAGCCGCCATGTCCTCGATGATGCCGATCTCCTTGGAATGCTCGCCTGTGGTACGGATGGAGATGTACTTATCCGGATCCGTAAAGGGGAACATCCTTACAGCCAGCACCCGGGGATAGTCCTTTTCCTCGGTCTTAAGGCTCAAAAAACCGCCTTCCGTGCGCAGGAATTTTGCGTTCTTTTCGTTAAGGAGATTGATCTTAAGCATCTCCTCCGTCTCTTTTTCCATTTCCGCCAGGTCAAATTCTTTGTCTTCCATATCTTCCTCTTTCTGTATCACTCTCTGAGTGCCAATGCCTTGGTCTGCAGTTCCATAAGCTTGCGGTAGGTACCGTGGAGTTCGTCCAGCTCCTTGTGGGTGCCTCTTTCCGTGATCTCTCCGTTATCGATGACGCAGAGGAAATCCGCATCCTTAAGCGTGGAGAGTCTGTGGGCTATGGAGATCGTTGTCCTGTTCTTTACCAGGTAGTTTATGGCCGCCTGGATGGCTCTCTCCGTTTCCGTATCCACGGAAGCTGTGGCTTCGTCCAGGATAAGTATCTTGGGATCCGCAAGTATGGCTCTGGCAATGGAGATCCTCTGTCTTTCGCCTCCGGAAAGTTCACGTCCGGAACTTCCCACCATGGTATTATAGCCGTCGGGCATCCTGAGGATGAACTCATGGGCGCTGGCCAGCTTTGCTGCCCTGATTATCTCTTCCTTGGTGGCATTGGGATTTGCATAGGCAATGTTTTCCTCCACCGTACCCATGAAGATGTAGGTCTCCTGGGATACCATGGCCACGTTTCTTCTAAGGTCATGGAAGGAGATGTGACGGATGTCGACGCCGTCAATGTATATGCTTCCTTCCTGAGGATCGTACATTCTGGAAATGAGATTAACGAGGGTGGTCTTGCCCGCTCCCGAACGTCCCACTATGCCCAGCATGCTTCCTGCGGGGATCTTTAAGTTGATGTTCTTAAGCACCGGCCTGTTGATCTCGTAACCGAAGGTCACGTTCTTAAGCTCTATCTCTCCCTTAGGCTCGTTCATGGGAAGGGGTATCTCGTCCTCGCGGATCTCGGGGATGGCATCTATGATCTCAAACATACGCTGTGCCGCATTCATACTGTCGGACCACCATCTGAACACTCTGGAGGCAAAATTCATGGGACCGTTCAGCTGATCCGCATAGCCTATGAAGGTAATGAGGATACCCAGCTCCATGCTGTGCTTTACCAGTATCAGATAGACACCCATGATCCAGATGACGATGGACGCAATGCTGTGGGTAAAGTTAAAGGTAAAATACATGAAATTGGAAACGCTTACTATAGACATTTCCGAGTCCTTTAAGCGCTTGTTTACCGAAACAAATCTTTCCTCTTCCCTGGCCTCCTGACCGAAGGCTTTTACCACTCTCGCCCCGGTAAGGTTGTCATTTACCCTGCTGTTAAGGGTCCTCTCGGCTCTGTGCCTGTGGCCGAAGGCGGTCCACATCCTGGGTCTTAAGAAGAACATGCAAACAAATGCGATAGGCAGCAGGATGACTGCGCAAAGTGTCATTTTCCAGTTAATGGAAAACATCATCACCAAAGTGGCGATCAGAGTAAAGGAATGAATGAAGATGTAAGGGAACCCGTCTATAAAGAAGCCCGTTACTCTGTCCGCATCCCTTAGAACTCTGGTCATGAGACCGCCGGTCTGACGATTTCTGAAAAAGCTTATGGAAAGCTTTCCCATAGCTCCGAATATATCTTTCTTAATGTCTCTTACAACACTTGACACTATCCTTGCAGTGAACACACCCTGAAGTACGGTGAGAAGCTGCAGGGTGAGTCTCGCCGCAAACATGGTGAGGATCACAAGTAAAAGGGCCAGGATGAAATCACCGTTCTTGATTCCGATAGATACCAGAAAATCATTGTTTTTCTTAAGGATATAGTCATATAAGACCTTACCGTTTAAGTAGGGCCATACAAGATTAAGCGCCGCCACTGCCAGATAGATCAGCCCCATAAAGATCATGAGGCCCTTATAAGGCATGAAGTATCCAAAGGTGCGGATAAAGACGGATTTTCTGTCCATACATCTGGGGCAGATCTTTCTGTCGGGATTGGGATACATCATTCCGCAGATGGGACAGTAAATGTCATCGTCATTACCGCCGCCCGGACCACCGTGTCCACCGTGTCCGTGGCCGCTTCTTTCTCCGAGGCCTTTGGGTCCTTTGGGTCCTTTTTCCCCTCCTTCTCCCTCTTCCTTTTTCTCGAAGGTGTTGGAAAAAGTTCTGGAAAGGACATGGGCCTCTTTCCGGTAAAGGTTAGAAAAAACAGCGACGGTTCTTTCCATACCATCGCTGAATTCCGCAACAAGCAGACCACAGGCTACCTGCGGCTCCACTGATATCTTTTTTATCTCTTCAACCGGAAATCGTGTGCACTTCCAGTCTCTTTCCTTGTCTGCATCCCTGTCCTTCCGGTTCAGGAATCCCTTAAAGGAATGGACGGCGTTTTTCTCCGGCTCACTTTTAAGAACATACATTGCTTTTTCCGTAAGCACTGCATATCCGTCGGTGTATTCACCCTTTTCATTCATGTCCGTGGGAGAAAAGGCCAGGATCTCTTCTTTTTCTCCCCCCAGTTCTTCTATCACCCTTTTTACAGCCTTCGGAACCTTTATCTCTTTCTTGGGTTCTTCAGGCTTTTTCATCTCCGGTCTTAAAGCTTCCATAACTGCCTTTCTATTTCACACTGCATTCCACTCCCAGGAAGAGAGGCAGATCATTTGCAGTGTCTACTATCATGTAAACAAAGGGGCGATCCAGGAACACTTCTTCATAATCCTCAAGGAACGCGGAGTTCTTCATCATCGCCACAAGAGTGGCGGCCCCCGCCTTGGTTCCTCTTTCATCCACCTTTATATAAGTCTTTTGTATCACTCTGTCTATGCAGATGTTCCCGTTTCCGTCATCCTCGGCCATGTTCCCGAAGTCCGCCCTCATGCTGTCAAAGGCTGTGGGCATTCCCATTTCCTTTAGGCCATCGTTCAGATTAAAGGAACATTCTGTTTCGAAGGAAGGCATTCTTGTCCTTACTTTCTTATAGATCCTGTTATCCAGAAGCTTTGTGAGCTTGTCCTTATTAAGGGACGCTACATATTCATCAATAGAAACCCCTTCTTCGGGAAGAAGAGCCACAAAAGCATAGCCCCCGGCGTAATCCTTCATGAATCCCCTGGAATCATCATCCTTAAGGAACACCCCTTCTTCCGACGCAAGCATCTTAACGGTCTCGGTCTTTCCCTCGGAATTTACGAATTCTCCGTCATAAACCTGGGATTCATCGTAGATCCTTTTCCACTCGGCATCAAAGGCAATAGCATTTATGAGATACATTACATCTGACTTTTCCACCTTATCCAGGATGCTGGGGATCATTTCATCCGTATGCGTGTTCACCCAGTTGTTCACGTCCTTTAACGTGGTCTCATCAAAGGGTGCCTTGTAGATCTCCGCATTAAAGTACTTTGCATTGGTCTTAAGGAAATCCTCTTTTACCCGGATCATGTCGGCATCATCCGAAAACCATATGGAATTTGCTATATGCAGTTTGCACTTATCACCGGTTTCAAGGCTGTCCGTGTAGGACCTTAAGTACTTGTCCAGATCATTTATACCGATGCCGCTTCCCAGCACCTTTTCCATTTCCGTAAGTGTCTGTCCCTTGGCTCCATTGGCGGTCATTGCCAGCGCCAGCATGGCTGACACGGGAGAAACCATGGTGTTTTCACCGGACTTATATTGAGTTTTAAGAAGGTTAAGGGCAAAATCATTCTGGGCCGACAGAAACTCCTTCGTGATCTCAGCCTTCTCGGCCTTTTCTCCCTTCACGTTTTCCATAAGATCCACTGTCTTACCGATAACGGCAGCAGGCGTTTCCGTAGGCTTTAACACAGGTGTTTCCGCAGGTGTTACCGTAGGAGTCACCTTCACCTCTTCATTTTCCGTATTTCCGCACCCCACAACTCCGGTTAAAAGTGCCAGACACAACATCAAAGCAATTTTTCTCATCTTCATTCTCCTTTCAGGTATTTTAACATATTAACCCATCTTATTAAACCCTTCACTTTATATCCCGTAAAAAAATCGGGAAGCGTTTAACTTCCCGAAAAATTTTTTACGAAATAACTTCTTTATTTTTTATTGGTCTTTTGGATTTCTTTTTTGTATCTCTCTTAACCAGATGATAGATCGGAAGAAAAGGAACCAGTACCGGCGTACTTTCCACATATTCCATGTACTCGCTGTTTCCGCTGAAATGCTTCATCTGCTGCATTTCGATCCTCTTTGCTCCGTTTATCATCATATGGAACACGCAGGCATATCCAAGGATCAGTATCACCCACTGGGCTCCGGTCACGATCTTTATTCCTGTGACCACAACTCCGGTCCATACCATGATCTCTCCGAAATAATCGGGACATCTGCTGAATCTGTACAAGCCCTGCATAGGCGGGAGCTTGGGACTGTCGATCTTTTGAAGATATTTCTGTACCTCAGCTATAGTTTCCACAACGATCCCCGCAAACACCAGGAATAATCCGAAAAAGAGACCTCCGTCGTTTGTCTTCGTCGTTCCGTTGGCAAGTCGATAGAACACGGGAGACATCATTGCAAAGAACATTACGGAATCAAAGATCCACATGAGAGTGAGACCTGTAAGGGAAACATGCTTTTCCACACCATCCATGCGTTTTCTGTCCGTAGCCCCGATCCTTCTTTCACGAAGGAGATGAACGAAGCAAAGACGGAAACCATAGATCATGAGAAGCAGACACAAGACCATGTACCAGCCGCTAAACTGTCCCTTCACTATGGACATGATCAATAAGCAAAAACTGATCCCTCCAATGGATACCCCATATCCTATGGTCATGAACCAGACATATTTTTTAAATCCCAGCGAACTGAAAACCAGTGCCGTTAAAAATACTATCCACCATTGTTCCGGAAACATAAGCCCTCCTCCTGTACAGCCCTAAACTATGTACTTAATATTTCCTGTTCTTAAAAATACTAAACAAAACTATTTTATATTCTCAATTCTTTTTTGTCAATTAAAAGTGGAGCGGGTAAAACACCCGCTCCCCCAAAAATACTTATTTCACCCGGTTTAAAAGATCCTGTAATGTAAGAGCTCCTGTGTGCCTGAATACAGGCTGTCCGCCCTTGAACACGATCACTGTAGGGATACTCTGAATACCGTACTCAGCAGCCAAGTCCTCGTTTTCGTCAACGTCTACCTTGCCGACTTTAAATTCCCCTTTGCTTTCGGCAGCCAGCTTATCAAGCGTGGGAGCGAAGGCACGGCAAGGACCACACCATGTAGCCCAGAAATCTACAAGTACCGGTACATCGGAAGCAAGGACCTCCGTCTTAAAACTCTCATTATCAAAATGTAAAACTTCCATCTTAGTTTCCTCCTGTATTCTTGTGAAAGATCAATTATGTTTAAGTGCTTTAACAACTGTGTTGTGATCTCATTATATTCATTATGCGAGGAAAGTATGTTGCATTTACAACATTTTATATTTCTTTAAGTTTTTCCAGTTCTTCGGTTGCATCTTTAATATCCACAAGTATGCCCTCACTCATGCGCTTAACCTCATTACTCATGGTAGCGGCACTCTCGGCGCTGGCCGTGATCTCCTCGGTAACAGCGGAGATGTTATTGCTCTGTTCGGAGATGTCGCTGTTCGCCTCGGCAACCTTATTGATCTCCGCACTGATGGATTCTATTGCATCGGAGATCTGTCTCATGGCAGCCGCCTCCTGCTGAATGGAGGAATCCATCTCCGTAATGCTTTCTGTCTGGCTGTTAATGGCAAGGACGCTTTCATCCATACTGTTGGCAGCCACATCACAGGACTCGTTGAGCTTGACTATGCTGTCCTCGATCTCCACAACAGACTTGTTGGTGCTTTCCGCAAGGGCACGGATCTCTTCGGCAACTACCGCAAAACCCTTACCTGCTTCGCCTGCCCTCGCTGCCTCGATGGATGCGTTAAGGGCAAGAAGATTGGTCTTTCCGGAGATCTGTCTGATAACGCCGATGACCTCTGTCACCTTGGTTGCCAGCTCCTTAACATCATCAACCTTCTGCTTTGTGATGCCTGATTTTTCAAGAAGCTCTCCGGCCTGAACATTGATGGCCGAGATCTTTTCCGCATTGTCTTTGTTGCTTTCCTGAACCAGCATTACGTTCTTGGAAAGCTCCTCCGCATTGGTCTTGATCCCGTTCATCTCGCGATTGGCCTCACTCATGGCGTCAGCTTCGTCTTGGACATTTTCCGCTATACTCAGAATAGCTGAACTGATATCATGAATGGTCTCGGCCATGGCACGCATGCTGGTGGCATTTTCATTGGCCGCATTTTCTATATTAAGCATCTTCTTATCCACTTCTTCGCTGGCGGAAAGAATGGCACGACTCTTTTTCTCGGCCTCTTCGGACATACTTTCCACTTTTTCCAGCTTAAGACGGTTACTTTCTTTAATATTCTTGATCCCGACTATCATTCCCAATGCGCCGATCAATAAAGACGCAATAATGATCTCGTATTCGGTTATCATCAGGGATTTTCCGTCACCCGCACTCGCCGACTTGATGGCAAGTATAGCTATATCCCATACAAGACTGATACCTGTAAGAATAACAACTATTCTTTCATCAAGATAAAGGAGGATGAGCAAAAACACCGGATATATGTAAAGATTGGATACATTTGTATTGGCAAGAAACTGGCAATACCCGCAAAACAAAGGATATCCGATAGCTACAAAATATTTGAAGATCTTGCTCTCTCCCTTTGTTCTGATAAACTCAATAACTCCGGGTGTGAATGTAAGAAGCATTACCCCCACAAATCCGCTGTACCATTTCATGTCATGGTGTCCTTTAAACACCTCCAGAAGATTTGCGGCAACAAGAATAAATGCAACTATGCCCCACACCAAAAGAACTGCTCTGTTGTTTTTAAACTGCTCACTTCTTGTTTTTTTCATCTCTGTTTCCTCGTAATTTTTCAAAAATTTGATTGTCGCAGAAATAAAACCCTCAAGACAATAATAACCTTTTAAACTGTTTCCGTAAACACTTTTACCGAACATTTTTTTGAAGTTTTACCGAATTTTTAGTATAAAACCATTTTTATTATGTTGTTTTTTTCAGTTATACATGGTAAAATACGCAGACTTATTGTGAATTGGCCTTAAAACCGCATAAAATCTGTTGTTTAAGCCATTTCCTTTTAATTAAAATACATGTTTTTTATCATTATGGAGTTTAACCGTTTTTATTTGAGGAGTTATCATGAACAATTCAAAAGAAACTAAGTCCATACCTTCCAGAGTCACCTGGGTTTGGACAAATCTCAAGGGAAAACGAGCTTTTTACGGACTGGGAATCATGGGATCCATAACATACAATGTTATGCAGCTTACCATTCCCTTTTTTGTTGCCAGATTGATCGATACCTTCATCAACGGCAAAGATGCGGCTTACAACCTTGAGCATCACAGAGACCTTTTCTTCCTCTACGTGGGGGCTATGGTGGGTCTGACTCTTTTGCGCACCATCATCGTTTACGGTACGGGTATGATCTTTGAATCGACCTCCCAGTGGTTCTTATACAAGATAAGAAACTTTCTTTACGACAAGGTGCAGCGACAGGATATGAACTTCTATAACACCTACCGTACCGGAGATCTGATGACAAGGATGACGGGAGACTTAGATGCGGTAAGGCATATGATCGCATGGGTCATAAAGACTATCATAGAGTCCGTGTCTCTTTACACAGCCACCATGGTCTACTTCTTTTTCATGGATTGGCTTCTTGCCTCCATCCTGCTGGTAATATCCCCTCTCATCTTCTTCGTGATCATTAAATTCCGAAAAGATGTGGGACCCAAGCATGCCCTTTTACGTGAAAAGCTTTCCGGGCTTAACACCAATGCTCAGGAAAACATTTCCGGAAACAGGGTAGTAAAGGCCTTTGCCAGAGAAAAGTACGAAATGGAGAAATTCGATAAGGGCAATACGGAGTACAGCGAGACCAATAAAAAGACCGCTCTCACCTGGCTCAAGTACTATCCCGCCATTGAAACCTTCGCAAATCTGATGCCCATCATCCTTCTGGTGATCGGAGGCATCTTCATCATAGAAGGCCGTTTAACCGTGGGTGAATTTGCCGCTTTCTCAGGTCTGATCTGGGCCATTGCAAACCCCATGAGGAACTTAGGTTCCATCATGAACGAATTTCAGCGCTTTAAGGCTGCATCCGCAAAGGTAATGGAGATCTACTATTCAGAACCCAAGATAAAGGATGCACCCAATGCCGTTGACAGACCGGAGCGTTTTAAGGGCAAGGTTGAGTTTAAGGATGTCAGTTTTAAATATGAGGACGGCAAGTTACCGGTTCTCGAGCACCTCTCCTTTACGGTGGAACCGGGTGAAACCCTGGCCATCATGGGCGAAACAGGCTGCGGTAAAACTTCCCTCATCCACCTGATCCCCCGTTTTTACGAGGCAACGGCCGGAAAAGTATTGGTGGACGGCTATGATGTACGTGACCTTAAGCTCCAGCAGCTGAGGAAGAACATCGGTCTTGCCACCCAGGAAGTATTGCTTTATTCGGATACCATAGACGGTAACATCGCCTATGGAGACGAACACCTGCCCAAAAACGAAGTGGTCAAGTTTGCCCGCTATTCCGCCGCTTCCGACTTTATCGCAAAGATGCCCGAGGGCTATGACACCATCATCGGAGAAAGAGGCGTGGGCCTTTCCGGAGGTCAGAAGCAAAGGATATCCCTGGCAAGAGCGCTCGCCATCCGTCCTGCTATTCTGATCCTGGATGATACCACCTCCGCAGTGGACATGGAAACTGAGAAAGAGATCCAGGAAAGCCTTAAACATCTGGATTTTCCCTGCACCAAGATCATCATCGCCCAGAGGATCTCTACCACAAAGAATGCAGACAAGATCATGGTCCTTAAAGACGGTCACATAGAAGAAATGGGTACTCACGAAGAGCTGATCAAACAACACGGCTACTACTGGAGTATCGTAAATCTGCAGACAGGAGAGGAGGTTTGACATGGCAAGAAACACTTATAAAGAAGATGAAGTCCTGGAATCCCCTTTTCAGATAAGACACCTTTTAAGATCCTGGGTCTACATTAAAAAGTATTACAAGAAAATGCTGTTTGCCCTTTCCCTAAGTGCATTGGGCGCCATCGCCGGACTTTTCTCACCGCTTTTCCAGCAGCAGGCTCTGGACGAAGCCATCCCCAACGGAGATAAGACCATGCTGATCCGCCTTGCGGTCATGCTGGCACTCTGCACGGTCATCAGCGTATTTTTCACCACCGTCAGATCCCGGATCATGACGAAGGTCGGGCAGAACATTATATATGACATCAGAAAGGACCTTTTTGCCCACCTGCAGAAACTGTCCTTTAAATACTACGATAACAGGCCTCACGGCAAGATCCTGGTCAGAGTGGTAAACTACGTAAACTCTGTATCGGACATGCTTTCCAACAGCCTGATCAACCTGATCCTGGAAGCCTTTAACCTGATCTTCATCATCATCTTCATGTTCATCGTGGATGTGAAGCTTTCACTGGTGGTGCTGGCAGGCGTTCCTTTCCTGGCCGCTTTCCTGCTCTGGATCAAGAACAAACAGCGCCGCGCATGGCAGCAGGTTTCCAATAAAAATTCAAATCTCAACGCCTATCTCCAGGAAAACATCGTAGGCGCCAGAGTGACTCAGATCTTTGCCCGCGAGGATGAAAATGCCGAGATCTTTGCCACACTGTCCGGTCGCTGTAAAAAAACCTGGATGACTGCTGTTTCCTATTCAAACCTTATCTGGCCCGGCATTGATAACATTTCCGTTATCATCCGCGCCTGCATATACATTTTCGGCCTGGTGGTCTTCGTAAACGGTAATTATACCGCCGGTACCATCATCGCCATATCCTCCTATGCCGCACGTTTCTGGCAGCCCATAATGAACCTGGGAAATATCTTCAACAATTTCCTTAACAACATCGCCTACCTGGAACGTATCTTTGAGACCCTGGACGAGCCCGTGGAGATAAAGGATGCTCCCGATGCAGAGGTTCTTCCTCCCATAAAGGGCAAGGTGGAATTTAAAAACGTGACCTTCGCCTATGAAGAAGGTCATGAAGTCCTTAAGGATCTCTCCTTCACCGTTAACCCCGGTGAGAGCGTGGCTCTGGTAGGTCCCACAGGTGCGGGAAAGAGCACCATAGTTAACCTGATCTCCAGATTTTATGACTTAAACAAAGGTCAGGTGCTGATCGACGGCCATGACATTTCCAAGGTAACGCTGGAATCCCTTCGTTCCCAGATGGGCATCATGCTTCAGGACAGCTTCATCTTCTCCGGAACCATTGAGGACAACATCCGCTACGGTAAGCTGGACGCTTCGCTTGAGGATATCATTAAGGCAAGCAAGGTGGTCTGCGCCCATCCCTTCATCGAAAAGATGAGCGACGGTTATCAGACAGAGGTAAAGGAAAGAGGCTCCGTTCTCTCCCAGGGCCAGAAGCAGCTGGTCTCCTTTGCAAGGACCCTTCTTTCGGATCCCGCTATCCTGGTGCTGGATGAAGCCACTTCCTCCATAGATGTCCAGACAGAGAGAGCACTGCAGACAGGCCTTAACAATATGCTTGTTGGCCGCACCTCCTTCATCATCGCCCACCGCCTGTCCACCATAAAAAACTGCGACAAGATCATGTACATCGCAGACGGAGGCATACAGGAATGCGGCACTCACGAAGAGCTGCTGGCAAAGAAAGGTGCTTACTACAAGCTCTACACTGCTCAGATGGAAGATATCGCATAAATGAAAGGATCCCATAAATAAAGCAAGGCAGGACTCAGATCTTAACGATCAGGGTATCCTGCCTGTTTTTTTACTGATTTATTCTGTTCAAGTATCCGGCTTTGCTTTCTTTTGAGCTTTCTTTCTCGGATTCTATTTAAACTGTGCCAGGAAACTCAGTTCTCCGTCTTTTCTAAAGATTATCTGTGTGCTGCCGTCATCGGTCTTCGATGTAAACACCTCTGCCTTTTCATCAATAAACAGCATCTTCTTGTAAACATAGGTGCAGCTTGTAAACTCAAATCCGTCCGGAAGAAACTTTTCAGCGATCCTTGCATAGGCTCCGTTATTCATGTGACCGTTGGTGTCGATCTCCGCCTCGGAAACGGTGAAATGTCCCACCCTTTCTTCCTCTCCCTGAGGACGTGCCTTCACTGGTTCGGGAGAAAACTCCGGGCATATCATTGGCTGATA
>JAEEWS010000068.1 GCA_016287765.1 Lachnospiraceae bacterium
TTTTGTGAGCAAAATGAACCCCTAACCCCGTCCCCAAAGGGTCAAAAAAGTGAACCCATAACCCCGTCCCCGGGTGTCAAAAAGTGAGCCACTAACCCCGTCCCCTAGGTTCATTTTTCAAATACTTTGTGAAAACTATTGATCACTCTCTTTTTGTCGGTGGTCCACAGGGGCGTGACAAGTAACTTTCTGGGACCGTCTCCCGTAAGGCGGTGCACCACCGTTTCGGGCGGCAGCATCGCCACCAGCTCCTTCACGAGCTCCACATATTCTTCCATGGTATAGGCGTGGATGATTCCCGGATCCTCCGTGTACATATCGTAAAGCTTTGTTCCCTTAAGCACATGGAGCAGCTGCAGCTTGATGCCGTCAAGCACCGGCTTCAATCCGGACAGATACCTGACCGTATCTTTAACATCCTCTTTTGTTTCCCCCGGCAGTCCTATGATCACATGGACGATCACTTCCATGCCTGCTTCCTTAAGCTCTGCATATGCTTTCTCGAAGACTTCAAGCATATAGCCTCTGTTGATCAGCTCTGCGGTTCTTTCATGTATGGTCTGCAGCCCCAGTTCCACCCAGACAGGCTTTATCTTCTTTAGCCTTTTAAGCATGGCGATCACGGCTTCATCTATACAGTCCGGTCTTGTTCCGACAGACAGCGCCACAACCTCCTCATCTGCAAGAGCCTCGGCAAACTGCTTCTCCAGCCTGTCCGGATCCCCGTAGGTATTGGTGTGAGACTGAAAATAGGCTATGTATTTTCCGGTTTTTATCTTGGCCGCCACTTTTTCCTTTGCGCTCTTAAGCTGCTCTTTTATTGAAAGGGTCGAGGAAGCATATGCTTCGTCGGCACAAAAGATACAGCCGCCCGTACCGCATTTTCCGTCTCTGTTGGGACAGGTGCAGCCTGCGTCCAATGATATCTTGTAGACCTTGGTACCGAAGCGTCTTTTCATTTCGGAATCCAGGGAAATATAGGGTAAACTCATAACTGTTCTTCCCTCACATGTAAAACAAAATGGTTCTTTTTATAGTCCAGCATGCCTTCACTCCTCATCTTTGACAGTTCGGAACTCATGGCGCTTCTGTCCACCGCAAGATAATCCGCCAGCTGCTGCCTGTCCAGATGGATGTCGAACTCCTTTTTACCCGACTCTATAGAAGCTTCCGTTAGATAGGAGATCAGCTTGTCCCTGGTGGAACGCTTGGAAAGATGGCGGAGTTTCTGAGTCAGCGCCCTGTTTCTTGAAGACAGCATCAGGATCAGATTATCCTTTACGCTGTTATGGCAGTTGCAGCTTCTGTCACACACCTTGACCAACTTGTCCGCATCAATTATAAGAACGCAGGAATCCTCGATGGCAACCACATTTGAAGGTACCACATCATCATCCGGAATGGCATAGTTTACCGCGAACAGTTCTCCCGGACGGATCTCCTGCAATATGTCCCGGTTTCCCCAATAATCCACCTGCTCCACTATCACGCCCCCGGACAGAAGAATATAGGCACTTTTGATCTTGTCCCCTGCCTGCATCAGATATTCACCCTTTAAATAGTGCTCTACCTGGCCGTCCATACAATTCATGAGCCCTCCTATCTCTTCGGTCTTAAGGCCTTTGAACAGAACGCATTTTGCCAGCATATTATCTACATTCAGGCATTTTGCCGCTTCACTGTAACATTTTCTTTCCATGGTATCCTCCGTAAAATGAACCCCTAACCCCGTCCCCGGGGTTCAAAAAATGAGCCTTGGGGACGGGGTTAGGGGTTCATTTTTGTTGTTTTTACAACGCACATCAAATTATTAATACATCATAGTTCTCAAAAAGTCAACCAATTATCCTTATATATGTGCTATAATGATTCAAGTGAATTATGTTAGTAGTATTAGGAGGATTCTTTATGAGTTTGTTTCATACCTTTTTTCAGGAGACTGCATCGGCCACTCCCACTCCCATTGTAATAAATGATATGGATGACATTGCGGATGCTGCAAAGACCGGCCTTATCAACCTTCAGGATTTCCTTATAAATGTGGTTGCTCCGGGTCTTCTTAAAGTTATTCTGGCGATCATCATTTATATCATCTGCAGAAAACTGATCAATTTACTTGTTAAACTCAGCAAAAAAGCAATGGATAAGACCAAGTTTGAAAAGGGCGTTGAAAGCTTTTTGCTTTCCCTTATCAAGATCGGTCTTTATGCTTTGACCATATTTGCAATCTTTGAGATCCTGGGTATAGCCACCACCACCATAGTTGCGGTACTGGGCTCTGTGGGTCTTACCATCGGTCTTGCATTACAGGGCAGTCTTTCCAACTTTGCGGGCGGCGTTTTGATCCTGATCCTTAAGCCTTACATCGTTGGTGACTACATCGTTACCTGCGGAGTTGAAGGATCCGTGGATTCCATTGATATTTTCTACACCACCCTTAAGACACCGGACAACAAGATGATCGTAGTTCCCAACGGTACAATTTCCAACAGCACCATCACCAACGTTTCCCACGAAAAGGAACGTCGTCTGGATCTCACTCTTCCCGTAGCTTACGGTACTGATATCCAGAAGGTAAAAGACCTCCTTACCGGAGTGTACGAAGCAGAGGAAACCGCTATAAAGGACAAAGGACTTACCGTTTTCCTGGGCGAGTTTGCGGACAGCGCCATCAATATCGGCTTCAGGATCTGGGTAAATTCCTCGGATTACTGGACCACCAAATGGAGATTACAGGAAACCATAAACAACGTTTTTGCGGAAAACAATATCGAAATACCTTTCAATCAATTGGATGTACATCTGGACAAATAAAAAAATTGCCCCACTTAATGTGGGGCATTACTTTTTTAGATATCGAAGGAACCCAGCTCACTGCCGTTAAATACGTAGTAAACCTTGCTCTCTTCAGGCTTAACATAAAGGTCGACCTGCTTAAGGTCTGCAACTTCTCTCTTAAGATCGAAGGTCCAAACATCCTTAGCCATCTTTACGAAGTCCTCGGTCTCGTATCCCTTACCGCCAAACTGAACCGCGATCTTGGTCTTAATGTCCTTAGCCGCAGCCTTTGTTGCCTTTGCGGGCTTAGCTTCAGCCTTAACCGCTGTATCTTTTACTTCCTCTTTCTTTTCAGCAGTCTTCTTAGCTGCTATAGTTTTTGCAACAGGTTTCTTTTCTGCTGCATCCGTTGTAGTTTTCTTTGCTGCCATATTTTTCTCCTTCTTCTTCATAATATTCTTGATTTTACTGTCGAATATGTTATCTTTTTAGCATAATAATGCTTTAACTCATTATAATATAAGACAATTCTTTGTCAATACGGTATTTTTACAATTTTCGATATTTTTCGTTGTTTTTACAACGTTTTATAGCCGTAAAGTATGTTATACTCTTAACAGTAGAAGGAAAAATACAGATCCTTCGTATAAAAGAGGACTTAAAAAGGAGGAATCATTATGATAAAGATCGCAATGTTTGATACCAAACCTTATGATAAAGAAAGTTTCGAAAAGCTCAAGACTCCGGATACGGAGATCACCTACTTTGACACCAAGCTGGATTCCAAAACAGTTGAGTTGGCAAAGGACTTTGATTCGGTCATAGTTTTCGTCAACGATGAACTGTCCAAAGAAGTCATAGACAAATTATATGCCTACGGGGTCAAGCTCATTGCTTTAAGATGTGCGGGCTTTAATAATGTGGATGTCAAGGCAGCCTATAAAAAGATCCATGTAGTCCGCGTTCCCGCCTATTCTCCCGAGGCAGTGGCAGAGCACGCCATCGCTATGCTCCTCACCTCTGTCAGAAGGATCCACAAAGCCTATAACCGCACAAGAGAATTTAATTTCAGCATAAACGGTCTGGTTGGTTTCAACCTGCATGACAAGACCGTGGGTGTTGTGGGAATGGGTAAGATCGGAAAGGCTTTCGCAAAGATATGCTTAGGCTTCGGAATGAAGGTCATCGCCTACGATAAATATCCTTCCGAGATCCCGGGAGTCGAGTTCATGTCACAGGAGGAAGTACTTAAGAACAGTGACATAATTTCTCTTCACTGCCCTCTTACCGAAGATAATCACCACCTGATAAACAAAGAATCCATCGCCCAAATGAAAAAAGGCGTTGTGATCATAAACACTTCCCGCGGCGGTCTTATAGACGCCGAGGCTCTTCTGGACGGTATAAAGTCCAGGCAGATAGGAGCCGCATGTCTGGATGTGTACGAAGAGGAATCGGATCTGTTCTTTGACGACCGTTCCGGTCATATCCTTCAGGATGACATCCTGGCACGACTTCTCTCCATGCCCAACGTGATCCTCACCTCTCACCAGGCTTTCCTTACAAGAGAAGCTCTGGAGGCCATAGCCGACACCACACTCACAAACATCCGCGGCTTCTTCGCAGGCGAAGACGTGCTTCCCAACGAAGTCTGCTACAAATGCGAAAAGGTAGCGGAATGCAAAGGCGCCGGCAGGAAAAAATGTTTCTGATAAAGTAAAAAGACCGGAGGGACAGGTCCTACGGGTCAAAAAATAGCAGACGGTTTACAATGTCCGTCTGCTTTTTAAATATTTAAAGGTTTCTTTTTCACCTTTTTCTGCCAGCATATTAAGGAGAAACACCAGTTTTTTCTCCGTATCCGGATGGATCTTCCAGAAGGAAGTTTCCCATTGCTGATACTTTAGGGGCTCATCCGGCTTATAATCCTTTCCCATATAGACCTTGGTCGCCGCCAGCCTGTCGCAGAACATTTCTTTAATATATCTGTCGGGCATAGGCACCGGCTGCAATTCCTTGGTCACCGGATCCGCATCCGTCCAGTATTCGTAGTGGTGCTTGTTTCTTCCCTTGTGGTGCATCCAGGCCGTGCTGTATCCCACGTCCTTTCTTTCATCCTTTATGGGAGAATGCTTTCCCGTCCAATACTTTGCTCCGGGAATGAACTCCGAGGGTGAGTACTTGGACAGGTCGTGAAACAGGCCCTGAAAACCTATGCCTGCTTTAAAACAATATCTCATCACCAGATGTCTGTGTTTGGTTATGGTCCTGAAATGTCTGAAAGGATGCATATCTTTCTCCATTACAAAATGCTTTTATTAACGGGATACTCCCCCCATTATTATGTCAAAAACTTCATCCGCCGTGTCAACAATGAATTTGGGACCCAGCTTTTCCAAAGACTCTCTTGTCCTGAAGCCCCAGGTCACGGAAATGCAGTCAAGGCCTGAATTTACGGCAGTTTCAAAATCCACATTGGAATCGCCGATATAAACCGCCTCCTCTTTTTTCGCCCCCATCTTGTCCAGCGCTACCCAGACCATGTCAGGGGCAGGCTTTTTGTTAACGCCTGCTCTCTCGCCTTCAGCATCGTCAAAAAGGCCGTTAAAGAACACCTCGCAAAGCTTCCTCATGGCTGCATCCGCCTTGTTGGAAACACAGGCCAGCTTTATTCCCTTGTCCTTAAGTCTCTTAAGAAGCTCCGGGATCCCCGGGTAAGGGCCTGTCATATCCATGCTGTGAGCAGAATAAAAGGGCATAAATGCATCCAGCATCTTCTTTAAGGTCTCCTCATCGGTGCCTTCGGGTGCGATCCGCTCCACCAGCTTCGGAATGCCGTTTCCCACGAACATCCTCACTTCATCCTTGGTCCTTCGGGGCATTCCCATCAGGTCAAGGGTGTAATTGCAGGCAACGGTCATATCATCAAGTGTATTAAGTATGGTGCCGTCCATGTCAAAGACGGCAACTTTATATCCGGGCATATCTTTCCTCCACGATTTAAATCTTTCAAGCCATGATTTTACCACAATGTTAAATTTTTCTCAAGAGTGATAAAACAGAAGGGAGGTGCCGTCGGCACCTCCTCCTTATACGCATCATGTTCTGGAAAGCTGATAGTAGAAGCCTCGCTTTGCGATCAATTCCTCGTGGTTTCCCGATTCCATTATGCCCTTATTTCCTATGCAAAGGATCTGATCTGCATTTTTAACAGTGGAAAGTCTGTGAGCCACAATGAAAGTGGTCTTGTCTCTTGTAAGCTCATCCAAAGCTTCCTTTATGATCATTTCCGTTTCGGTATCTATGGCGCTGGTAGCCTCATCCATGATGATTATGGCCGGGTTCTTTAATACGATACGGGCAAAGCTGATAAGCTGTCTTTCACCGGCAGAAAGGTCAGCACCTCTCTCATCCAGCATATGCTGATAACCTCCCGGGAATCTCTCTATAAACTTGTCAGCATGTATCAGTTTTGCGCTCTCTATGCACTCTTCGTCCGTCGCATCCCATTTACCGTAACGGATATTGTCCATGATCGTCCCCTTAAATATGAAAGGATCCTGCATGAGCACTCCCACTTTGTCACGAAGGGAATGAAGTTTAATGTCGCGAACATCTATGCCTTCTATCTTGACCGAACCCGACTTAACGTCATAGAAACGGGTCAGCATGTTGATAACAGTGGTCTTTCCCGCACCCGTGTGTCCCACAAGAGCAATGGTCTTCCCCGGCTCCACGTGGAGATTAAAGTTCTCAAGTATGGTATTGCCCTCGTCATACTCAAAGGTCACATTTTCAAAATCCACCTTGCCCTTAACATCCTTAAGCTCCACGGCGTTTTCCCTGTCGGCGATATCCACGGGATAGTCGATGGTATCAAAGACCTGTTCCAGATTGGAGCTGACCTGTGCAAGTTCCTGAATGATGGTAGCGATCTGGGAGATAGGATCTCTGAAGGAAGACATATAACTTGTAAACGTGATGACGGTACCTGCCGTTACGCCCGGGCTTCCTCCCAGGATCAGGGCAAGTGCCACACCGTATATCGCGAGGGTGCCCACATTCCAAAAGCCCATGGTTATGGGGGAATTGAGTCTTGAAAGCACTACTATCCTCCACCAGGAACGGACACTCTTTTGGTGGATCTCATCGTAAACGGATTTGTTCTTTTCAATGCGGCTGTAATTCTTAATGATCTGCTCACCCATGATGGATTCCACAAGGAAAGCGGATCTGTTGGAGTTTTTGGCTCTGAGATCGGTCCACTTCTTTGAAAGCACCCGCTTCAAAAGGGACATACAAACTATCATGGGAATAACGGTTGCAAATACCACAAGAGTAAGAAGAGGGCTTAGTGACAGCATGAATACGCTGACCACCACCACCTTTACGATATACACCGCAAACATGAGCACGTAGTTGGAGAAGAAGGATGCCAGACCGTTAATATATTCCGTAACCCTTACCACGATCTTACCGTCTGGTCTGCTGTCGTAATAGTCGAAGGAAAGTTCCTGCAGGTGCTCGAAGATATCGGTACGCACCTTGGATATAATGGAAAAGCCCACCTTACCCATCTTCTTGGTCTGAATGTAGGAAACCGTGATCTCCACTATGGCCAGGAAGAACATGCTGCCGCAAAGCAGC
>JAEEWS010000034.1 GCA_016287765.1 Lachnospiraceae bacterium
TGGCGCTTTGCGCCGAAAAATGAACCTCTAACCCCGTCCCCGGGTGTCAAAAACTGAACCCCTAACCCCGTCCCCGGGTGTCAAAAACTGAACCCCTAACCCCGTCCCCGGGTGTCAAAAAGTGAACCACCAACCCCGTCCCCAAAGGCTCATTTCCCCCCACACCCCCTGCTCATTTTAGGTTGTGATTTTTTCGGGTTTTGGGTATACTAACAAAGAGGGGAGAAACGGAGTTTACTATGGAGCATAAGAGTATCAGGAAGAGAATTGGCCTTACTCGGGTGAATACCGCGATCGTGATCGCCGGTATTATTATTGCGGCTATTTTAAGACAGATGAGCAGGCTGAGCCAAAACCCGTCGGTGGACGGAGCTGTGACTGTCTTAAGACCAGTCATATATATCGTTATATTCGGAATGTGGGGAGTTTCCGTAAGAAAAAGGATCGTAAACAGGAACATCAGAAACCTTCTGACAGCCATTGCCATATTGATGATATTCTGGATCAATGTCCGGACTGTAAAGTACAGTGCCGAAAGTTACGCAGTCATCAGATATGCATGGTATCTATATTATATACCCCAGCTATTTATACCCACACTTTTCTTTATAGTTTCATTTATGAAGGGCAGGAAAGAGGAAGAGAAGATCTTCGGAAAAAGAGTCTTTTATCCGGTGCTGGCCGTAAGTGGCGCATTAACGGCCCTTGTTATCACCAATGATCTGCATCAACTGGTGTTTAAATTTGACGGAAAGCCCTATACCGAGCACAACTACAGCCATCAGACGGTGTTCTATCTGTTGTGGGGGTGGATGGTACTTTTGGCTCTTCTTTCCACGGCGGCCATTGTTAAGAAATGCAGGATAACGGAAAAGAAGAAATTTGTTCTTCTGCCATTGATAGCCATATCTGTAGCCTTTTTATATGCAGTGCTGACCGCGGCCGGAAATCCCGTGATCAAGCTTATCGCCGGAGATATGACCGTCAGCTTTTGCGTGGTCTATATGTTCATCATGGAAAGCTGCTTGAGAAGCGGCCTGATACAGATAAATTCCGGCTACGAAGAGCTTTTTGAAGCTTCTACCCTAAGGGCTCAGATACTGGACGAGGATTACAACACCTGCCTTTCCTCCCAAAATGCGGTGTCTTATCCCAGGGAAGTCCTAAAGAAAACGGTGTGGGGACCTGTGGTTCTGGATGATGGCATACGTCTCTCCGACTTTAAGATAGAAGGCGGTCATTTCCTGTGGCAGGAGGATACCACGGAACTGGTCAGTGTCATGAGAGAACTGGATGAGGCCAAAAAGGAGCTGGAAGCCAGAAATGCGGTCCTGGCGGAGGCATACAATACGGAGAGAAACCTAAGAAGGCTGGAGGAGCAGAATAGGCTCTACGATTCCATACAGGAAAAGACCAAAAAGCAGATAAACATTTTATCGGAACTTATCAAGGATTACCATGAGGCAGAAACCGCCACCGAGCGCATCGGGATATTAAAGCATATGATCGTGATGGGGGTTTACATTAAGCGGCGCAACAACCTGATGTTCATAAACGAGCAGAGCGATGTGATACCTGCCCGGGAACTGGAGCTTTGCTTTGAAGAGACCGTGGGCGATCTGGAGCTGGCAGGCATACATACAGGCTGCTATTCGGACATCGGGAAGGAGATACCGGCTAAAGTGGCTGCGGCTATATATGACTGCTACGAAAATATCTGTGAAGAGGTGTACGGAAGCGTAAATTCAATGCTGATAAGGATATACAGGGAAGAAGAGGATTTTGTGCTTAGCATGGATGTTACTCCGGTTAAGGAACTTAAGATTTCGGAAATGGAAAATGTGACGGTACGGGAAGAAGAGGGAACTATCACTTTTTCCTCAAGAATAAGGGAGGGAGAGGTATGAGCGTATTCAAGAAAAAGAACTATCTGACTCCCGATTCCATAAAAGAAGCCTTTGACAATCTTCCCTCGGGCATATGTTTTTTCGACAGGAATGGATTTGTAAAGCTTTGCAACAGGACAATGACCAAGATATCCTTTGATCTGGGAGGACACGATGTCCAGTACTTAAAGGAATTTGAGGATATGCTTAAAAGGCCGGGAAACAAGTGCCTGAGACCTAAGGACGGGAAGTACTACTTTATGGCGGACGGAAATGTGTGGTCCTTTGTGAAGAATGAGATAACGGGAAGAGACGGAGCGGTATATACGGAGTATGTGGCTTCGGAGGTTTCGGAAATATATGCACGGATGGAGGAGCTTAATGGGGATAACAAAAAGATGCTGGAGATCTCCGAAGAGATAAAAAAGCTGTCTGCAAATGTGCTGACCGTGGCCAGAGAAGAAGAAACCCTTTCAATGAAGATGCGGGTCCACGATGAAATGGGAAGAAGTCTTGTGGCAGCCAGAAAGCTGCTTCAAAAGGGAATTCTGCCGGAAAGGGAAGATCCTGTCCTGGAAAGCTGGAAGCGTACGACGGAGATCTTAAAACGGGGAAACGATGAACCTGAAAAGAAGGACATGCTGGATGAATTGAGGGATGCATGTAAAGGGATGCTTAACATAAAACTCACGGGTGAATTACCGGAGAAGGAGGAAGCAGCCTACCTTATCGTTGTGGCGATCCGGGAATGTATAACCAATGCGATAAGATATGCCAATGCCACAGAGCTGTATGTAACGGTGGAGCAGAAAGAAGGCAGAGCTACAGCCCGCATCACCAATAACGGAGATCCGCCAAAGGGCTGGATCAACGAAGGAGGAGGGCTTTCATCCCTAAGGAGAAAGATAGAGAGGGCGGGAGGACTTATGGACATAAGATCCATGCCGACTTTTGAGCTCAAGGTAAACCTGCCTTGTGATGATTGGAGGTTTAAAGCATGACAAAGGTATTGATAGTTGAAGACCAGAAAATGGCCAGAGACAGCATGGTAGGTTATGTGGAAGCAAGCGAGGGCTATACTCTGGCGGGTACACTTAAAAATGCGGGGTCTGCGGAGGTCTTTTGTGCGGGACATGCGGTGGACCTGATACTTATGGATGTGTGCACAGACCATGATGAGAGCGGGATAGAAGCCACTGCCATTATAAAAAAGCGCTATCCTTCCATTAAGGTGATCATAGTTACCTCCATGGTGGAGTGCAGCTTTTTGGACAGAGCAAAAGAAGCGGGAGCTGACAGCTTCTGGTACAAAGAAACGGAGACTCAGGAGCTTCTGGAGGTAATGAACAGGACCATGGCGGGAGAAAGCGTGTATCCTGAAAAGACACCGGAAGTGCGGCTGGGACTTACCACCAGCTATCATCTCACGGGAACGGAACTCCTGGTGTTAAGGACCATCATGGAAAGCAGCAATTATCAGGAGGCTGCGGACAAGATAGGCTGTACCGAAAGGAACATCCGCTTTCACCTGAACAACATTCTGGATAAAACGGGATACAGGAACAGGTTTGAACTGTGCATGGCAGTATCGCAGAAAAAGCTGATCATTGTTAATCCCGATAAGGAATTATTGTAATCTTATTTGAAAATTAATAAATTAACTGTCAAATGTGACAGTTTCAACCCGAAGCATTTATGCAATAATAGGACCTGCATTGAGAGGTAATTTCTTATACCCCTTGTGCCCAAGCATGGAGGAACAGTTTATGGGTCTTTTCAATTCTTTCTTTAAAAATGCTGAGGGTAAAGAAAATAGGGCAACAGACAATTCTTATCGGGACCGGAAAGCTGAAAGGGTAGAAACGGTATTTGGCGAGCTTCCGAAAAACCTAAAAGAGATGAAGGGTCTTTCGGAAGCGGCACTTACCGATCCTTTTCAAACAGCGGCTCTGACCATATGCGCTTTCTGTGCATATGTTGAGGCTACAGGTCCGGGAATAGAGATGCTTAACTTTCTGAAAGGCCCTCAGGAACTGTCATTGTATGATAAACAATTTATAAAAGACAGGCTTGACGGTAAGAAGTATATTCCTTATTCTTATTTTAAGGGAGCAATCCCCGAAAATGAGTACTCGCCTTCCAAACCTTTTACAATTGAAGTGGTATCAAATGCCTATTCATATAATGATGAAGGCTATGCCAGGCTGTATGTTCAATCGGGCGGAGCAGATTCTCTCAGACCGATCACTCTGAGGAGAAAAGGTGATCAATGGTTCTTGTGGGATCAGATGATACTGGCCGATGTCAGAAGGCCCAGATCAGTGGATCCCTGGGCTTAATATTTTTTCAATCTGAAAGGAGATTTGATTTATGGGACTTATTGCTGCAGCACTAAATTCAGCAGGAACGGTTTTAGCCGATCAATGGAAGGAATTCTTCTATTGTGATTCTCTCGCAAAGGATGTATTGGTTGTTAAGGGACAAAAGAGGATCGGACCCAATTCTTCCAATGTAAAGGGAGCCGACAACATCATTTCCAACGGATCCGGTATTGCGGTGAACGAAGGTCAGTGCATGATAATTGTTGAACAGGGTAAGGTGGTGGAGATCTGTGCGGAACCCGGACAGTTCACCTGGGATTCTTCTTCCGAACCTTCCATCTTCTGCGGTTCTCTGGGAAAGAATATCATTAATACCTTTAAGACCATCGGTCGTCGTATTTCTTACGGCGGAGATACCGGTAAGGATCAAAGAATTTATTATTTCAATACAAAGGAACTCATTGACAACAAGTTTGGTACGGCAAATCCGGTACCCTTCAGAGTGGTTGATTCCAAGATAGGTCTGGATATCGATGTTTCGCTTCGCTGTTCCGGTGTGTTCTCTTACAGGATCGCGGATCCCATCCTTTTCTATTCAAATGTCTGCGGTAACGTAACAAGCGCATATACCCGTTCGGAGATCGATTCACAGCTTAAGACCGAATTTATCTCAGCTTTACAGCCCGCCCTCGGAAAGCTTTCCGCTCTTGAACTTCGTCCCAACCAGATCGTGGCTCATACCACGGAACTTGAGAATGCGATCAACGATGCTCTTTCGGAAAAATGGGCACAGCTCAGAGGACTGACGGTGGTTTCCGTTGCCCTCGGTTCTGTAACTCTTCCCGATGAAGATGCTGACATGATCAAGCAGGCACAGCGTACAGCTATCATGAGAGATCCTACTATGGCTGCGGCTACACTTGTGGGTGCACAGGCTGACGCTATGAAGGCAGCAGCTTCCAATAGCGCAGGAGCAATGACCGGTTTCATGGGCTTCGGAATGGCTCAGAACGCAGGAGGCGCGATGAATGCTCAGAACCTCTTTGCCATGGGACAGCAGCAAAGACAAGAGGCAGCTCCCTCACCCGCACCTGCACCCACTCCGGCGGCAGGCTGGAAATGTAAGTGCGGAGCCACGGCTACGGGCAAGTTCTGTCCCGAATGCGGAAGTCCCAAGCCGGCAGAGGATGGCTGGACATGTTCCTGCGGCGCGGTGAACAAGGGCAAATTCTGCCAGAATTGCGGCGCCAAGAAGCCTGCAGGCGCTCCTCTTTACAGATGCGACAAGTGCGGCTGGGAACCTGAGGATCCCTACAATCCGCCTAAATTCTGCCCTGAGTGCGGAGATATCTTCGACGAAAAGGATGTTAAATAGAACAGGAGGTCCTGCATATGGGATTATTTGATAAAAAAATCTGCGGTATTTGTAATAAAAAGATCGGAGTCCTGGATCTTATCGGCAGCAGAAAGCTTGAAGACAGTTATCTTTGCAAGGACTGCGCCAAGCTTCTGTCTCCCTGGTTCAGCGACAACAGAAAGTCGACCCTTGAAGAGATAAGAGAACAGCTTTCCTATCGTGAGCTTAACAAGGAAGAGGTTGACAGCTTTAATCCCACCCGTACCTTAGGACAGAAATATAAGGTCATGATCGACGACAGGACCAATAAATTCTGTGTTACCAAGGAATCCAAGTGGCGTGAGGCCAATCCCGACATTCTGAAGTTTTCTCAGGTTACGGGCTGCGACATCGACATCAAGGAAAACAAGGATGAGATTTATGACAGGGACAGCGCGGGGAATCAGGTAAGCTTTAACCCCAGACAGTTTAGCTACAAATACAGTTTTGGCATAGTTATCCATGTTAATCACAAATATTTCAGTGAAATGAAATTCGATGTCAACAATACTCTTCTTGTGGAAAAGGACGGAGATCCCCGTAAGACGGCTCACAGCACAGATTACGAAGAATGCAGGAAGACCGCCGAAGCTATTAAGGAAGCGGTACTCGGCATCCATCAGGAAGCACGTACAATGGAAGAGGAAGCGGAGAAGCCCAAGGCAGCTCTTGTGTGTCCTTTCTGCGGAGCGACTACGATACCGGATGCAGCAGGAAACTGCGAGTATTGCGGAGCATGCATTACACGATAAAAAGAGATTTTATAAAAATGAAATCGTGAATTAATAAAAACACGATTTAACAAAAGGAACGGATTTTGTCAAAGGAACCGTTCCTTTTTCCGTTATTTAATGAAACATAACTTTAAAACTGCCGTAATAATCTTGTAATAAATATTAGATTAACTAATAAAAGATACAAAAAGTTCTTGCCAAATGAACACTTTATGCTATAATCTTGATGAGAAAAGAACAAGTTGGGCTATAGGAGGAAAAAAATGAGACCGTTTATTGTTTCGACAGACTCTACGGCAGACATGCCGGATGATTACGTTAAGGAAAAAGGTATACAGATCCATCCCCTTCACTATATAGTTAACGGTGTGGAGTATGGTGCCGAACTTTCAAATGGTGAGATACCCATTAAAGAATTCTATGAGATGATAGAAGCAGGAACCATGGCAACAACCAATGCCACTAATATGGGGTATGATATTGAGCTGTTTGAAAAGGCAGTAAATGATGGTTTTGATATCATACATATCAGCTTTGCGTCTTATATGAGCGGGAGCTATAACAATGCCAAAGTGGCAGCCGAACAGGTTATGGAAGATCATCCCGAAGCGACCATTGTGGTCATCGATTCCACTAAGGGATCCGGCGGCACAAACCTGCTGGTAAGAAAAGCCCAGGAAATGAAGGAAGCAGGTAAGAGATTAAGCGAGACAGCAAAATGGATCGAGGAGGCGGTAAAGAGAACATCGGTATTTTTCTCCGTTCCCAGTCTTATGAGCCTTTACAGAGGCGGAAGATTAAAGAAATCCGCAGCTATCCTGGGAACCATGCTGAAGATCCAGCCTACATTATATATAGATGAAAAAGGAGCATTGACGCTTTTAAATAAAGTGAGAGGAAGAAAAGCTGCAATGGATTTCCTTTGTGAGACTTTAAAGCCTTTAAAGGAAAAAGGAACATTACCTTCAGAGATCGCCATTGAGCACGGCAATTGTCTTGAAGAAGCGGAGAAGCTGGGTGAAATGGCCAAGGAAAGATATGGCATCGAGAAGATCCATTACAATTTCCTTTGTCCCACACTGGGAAGCCATACAGGCCAGGGCATCATTACCTTTAGTTTTATCGAAAACGAAAAATAGAAAAAGAAACTCTTATGAAGGGCAGGGAAGGAGCGTCTTCCCTGTTTTTTTATCATGGGAAAGTAACACGAAGTGTATCAAAAAGTAAAATATTACATAGAATTCCGAAAGATAATATGTGATAATGTATCGGGAGAAAATACCCTGCAGGACGCAGATAAGATAAGAGAGGAAAAAATATGGCAAGTGAAAAATGGGTTACGGAAGCACTGGAGAAGGTCAGAAAAAAGATAAAAGTCACCTCTGAAAAGAACAGAGATAAGATACCTTACAAGACCGATGCCAACGGAGATTACGACGACAATTCGGACATCAGGGAGGACGGAAGTGGCCTGGACTGGTGGACCAACGGCTTTTGGGCAGGTACTCTCTGGAGGATGTTTGAAGATACCGGCGACAAAGAATATGCAGAGATAGCAAAGATCTCCGAAAAGAAGATGGAGGCATGCCTTCAGCATTATTACGGGCTGAACCATGATGTGGGATTCATGTATATGCTTACTGCCGGTGCGGATTACAGACTTACGGGAGACAAAGAGTCCTTAAGAACACTTTTACATGCGGCAAATCTCCTGGCTGGAAGATTCAACCCTGCCGGTAATTTTATCCGTGCATGGAATGATGTATGGGGGAAAAATACAGGCTGGGCTATAATCGACTGTATGATGAATCTCTCGTTATTGTACTATGCATCGGAAATAACCGGGGATCCCAGATTTAGAAATGTGGCAAAGCTTCATGCGGACAGGGTTATTGAGGCCTTTGTGAGAAAAGACGGCTCCTGTTGTCACATAGTGGAATTCGATCCCGAAACGGGAGAGAGATTACACTCTCTTGCAGGTCAGGGCTATGATCACGGTTCATCCTGGACCCGCGGTCAGGCCTGGGGACTTTACGGCTTCGTAATAAGCTATATGCATACGGGAGAGAAGAGATATCTGGATACAGCCGTTAGAATAGCTGATTATTGCCTTAAGAATGTTCCGGAAAACGGTATCATTCCCATTGATTTTTGTCAGCCTGCAGAGCCTGCGCTTGAGGACAGCTGCGGAGCCTGCATAATGGCGGACGGGTTCATTGAACTTGCCGGTCAGTTGGGAACGGATGGAGAAAAATATCTTGCCGCAGGCAAAAAGATCCTTAAAGCCATTGCGGAAAATAGATGCGATTACTCCCTTGACTGCGATGCCTTCGTACAGAATTGTTCTGCATCCTATCATGCAAAAGAGCATCATTTTACCATGAACTATGCGGATTACTTCTTTATAGAAGGATTACACAAGCTTGAAGGCATAGGCAGTTTCTACTGGTAGTACTTTTCATAGGCCTCCTTCAGGTCTTTTCGCACATCTTCCACCAATTTCCCCGGAGACAGGATGGTGACTTCTCTGGCAAATTGCGTTGCCCAGAGACGCATGGCCTGAAGGCTGGACATTAAGGATACGGTGACTTCCTCCTCGGTCTCGTCGGTGAAGGTCATGTCCGGCTCAAACCAGTCAAAAAGCTCGGACAAAAGAGATTTTTTCATACGGAATTTTACCCTTTCAGCTTTGTCGGAGAACATGAAAATGTGCTCCGACATATGTTTTGCCAGGGAAAAATGTTCATCATAGCCTTCTATCTCCGAGGTGGGGCGTCTGTCCTCATCCACTATCTTGATATTTGTTATCCTGTCGATCCTGAAGTGGGAGAGGCCGTTACCGAACCAGTCGTTGTTACATATGACATAATAACGGTTGTTGGTGGCGGCGATACGATAGGGACTCACTCTGAAACGGCGGATCTTGTTGTTACGGGTGATCCGCTTGTAAAGCTTCTTATCCGTGTGATATTCAAGATAGTTGAAATCTATACGTTTATTTTGGGAAATGGCTTCGTCGATGGTCTCTATATTAAAGAAAAGCTCTTTACCTGCGCCTCCTTCGCCCTGGACGGTAAGGATATTTTTGGCTCCGGTCTTAAAGTATTTGCTGGAAAGGTTCTCCAGCTTTCCGATCAGTTCACATCTCTGGCTTACGGGAATATTTCTGGAAAAAAGGATACCGTCGATCAAAAGACGGAGTTCAGCGTCTGTAAAGTCATGGATGAGTCTGAAATTTGTCATTTGGGTGTTTTCTTCACCGTCTCTGCCCATGGAACGGGTGGTTTCGTCATATTCGATCTCGAATCCCGCTTCAATGAGACCGTCCAGATACTTTTTAAGGGATTTCCTGTCGGGGGTGATATCATAATCTTTTTTTAGGATCCCGGATATTTCTTTTTGAGTGAGAGAATGCTCCTCATCCGTATATTTCTTAAGGACCTCCAGAACATAAAGAGCTACCAGTTTTTTCTGAACTTCAGCCATTTTTTGCCTCCCGTAATGATTTCTATTAGTAAAAAGAATAGCACAAACTGAACCATTGTGCTACAATGACTTGCTAAAGAAGGAAGGTGGATAAAATGGATTACAGAAAAGAATCATTAAAAAAACACGGGGAATGGAAGGGCAAGATCGAAACAGCCTGCCGCGTACCCGTGGATTCAAGAGATGCGCTTTCTCTTGCCTATACACCCGGCGTTGCTGAACCTTGCCTTGCCATTCGTGACGATGTCGAGAAAAGCTATGACCTGACCAGAAGATGGAACACGGTGCCTGTAATAACCGACGGAACTGCGATCCTGGGTCTGGGAGATATCGGTCCCGAAGCGGGTATGCCCGTAATGGAAGGTAAAGCGGCGCTTTTTAAGGCATACGGAGATGTGGATGCTTATCCCCTTTGCATACGTTCCAAGGACACGGAAGAGATAATCAAGACCATAGAGCTTTTTGCGGGCTCATGGGGCGGGATTAATCTCGAGGATATTTCGGGACCCCGCTGCTTTGAAATAGAAACAAGACTTAAACAGGATCTGGATATCCCGGTTTTCCACGACGACCAGCACGGAACTGCCATTGTAATGACGGCTGCTCTCATCAATTCCCTGAAACTGGCGGGAAAGAAAAAGGAAGAGGTAAAGGTGGTCATCAACGGAGCAGGTGCCGCAGGTATTGCCATTGCCCGTTTTCTGCTTAATGTATACGGGATCAGAAACATCATTTCCTGCGATAAATACGGGACGCTTTATGAGGGAAATCCGGAAATGAACCCTGTTCAGGCGGAGCTGGCCAAGGTCACCAATCGCGGTATGCTTAAGGGCACACTGGCAGATGCCATGAAGGGGGCGGATGTGTTTATCGGAGTTTCCGCACCTCACGTGGTTACAAAGGAGATGGTGGCTTCTATGAACGATAAGGCCATTGTATTCACCTGTGCGAATCCGGTTCCGGAGATCGAGAGAGAAGATGCCCTTGAAGCAGGTGCATTCATAGTGGGAACAGGTTCCTCCACCAAGCCCAACCAGATCAACAACGTGCTTGTGTTCCCCGGACTTTTCAGAGGGGCATTGGATGTTCGTGCAAATACGGTAAACTTCGAAATGATGATGGCGGCTGCGGAAGGTATTGCCAAATATGCGGAAAAGGATCTTTCAACAGAGCATATCCTGCCCTTTGCCTATGACAAGGGAGCTCATCAGGCGGTTGCGAAGGCTGTGGCAGAAGCAGCTGTAAAGACAGGAGTTTCCAAGCTATATAAATAGGGCGGAGCTTATAAGATCAAGAGTTACCAAAAAATGACAAAACTACAGATATTTTGTTTTATTGGTAACTGATGAGAAGAGAGTCACAAAGATGTTCACAAAGGTTACCAACTTTGACTATTATTAGTGGAAAGGTTGACTTGGTTTCGGAAAAATATTACATATAAATTGTCATTTAAGCTCCGCTTATGGCGGAGCTTTTTTGGCATCTTTTTTTGTTTCGCCCCATATGATATAATTTATGAAGTAAGTATTTATCAGGCGGGAATATGAAAAAATCTTTTTTTAAAAAAAGCATATGTTTTCTCAGCGCTCTGATGTTGCTGCTTTCCGGGTGCGGAAATAATGAGCGGAAGGCTTCCGTATCCTATATCTCTGAAAAGTACGGGGTAGCTTCGGAGGATCAGCTTATAGTCTACACTTCCCATAAGGAAGAGGTGTATCTTCCGATAGTCCAGGAGTTTGAAGCTGTAACCGGGATCTGCGTTACACTTAAGACGGGAGGCACCTCCGAGCTCTTTGGAGAGTTGAAAGAAGCGGTCCGTGAGGGCAAATGCGATGTCATGTTCGGAGGCGGAATAGAAAGCTATGAAGCGTCCAAAGAGTATTTTATGCCCTATGCCACAACGGAAAGAGCCTGCCTGGATCCGGAAATGCTGTCGGAAGGGAACTATTGGACTCCCTTTACCGAACTTCCGCTGGTCTTTGTATATAATAACAAGCTGGTGAAGGAAGAAGAGGCTCCGGCCGGCTGGGGAGATCTTTTTGATGATAAGTGGAAGGGAAAAGTGGCCTTTGCCGACTTAAGAAAGTCCGGAACAAGCTATACCATACTTTCCACCTTGATGCAGATAAACGGAGAGACTGCGGAAAAGACAATGGAGAAAATGGCGGAGCTGTTGGAAGGGAGATTTCTGGCTTCTTCGGGAGAAGTAATACCCAATGTTTCGGACGGAACTTTTTTGGTGGGCATTACTCTGGAGGAAACTGCCAAAAAGAAGATATCCGAAGGACTTGATATCGGAATGATCTATCCCGGAGACGGAACCAGTGCGGTGCCTGACGGCTGTGCCATGGTTAAAAATGCACCGCACAGCTTTAATGCCGGAAGGTTTATAGATTTTATCGTATCTAAGGTAACCCAGCAATATGCCATGGAGGAGATAAAGAGAAGGACGGTAAGAAGGGACATAGATCTGCCGATGGAATTTCCCGCGATCAAAACGATAGATTTTGATCTTAAGGAATCTGCCGAAAACGAAAGCAGGGTTTTTGAACTCTGGGACGAGCTCATCGCCGGGGCAGCGGATGAAGAATAAGGCATTTGTAAAATTGTCATTTAAGAGGCAGCTTTTTTGGATCTTCCTGTCGGTTACGCTGGCACTTGTAGTTTTGGGAGGTGTGCTTACCATACAGGGATTTCAGGCCAGGATCACAAGAGATCATGAGATAGCGGATGAGGAAACGGCAAGAGTCATCTCTTCCGAGATCTCTGAAATGCTTAGGCTTTCGGAAAGGACACTTAAGAATATAATTAAGGATGAAACGGTTATAAGTGCCTTTGAAGGGGCGGAAGATAATCAACAGTCGGTATATACGGCTCTTTATGAGGCTTCGGCCGATTTAAGGGGGTTCGCTTCGGTGGAACTTTACGAAGGCGGCGATTGCAGATACAGTACCGTAAGTGGAAGGGCTCTTGGACATCTTCCGGAGCATTATTCTATTTTAAGAGAAGCTTCCCGAAAAAAAGGAGAGGCTGTATATGCAGTAAATTCAGCGGTTACCGGACAGCACGGACCGGAGATCCTGATCGCGGTAAAGTTTCCCGAAACTCAAAGCTCGGGATATGCGGTAATAAGGATATCGGGAGCGGATCTGGAAGACCGGCTGAAAGGATTTATAAATGCCAGAGACGGTTTCATTCTGGCCAACAGCAGGTTCAGAACAGTCTGTGAAAACAGAGCCGCATCGGACGGACAGGATCTTACCCTGATCAGGGATAATCTTTTAAACGGAAGAGATTATAATGAAGGCGCCACCGACAATATCTATATTTCTGAGGTGGGGCATGAACTTTTGTGCATATATATAACGCCGCCGGCCTTTGAGCCCTCTGCGGTGAGAACGGGATACCGTATACTGGGAGCAATGGTCGTCCTTAGCGTCGTTATATGCCTGGCAGCGGCCTCCGTTATCAGCGGTATTGTGGCAAAGCCTTTAAATACCCTGTCTTCAGCCATGCGACATTTCAGAAAGGGTGATTTTGATACAAAGATCGAGATCGCAAGAGACGACGAATTTGGTCAACTGGCCACAGGCTTTAATAAGATGACTTCCCAATTAAAGGCTACGATAAATGAGAGGGTGGAGACCCAGAAGAGGCTGAACCGGGCAAGGATAGAGATGATGCAGGCACAGCTGAATCCGCATTTTCTTTATAATACCCTGGATACCATAAAGTGGGTGGCAAAGGCTAATCAGGTACCGGAGGTGGCTACGCTCTCGACTTCCCTGGCAGGACTTTTAAGAACCGGGATCTCGGCGGATCAGTTTATAAGGCTGGCAGATGAACTGGAAACAGTCAGAAATTATTGCGATATACAGAGAATACGTTTCGATGATTCTTTTGATATGGAGATACATATTTCCAAGGAACTTGAAAATCTCTATGTCCCCAAACTCATCCTTCAGCCCATGGTGGAGAATTCCATTATCCACGGATTTGAAGGAATGAGCCATGGGCACATTTCCATTGACGCTTCCAGGGAGGAAGAAGACCTTAAGATCACGGTTTCCGATAACGGCCGGGGTATCAGTGATGATATGATAAGGGCATTGGAAAAAGACGATCCGGAAGCTCTTAAAGGGCATTTGGGTTTTACCAATGTTAATACTATAATAAGGATATATTTCGGTAAGGATTATGGAGTAGGGGCGGAACGACCGGAAGGCGGAGGAACGGTGATCACTGTTACTTTACCGGTATTGTATGAAGCTCCGAAAGGGGAAACTTAATAGCACCTTTTCGACAGGAGAAGGAATAAAACGGAGAACAAAAATATGGCAATTACCAGGGTATTGATAGTTGACGACGAAAAATATGTAAGATATGGAATAAAGAATGAGACGGATTGGAATCTCATCGGATGCTTGGTGGTGGGAGAAGCAGGAGACGGCAGAGAGGCGCTGGAAGTGGCGGCGGAAGTGAAGCCGGATCTTGTGATCTCTGATATCAAGATGCCTGTTATGGACGGCATTTCGTTTGCAGGTAAGCTTTTGGAAAGGCAGCCCGGGGTCAAGATCATCTTCCTGACTGCATTCTCCGATTTTGAATATGCCCGTCAGGCAGTGAGACTCGGAGTTTCCGACTACCTCTTAAAGCCTTATAAAGACGGTGAACTGGAAGCGTCTGTACAAAGACTTTTGCATCTTCATCCCAATCAGCCCGCTTCCCAGAAGGATATGGAAGAAGAGCTGATACCCTTAAAGAAAAAAGAGGACTTTTCAAACAGGTATATCCTGGAAGCCATTGATTATATCGAAAAGCATTTTGCCGAGGTGGATTTTTCCGTGGGACGTATGGCGGAGGCTCTCGGAGTCAGCGACGGACATTTAAGCCGGCTCTTCAAGGCAGAAACGGATGTGGGTATAAACAATTACCTTACCAGATACCGTATCAGAAAGGCCATGGACTATCTTAAGGACGTTCAGGTCAAGGTGTACGAAGTGGCAGAAAAGGTGGGCTATCAGGACATAGCCTATTTTTCCAATACCTTTAAAAAGCTGACGGGAAGAACGCCCTCGGACTACCAGGTTAAAGGGCTGGGCTGAGGATCATTCCCTCTAAAAAGGCAGTGGCTCTGTTTTTTCTGTTAATTATGATTATAACTGTTCGTCAGAAATCCCGTTCTTCTTAAAGGGTGCAGTGAGTTTGGCGTTTTCGGCAGTTAATGAAGAGTTTTTTTATCTTTCATTTGGATATTTATGCTCCAAACTGCGTTTATAAAGGACGTATGTAAATTTCAATATAAGAATGTACAAAAGATGTTGCTTTGCTACGCTTAACGCTTTACAAGCAATGGTACAGGGTTGACACGGTACATCTTAAGTTGCTATACTATGCTTGGCAAGTAAAGGTATAAAGCTGATGTGATCTATCTTTAGTGATATTGGTTGAAATATTTTTTTGCTTGTAATTACCTGTTGCGTTAATTCTTTAGTAAATCTATGGCAAATAGAGAGAGAATATATGGAACTGAGAAAACAATCGTATTATATGATACCTTTTATACCGGATGACCCAGATAAGTATCTGAAGAATATGGTGAGGAACCACCAGTTTGAAGAATATTACACTGAAATCAGGTATCTTTCGGGATATGTACAAGAATATTTTAACAGTGGTAATTCAGAAAAAAAGGATTATCCGTGCCGTGCGTTTCGGCTTAAGTCAAGTTGCTTTGAAAACTATGGAATTACCGGAGAAGAAATGAATTGCTCTGCGCATATCATAGATGAAGAAGAGTACAGATTCTGTATAAATGATATTGTTTGTTTTATTTTTTTAGGTGGAATTTCTTTTCTGAGAATAGGGATTAGGTATACACAGGATTATGGTCTTGCGAGTATTGCCAATTTCAACTTCATTTTCTCGAGGCTGTTCCGGTCCAAAATGTCTTTTACGTTGGATGGACAGAATATCGATCTAAGGTCTGCATTTATGAAGATCGCAGATATCGGAGGAAAAGGGGAAATTGTTTTTCTTCCGGAGAGGCGTCAGTTAACCGTTTATCACTTCGTTGGCATTGAACGAGAGAATAAAAGAGATGAAGAAATACTTCAATGCTTAAGCAGAGGGCGCCATGTTTCGTTTGAAATGACCAAAGAAAAATCGAGTCTTAAAGACGAACTTTTTGCGTATTCACCGAATGAGGGTGTAATATGGGCTGGGAGTACGAACGCTATTTGTGCTGTTGCATATGGGACAGATGGCACTTCTTATGCTGTGAGGAATTTTCCTAATCATGTTCTACATGATTATTATGTTGTTTTTCTTTTGCGTCTGTATGAAAGAGAGATGCTTCTTTGGTTCAGTAGAAAAATCCTAAACGAAAGAAAAAATAAAAAGAAATTAATAAAGATGCGTCGTAAAATGGTAGACTTTAGGGCCATATATATGCATGACACGGTTTCCCTTGAAGCAAATTATCGTGAATTGGACAGAAAGATTTGTGAAGTGTTCTGTATAGACGAATTGGAAAAAGATGTCGAGGAATGCATTGAAACTATAGATTCATTTGTGGCTGATCGTAAAGTACGTAGAACAGATGGGCTTTTGACATCTATCGGTTTGCTGGCGGTGATTTCGGCATTGACCGATGGACTTGGATTTGCGGATAGATTTGGTGAACTGACAGATGGGACGCTCCCATTTGGACATTTTGCTGTTATGAGCATAGTTTTGGTATTTGTGATCATAGGAGTTGTCAGCTTTTTTAAGGAGGGATAAATGCTTTTTGGTTTTCTTTCGGAAAAAGGTTTAAAAATAAATAAAACGCTTGAATTGACGGATAAGTCTCTTGAAGAGATTCATTCATATTCAGATGAGGCTGAAAGAAACTGTCGTATCGATCCGGATAAATCAATGATATCTACTCGCCAGGCCTTGGAAGTGCTTATCAGTTCAATTCTATGCGCTAAAGGGAAAACGAGTTTTGACAGGGCAGACTCACTTTATATGATGATAAAAGAATGCCAGGGACAGCAGATAATTACACATTTACAAAAAAAGAAACTGGATTCTTTAAGAATCAATGCCAATGATATAGTACATGTTGAGAAAAATGTCACGAAAAATGCATATCGCATTGAAGGTAGACATGCAACGATAGAAGAAGCAGTTCGGACTGTTATTGATCTGTATTGTGTAATATCTGACATGTTCGGCAAACCGACAATTAAAATTGATAAGGATGATCTGCCCATAGGTGAGTATGAAATCGTTAAGAAATATGTTGGTCGGAACAGCGATATCCTTTATGGAAAATATGAGTATGTGGGAGTTAAAAAAGGTGGACTTGTTCCTATATATGCATATATCAGACCATTTAAAAAAGTATGTGATGAAGAACAGGTATTCAATGAGAGGGATATTGCAGCACAGACACTTTTGAAAAATCTTCCTGATACCAATTTTATTTTGAAAGGGAATGAAATATCAGTTAGTGCGAATAATGAGGCGAGGTATGTTGCATATGAAATAAAAAAGAATACAACAACTCTTGATCAACTGATCAAGCCGCTTACTCCGAAGGAAGCACTTAATGTTATATTGGATGTAGTAACAGGACTATGTGACATAAAAACTGACGGAATAAATCTTCATCATAGAGGAATCAATCCTCATTGCATTTTTGTGAACAAAGAGGGAAACAATTATCGGGGTAAACTGGGATGTTTTGAAACCTCAAAAATTGAAATAGAAGAACAGAATGTAGAAAGTATTTATGGGATAGTGGCGTCTTTGAATATGGGCAGTGTTTTTGTTCATCCCAGTTTTTTGAATGAATATCATTCGTATGACAGTGCCGAATGGGAAAAAGGAGATATCTACTCTATCGCTATCTCATTGTTGTATTGCCTCGATGCTAACAATGTAGATAAGAAAATAATCGATACAAGTTGCTTTTATAGTGTATATTCTCGTGAATTTGCAGATTATATGTTCAGGATTATAGAGTCCGGGTCATTGGAACTTATACCTTCGATTGAGGAGTTTAAAGCTATGTTGACGGAGGAAATCTCAAATGGATCTTATTCAGATTGATCAGCACAGAGAGTACAGGATAAATAATTGTATATACAGAAATGAAGGCTGTTCTGAAGTTTATGATGTATTTGATACTAAGATGAACAGAAACAGCATATTAAAAAGAGTCTGGTACAGGGATGAAAAGGAATATGAATGGCTGAAGCGGGAGGTAACCAATCAGATAGTTGCTTCAGTTAATTCTGACTTTGTGCCCGCCTTATACAATTTCTATAGACAAAAAGACTATGTTTGGATAGAGATGGAAAAAAAGCAGGGCAGAAGTCTGCGGAACGTGATGGATTCTTGGGAAGGCAGTATAAAACCTGAACTAAGAGTTGACGAGAGTGTAAAAATCTTTAAATGGCTGTGCTGCACAATGGCCCAGTTGCACGCTGAAAAGTCTTTTGTACACAAGGATTTAAAACCTGAAAATATTATCATAAACAAAGGAAGGGAATGTGCCTATGTCATAGATTTTGGCACAAGTGGCCCGTGGAATATTAAGGGTATGGGAACGCCTAAATATATGGCTCCGGAACAGAGGCGGGAATTTAGGGGAGCACATGTAACGCAGGCGACAGATGTGTTTTCGATGGGACTTATATTTTTTGAAATGATTACGGGTAAAATTCCGACATTTGGTAGAGATATGATTTATGATCCCATAAAAAAAGGATGGCATAACCCTATTGAAGTTGAAGGACCGGTAGGTACCATATATCCGACTGCTGTTGAAGTAATAAAAAAATGTCTACAGGCAGATTACGAAAAGAGATATTTAAATGCCTGTGTTCTAAGGAGAGATTTATGGGGAATGAAGAAACAAAAACATTAACTAATGACATGGATAAGGGCTTTTTTAAGGATATTTTGGATGATACCGATTTCTTTGTATTTGGCGAGGTCTTAAAAGACATTGTCAGAATGCCGTTGTTTATAAGTGAAGCAAATACAGATTATTTGATGGTAATGCCGGATGATACAGTACATTGATATTAAATCTGATAATATATTCTACTTAAAAAAATCACCTATTGTTTTTTTTATTTCAGAGAATATATCGACAAGACATGCAAATGAAATAGATGGCTTGATCGAGGAGATACTGAAAATGGAGTATCTCACTATTTTTTATAGTGGTTTAAAAAATGGGTGCGTAGATATCAAATGCATAATTGCAGACTATATGTTTTTAGCTATATCCACTGATAGACGGAACTTTCAAATTGTATATGTAGGTACAAGAAGAGAGTATGAGGAAAAAAAGCAATATAATTACACTGGTAAGGATTCATTTCAGGTAATGATAAATGCTGGAAGTGCAGTGGTTATCCACAGTAAAGTACGTACAAGTGAAAAATGTGGAGACTATACAGATTACTCTATGGATAGGAAAGCGTTTGAGGAACTTCAGAACGCGATCATTACCTATTTCTATATGGGAAAACATAAGGAAAATGAAAAGCGTCTGTCTGTTGATCAAAACTTTGACAGAATGATATTATCTCCGATTAGAGAATATACTTACTGTGAACAAAAAGTGGAGGAGTCACTTGCCTATGGTGAAAACTTTCTCATATATGAAAGAAGAGACGCTGCTACAGGAAAGGCTAAAAAGAAAAGTATTGTTTTTTACATAAAAGGAATGGATCCGGATGTACAAACTTATCAGGCAGGCACAAATGTAGAGATAGAAACGAATGAATGGATAGATGACAAAAAGAGGAATCTGACAGGAAGTATCAGTAATAAAGAACTATATGATGAAGGGATTGCCCTCACAGTGTTTTTTTATGAACAGTTTGATGATGCTATACTTCCCATAAACGGTGGTCGTATACACCCAAAAGTAAATGATATCCAAACAAGCGTAAGACGGAAAGTAGTTAAAAAGATAGTTGATACTTCGGTTCCTTCCCAATGGATGTACAGTTTCTTTGCGAATTATAAATTAAAGAATTTTCAAAAGGACGATAGCCTTGGGGAGTTTGAAAAAGAATTAAACAGTTCGAAATATCCTCCAACGTCATCACAAATGGAGGCTATAAGAAAAGGAATTGAAACAGAAGACCTGCAGTTGGTTTTAGGACCACCGGGAACGGGGAAGACAACAGTAATCGTTTCTTGGGTTAAATACTTTATTGGAAAAGGAAAGCGTGTCCTTATTTCATCACAAAACAACGCTGCTGTTGACAATGTTCTTGAAAGAGTTGGAAATTGTGCTGGAGCTCATGCCATACGGATTGGACAATACGAAAGAATTCAGGATAATTGTAAAAAGTATTCAATAGAAGAACAGATTGACAGTGAAGAGAAAAAGTATATTGAAACGCTGGAATGTAGCCAAAATAGCCTCGAAGAAGATATTTCAGTTATAAATAACGCTATTGATGAAGTTGAAAGGATTAATGCGATTTATCAGGAGTTTGATGGGGTTCTGACTAAGTTGGAGATCCATCGTAAAAATATTTTCAATCTTGTCCTGAAAGTAAAAGAAACACGTATAACATATGATTGGAAGTTGGGGGTATACGAGGAACTATATGATGAAAATGTAAAAAACCATATTGCTCTTACTGAGATAAGTAAATACGGGAAAACTAAAAGATTTTTTTTGAAACATGTGATCGAGAGAATGCATGTTAAAGAAGCCAATGATCTCGAAGAACTTAAAAAGAGCATTGTGGAGCTGGAAGATGCTATAAAAGTTTATAATGCTTCTACGAGTGATCTATATGCATATATGAGATCATATGAATATGTTGCTTGGAAAGACAATTTTGAAGGATGCATAGCAGATTTTCGAGGGTTTTCCATCAAAACAAATGGCTACGGTAGATTTAATGTAAAGTTACCTATTGATCTCGAACGCGACCAATATGGCAGATATAACAGTGCCTCACTAAAAGAGTATTTTGATAATTTAAAAATTACCAAAGATAAAAATGAAAAAGTTTTAAAAGCACTGAGAGATTGGGAGGAAATAGTAAAGAAAAAGCGTAATGAGATTATTTCGGATCTTCTGATAAGAAATTCCAATATAGTTGGTGCAACGTGCATTGGTATCAATACAAGAGCTAAATTTCAGGAGTTGGATTTTGATGTTTCAATCATTGACGAGAGTGGACAGATACAGATACACAATGTCATAGTGCCTATGACAAGGGCGCCTAAGACACTGATGCTCGGGGATCATTTACAGATCCCGCCCATTGTTGGAGAAGAAATCAAATCAGTTTGTGAAGCTGAAGGCGTGTCGACAAAACTGCTTGAACAGAGCTTCTTTGAATTCCTTTTTAAGAAAATGGAAAAAGCATGTCCGGAGCACTTAACAAGATTGAAAGAACAGTTCCGTATGCCTGAAAACATTTCGGAAGTTATTGCTAAGAAGTTTTATAACGGGGAATACTATGCTCATTATGATATGTCAAAATGGGCACCGGTTATCAAGGGAACAAGAACTCCGTTGGTCTTTGTGTCAACGAGCGGCGAACCCAATAGGTTTGAACAGAAGGCTACAAAAAGCGACAGCATACCCGGTTATGCGAATCCGTTAGAAGCAGATATAGTGACAGACATTATCAAAAGTATTAAAAATCTCGGAAATGAGGTGTCAACGGATCTAATTGGCGTTATTTCAGCTTACGGTAAACAGGTTCAACTGATCAGAAAGAAAATATCCAAATGCAAATTGGACCTTCCGGAAGAACAGATACGTGGAATGGTTGCATCGCTTGATAGTTTTCAAGGTCAGGAGCGCCCTCTTATTATATATAGCTCGACAAGAAGTACTTCATATAAGACTCCTGAAAAAGCGAGAGTTGGATTTATGAAGGAACTGAGGCGTTTGAACGTTGCTTTTACACGATGTAAGAGACAGCTTGTCATTGTAGGCGATTTTGATTATCTCACAACTTGTGAGTATGAGCAAAAGGATGAGTTTGGAAATATTATAGAGCATGGTAGCGAAAAGGAATATTCCGAATTTATGGTCATGATGTTGGATCAGGTTAAAGACGGAAAGGCTGAATTATATTCCGCAAAAGACTTTAGGAAAATGTTGGAGACACGATGAAGTGGTCTGAAGAAGAGAGAAAAAAGAGAATACAAATCCTTGTGGAGTCATGCCCGGAATTTATCCGCGCTGGGGTATTTGGAGTGCTAGAACATTTCATGTGTCCCATTGCGCTCACAGATATCGATGTTAATGAAACTATTGTGGAAGAATACAGCAATGTTGAATTACTGATCCTACGATTATACTTTTATGGAATAAAAAGTGCTGAAGAAATAGCAGATGTGACAGGGCTGGATAAAGATATGGTTCTGAAAATACTGCAAACGGAGATGATAACATACAGACATATAGACGATAAAACGGGTGAAATGACTGAAAACGGGCTTGAAACTATTTATAGGAACGAGGAGAAAAGTGCAGATGAACTTATTGAACAAACTGCTTTGTATAAGGTAAGGCGTGAACTACAGGTAGAGGCTGTTACCGGAATGGTTTTGAAGTCCAAAATGGAACTTCCGAAAAGTGCTCTTTTAAACTCGAAGACACAGGTGATCATACCGCCCTGTGATAAGATCACAATCGATGAAATCGTGCAGAAGGATATCAATTCAAGGCTGATGGAATATGAGAGCAAAGGCTATATATCTAAGAACGATGCAATCTATGAGATAACCAAAGCAATCACAACAGAAATCAGATATCGGGATGCTTTTTTTGTGAAACCGGATTACTTCAAGTATCCATTTATTGCCTTTGAATGCTCGAAGAATAATAAGTATGAACAAAGAAGGAAGCTTATTGAGCCTCTGGCGATTTCCAAAACCGATTTTAAATGCCTGGAAATAAAGGAAAAGGATGCTTCTTACGTGATAAGAGATGACACATATTTCGATCGATTAACTAAATATGTGCCCGTCTTTATGGAAATAAGGACAAAGCGATTAGAGCAGGAAAGAAAGAACAATAGTATAAGGGAAGGCAAATGATATGCGTTCTTTGTGGAAGTGTGAGTGCGGTGAAGATAACTATTATTCTGTTTTGCAATGTGATCGTTGTGGAAAAACAATGAGCAAAATGAATAAAAAAATGATCCTTGAGACAATTATGAACAGTGTTATGAAAGAGGTGGCTATTGAAAAGCAGGAAAAACTTGTAAAGCATATAGAAAAGGAAAAACGGGTCATATTATTAATTAAGCGAGTGATACTTGGCTTGATGTTTGCCTTATTTGTAGTTGCCTTCATTGGTCTGTTAATAAACAAGCCGGTTTTTGATCTATGGGGAGAATTGTTAACTGATTTTAAGACTATATATTACGAAAGAACTGGACACTATTCTGAGACTTTAGAAGGTATTTCAATGTTTGAAAACAAGGGGGAAGATTTAAAAAGACTCGAAGAGGGACTAAAACGTACGGATGTAAAATTGGACCGAAAGAATAATCAAATTATTGATTCTATTAACGATGTTTATAAAAAATCGCTTTACATAATAAGACAAACGCAAGAAAAAGTGATTAAAATTCGGGAGAATATACTGGAGGTTATTAAATGGATTGGATTATCGAAAATGCGTTGGATGTGATCATATATTCTTTGGCGTTTATGGAAGCGGGAGCAATTTGCCTTAGTGAAATGTATTTGATCACCTACATGAGGGCTCAGTACATGATCAACGTGGATCATTATCATTCAGTAATAAGGGCATTCCATGATTTTCCACTGATTATAATGCTAGTGATTGGGGTTTGCGAGCAAACTCGTCAGACGATTATAGTGACGATCATGATGATATTTGGGGGCTGTTGGCTGTTGCTTTCTCTAGAGGGGGCTGTTGTTTTTGGTATAAAAAAAAGAACTATAAATAATCTTAAAGCCTGGAATGTGTCAATTAAATTTGGACTATTTTTTGTATTAGATAGCTTTCTCGCATGGTTTTTATTTGTTTAATGATAAATTCTGAACATTTGTTTATGGAAAAAGGAAGGGATTTTTAGGAGAGTGACAGAATGTAAAAAATTTACAATTTTTATCAGTTTTATCCCATTAAAATATACAATGTGCACAATTATAATGTACTCATCAAGATTGAAGCGACGATGAGTACATTTTTTATGGCCTTGGGAACAGTTCCCGGCGAAGGATGACTCAACCGCTAAAGGAGGATAAATGAAGAAAAAACTTTTGGCAACAGTATTGGCAGTGGCTATGGCTGTAAGCATGCTTGCAGGCTGTGGCGGAAAAGACAGCAAGTCGAAGGGTGAGGAGACTGCTGTTGACAAGATCATTAAGGAAGCAGAAGGAATGACTTTGGAACAATTGGCAAAGAAAGCCATTGAAGAGTCCAACGGAAAGACTTTCTACGGTGTTGGTAACTCCAGCCGAGGAAAATCCGCATTACCTAAGTTCATCGCTTATCTGCAGACCATTGATGCCAATTACAACATGGAGTTCGAGTGGCAGCAGCCCAAGAACAACAAGATCTTTGAACAGCTTTCATCCGATTCGCTTAAGAGCCAGGGCACATTTGCAATGACTCTCATCCAGGATGGTAACCAGATCCAGACAAAGATGGTGGATACCAACATCTTAAAGACCTTTATCCCTAAGGAGTGGGCAGAGGCTAAGGGAACCACACCCGCTAAATTCGAAGGTTTCCTTTCCTTACAGACTCTTAACAAGGTATTCATGTACAATAACAACGGAACAGCTAAGTTCACAAACTGCTGGGATTTTGTTTATGAAGGATCACATCCTCTTTTCATGGGCGTTGATTCCGAGATCGTAGGAAAGAACTTCCTTATGATGCTTACTCAGGATAAGTATGCAGGATGGTTAAAAGCTGCTTATGACAAGCTGGATGCCACCAAGAAGGCTTATTTTGAACCCACCATTAAGGCAATGCAGTCCGATGCAAAGGATCTGGGCCTCGGTGCCAACGGAGCATATGCTCTCGCATGGATCAAGCTCTGGGTTAACAATTATAACGAGCAGACAGATGACGGACCTATCTGCAATATCCTTGTAGATTCTTCCGCTAAGGATCAGTCCGGTCTTCTGGTTTATTCAAAGCTTCGTTCCGTAAAGGAATCTGCAAGCGTTTCAGTTAACAATATCAATGTTGCGGCATATCAGGACGGCTACACAGGTATCGGCGGATACGGTTATTGCCACTATCTGTTCCTTACAAAGAACAGCCCTCTTCCCTGGACAGCATGTGCATTCATCGCATACATGACCTGCACCGAAGACGGATTTGAAGCATGGGGCAAGGATATGGGCGGTTACTCCTCCAATCCCAATGTAGCAAAAGAGATCGAAGAAAAGTTCGGTCATTCCCAGGGCGGCGGAACAGAGTATCCCGCTAAGAACGACAGAGGATATGACTGGTGGACAGCTGAAGGCAAGGGCGAACTTGTTCTGGAAGATCCCAAGTATTGCTCTGAAGTATCTTTCACAGTAGGCAGCTGGATCGATGTACTCGATCATTATAAAGCAGAGTGATCATTGAAGTGAGATCATAATATCATGGGGGTGTCCCTTTAAAGCGCGGCACCCCCATTTAAAAAGTTTAAAGTAAAGCAGGTTGAGAAGCCTCGGGCTTATACAACCATTTTTCAGGAGGGATCATCAGTATGACAACCGCTACGCCTGACAGGGGCGCAATTTTCAGGAACAAGGTCAAAACATGGTTTTCCAGGCCGCAGAACATTATCCTGCTGCTTTTCGGTATTGTGCTGACCTTCAGTACCGTAGCGCCCATAGTCGCAATCATTAAGGATACATTCCAGATCCACCCGGGAACCATAGACCAGCATCTGACCGGAAAGGTGTCAGGCTATTCCCTGGTAAATTACACGGATCTGTTTACAAGTAAGCTGGCAAGAAAGAATCTTTGGACTCCGCTTTTGAACACGGTGTTCCTGTCGGTTCTTACCTGTGCCATTTCCATCATCTTCGGCGGCCTCTTTGCCTTTCTGGTGACCAGGACCGACATGAAGTATAAGCGTTATTTAAGCTCCATCTTCATTTTCCCGTATATAATGCCCCAGTGGACATTGGCCGTAGTTTGGCAGCATATGTTTTATTCTAATGCGGTAACGGGAACATCCGACGGACTTTTGGCTTCCATATTCGGTCTGCATATGCCTTCCTGGTGGTGCCAGGGACTTTTCCCCAGTGCCATGGTTTTGGGACTGCACTACGCACCCTTTGCCTATATCTTAATAGGCGGCATATTTAAAAATATGGATGCAAACCTTGAGGAGGCAGCTACCATTTTGGATACCCCCAAGTGGAAGATCATGCTCAAGGTAACGCTTCCCATGATAAAGCCGGCCATCCTTTCCACCATACTTCTGGTTTTCGGAAGCGCCATGGGAAGTTACCCGGTACCCCATTATCTGAACCTTACCACACTCTCTACAAAATACATCTCCATGAACAGTAAGTACACGGGAGAAGCCAGCATCATCGCCATCATCATGATGATCTTCGGCGTATTGATCCTGGGCCTGAACCAGATGAGTCTTAAGAGCCGTAAGAACTATACAACGGTTACGGGTAAATCCGGACAGCTTACAAAGATAAGGATAGGTAAAGTCGGAAAATATGCGATAGGTATCATATTTATCGTGGTAACCTTTTTCACCAGCATATGGCCCATCATCCTTTTCGCACTTGAAACCTTCCTTCCCAACCCCGGAGATTACAGTTTCCTTTACACCGGAAACCTGGCTCATCTCACCACAAAATGGTGGACTACCAACGAAAACATTACGGAAAACGGCATGTACGGTCAGCCGGGCATATTGTACAACAACACCATCTGGCATGCCTTCTTCGGAACATTGCTTTTGGCAGTTGCCTGTGCATTGATAGCCGGAACCATAGGAACTCTTATCGGATATGCGGTTTCCAAGAACAGAAGAAGCAAGTGGGCAAATTATGTTAATAACGTGGCTTTCCTGCCCTACCTTATGCCCTCCATCGCAGTTGGTGCAGCTTTCTTCATCCTGTTTTCAAATGAGCATATCAACCTTTTCAACACTTACACACTCCTTATAATCGCAGGTGTTGTAAAGTACATACCCTTCGCCTCCAGAAGTTCTTTGAATTCCATGCTCCAGATAAGCAGCGAGCTGGAAGAGGCAGCGGTGATCCAGAACACATCCTGGATAAAACGAATGGCAAGGATCATAATCCCCATTCAAAAGTCATCCATAATCAGCGGCTATCTGTTGCCTTTTATGACCTGCTTGAGAGAATTGTCACTTTTCCTTCTTCTCTGCACTCAGGGCTTCATACTTTCAACTACGCTGGATTACTTTGACGAAATGGGCTTGTATGCATTTTCCAGTGCCATCAACCTGATATTGATCGTTACGATCCTTGTATTTAACACACTTGTAAACAAATTGACCGGGGCCAGCCTGGACAGTGGCATAGGAGGTAAGTAGAGATGCCGGATATTAAACTTGAGAATATTACAAAGCGTTGGGGAAAATTCTTTGGCGTAGATAATGTGAGCCTGGATATTCCCAACAATTCATTTATTACCCTGCTTGGCCCTTCAGGTTGCGGAAAGACCACGATCCTCAGAATGATCGCGGGTCTTGAAACACCTACGGAAGGACGCATTACCATAGGTGACAGGGTGGTATTCGATTCAAATGCGGGGATAAACATTCCCGCCAATAAGAGAAAAGTGGGCTTTTTGTTCCAGAACTACGCTCTCTGGCCCAACATGACGGTTTATGAAAACATATCCTTCGGTCTTAAGAACATTGACGAAGAGATGGCTGTAAGGGATATAAGAGCCAAGCAGGTCGGGGACATGATGAGAGCATTGTCCAACGGAAGCAGAGTTAAGGAGATAATCACCGAATGTGTGGATAAAAACGGTAAGATCGATGAGAAAAAAGCTCTTGTAAAACTCATCGATAATTACGAACTTTCCGTTTACACCGCAAAGGAACTTTATAACCTGGGCCTTCAGGATTCTAATGATCCCAATGCTCTGGCAAAGGATAAATGCGGTGCTTACAGTGTTGAACTGGAAGAGATCAAGAGCCGTTATCAAAAAGAAGGAAAGGAATTAAATACCGACTTCGAAGTTACGTCAAACGGCAAGGTCCTTACGGAAAAGAGAAAACTGTCTAAGGAAGAGATAGATTCCAAGGTCAGGGCCTGTTCAAGGATAGTAAAGATCGGAATGTTCATGGACAGATATCCCGCCGAGCTTTCCGGAGGCCAGCAGCAGAGAGTTGCCATAGCCAGAACCCTTGCACCGGAACCTCAGGTATTGTTCATGGATGAGCCTTTGTCAAACCTTGATGCAAAGTTAAGGCTCGAGATGAGATATGAACTCCAGAGATTGCATGTGGAAACCGGAAGTACCTTCGTTTATGTAACCCATGATCAAATGGAAGCCATGACTCTGGCCACACGCATATGTCTCGTCAACAACGGGGTTTTGCAACAATATGCCGCTCCGCTGGAAGTTTATAACAGACCCGCCAACCTTTTCGTGGCTGACTTCGTTGGCAATCCTTCCATGAACTTCGTGGAGGGTAAGGGAAAGCAGCAGGCTGACGGCAGTGTATCTCTGGACATACTTAACGGTATAAAGGCACGGTTCGTGCCCAACGACAAGATCGACATAAAGGACTGGAAGGTATTAAGGGATAAGGAAGCAGCCGAAAAAGCACAGCTTGAGAAGCAGAGGCTGTCGGTAAAGGGCGCTGTGGAAAAATCCAACAAGGACGAAGTTTTCAAATACCATGTTCAGACCGTGGAAGAACAGGACGACAGCATTCTTGACGCTCCCGTAGTTACGGAAGAGGATTATGTCATCGGTATCAGACCCGAAGCCATCGGTATCTCCGACGGCGGAAAGATCGGCACAACGGTTTATGGCGCCATGCCCACGGGTATGGAATCCACTTTGAAGCTCAGGGTGGGGGATTTCCTCCTTACGGGGGTTATCTTTGGCGGCGTGATCTATAAGATCGGTCAGGAAGAAAAGATCGACATCAAGGGTAATGATATCCTGCTTTTCGACCGTGTTTCGGGCAGACTTATCTGCGCAGGTAGTATAGAATTGTAAATAACTTCTCCATTAGATGGCCGGGGGCAATACGCTCCCGGTTTTTTGAGCCCGGGGGACGGGGTTAGGGGTTCAAAAAATGAACCCCTAACCCCGTCCCCATGGTTCATTTTCGCCGATTATATGTCATTTATCGGGAACAACACCATAAATTTACAACAAAAAAACGGTAGTATTACAGATTTTATGTGGTATAATTAAGCACAAGATGAAGGATTATAAAAATGGTAAAACATTTGCCATACGTATGAGGTGCTTATTTTGGAAACATTAAAATTTGGATTTAAATATTTCAAAAAAGATCTTTTTATTTCCATCATAGCTGAGATACTCAGTTTTATCGGCATATATACCGAATTGCTGCTGCCCCTTTTATCGGGGATACTAATAGATTTTGTAATTAAAAATACCGTTGTGGAAAAAGACAGCGGCGGTATGTTTCATTTCCTGCTTACGGGAAGATTTGGCTCCGTTAATTCGATGGAGTTGTTTTGGTCCGTGGCAGGATTTTTTATGTTGCTGGTAGTGATAAGGATAGGGCTGATCTATGTGAGAGATCTGATCCAGGAGAAAGTGGGATTAAATCTGGAGACCACCTTAAGATACGCTTCCTATGACAAGCTGATGAAACTGGATTCGGATACCATAAGCGAGTACAATTCCGGTGAACTTTTGCAGATCCTTAACAGCGATACCATTATGTTTAAGGAACTGTTCTCGCACAGGATCCCTTATTTCGGAGATTCCATTTTCATGCTGGTGGCTACCATAGTGCTGATCGCCACCATAGATATCTCTTTTGTCATCATCCCTCTTTTCCTGACGCCCATATTGATCTGGACCATGCTGGTGTTTAAGAAGAAGGCGAGAGAAAATTTTGTTCAGATAAGATCCAACAGCGCGGCACTAAACCTTACAACCCAGGAGAATATCAGCGGTGTCAGAATAGTCAGATCCTTTGTTAACGAGGAACTGGAAAAGAAAAAGTTTGATAAGGTAAATATGGCCTTAAGAGACACAAACATAAAGCAGGTGGGCCTTACCGCAAATATTGAAATGACCTTGAACGTCATAAAGCAGATAGCCTATGTGGGAACCATAGCCATAGCAGCCTTTCTGGTAATGAGAGGAAACCTTACCGTGGGCTACATCCTGGCTTCTTCCAGTTATGTGGTAAGGCTCATGAGTAACATCAACAGCATAAATAACCACATCGTCAACATGCAGCAACAGACTGTAGCCGGAAAGGCCTTAAAGCTTTTCATGGAAAAGGAGAGCAAGACCCCCGACGAAGGATGTGCCTGCCTGCATGCGGGTACTCCCAATATTGAAATGAAGAATGTTACTCTGGAGATCGAAGGCCAGAAGATCCTGGATGACATTTCTCTGTCCATTCCCTACGGTAAAAAGGTGGGCATAGTGGGAGAGACAGGTTCGGGAAAGAGTGTGCTGTTAAAGAGCCTCTTAAGGATCAAGGAGATCACCTCCGGAAGCATCACCATAGACGGTCATGACATAAAGGAATACAAGCTGGAGAACTTAAGGGATATGTTTGCCTGTGTATTTCAGGATGCTTTTCTCTTTTCCAACACCGTTGAATCCAATATCGCTTTTTCAAAGCCCTATGCGGATCAGAAACTGGTAAAGGAGGCAGCGGTCCACGCTCAGGCGGAGAGCTTTATAAACAAGCTGGAGGACGGCTACCGGACCATTATAGGAGAAAGAGGCATAGGCATATCCGGCGGGCAGAAGCAGAGGATATCCATAGCAAGGTGCTTTCTGAAGAATGCGCCGGTGTTTGTACTGGATGATTCCACCAGCGCATTGGACGTAAATACCGAAAAGGTACTCTTAAATGAGATATATGAAAAGTTTTCCGAAAAGACACTTATCATTACCGCTCACAGGTTTTCATCGGTAACGGGTTGCGATGAGATCCTGTATATGAGAGAAGGAAAGGTGGAGGAAAGAGGCACCTTTGATGAACTCATGAAAAAGAACGGCAGCTTTGCCAAGGTGTACAATATACAGATGTCCCAAAAGGAAACGGAGATATAAACAGGTTAAGAAAACTTTTGTAAAAAGAGGCTGGATATGGCTAAAAGAAATACCTTCTTTCAAGATGAAAAAATAGAAAAAAAGATAGATCTTAAGCAATTGATGAGGACCGTAAAGTATGTACTGCCCTTTAAAAAGACAGTGATAATGGTGGGACTCCTGCTCCTGATCTCATCCGTTACTTCCCTGATCCCTCCAAGGTTGCTCAAGATCATAGTGGACCAGGTGGTTGTAAACGAGGATTACAAGCAACTGGTGCTGCTTTGCGGCAGCATGTTCTTCCTGGCCATAGTGGAGATTACGGTTTCCTACATTCAGACCAAGAAGATGGGTAAGGTGGGCTTTTCCATTATATCCAAGGTGCGTACCGATATCTTCGAGCACCTGCAGGAACTTTCCTTCGACTATTACGACAGCAGACCGGACGGTAAGATCGTGGTAAGGGTTACGGAATATATTAACGGTCTGGCATCCTTCTTCTCCAACTACGTGCTCATGTTTGCGGTGTATATCGTAAAGGTGGTGGTGGTCAGCGTATTCATG
>JAEEWS010000035.1 GCA_016287765.1 Lachnospiraceae bacterium
GGTGCAGATGGTTAAGATTTTTAGCATAGAAGATAGAAAAAGCACATTGGATTATATTCTCTCAACAGCCAAAGATTGTCCTAAGATAGTTTCTTTGGTTCAAGTAGGATCCGGAGCTGAAGGTTTCCGTGATGAAAAGTCAGATTTGGATTTTGTAATAGCATATGAGATGCAAGAACTGCGAAAGGGAAGTGGCTAAGGCGATAAATTCGGTAAAAGGATTGTCAGCCAAAGTCAGCCTGGAGAAGAATGAGGCTTATGTGTCCTATGAGAATGAGCCGTGTGAAGAAAAGGCGATAGATGCAGTACAGAAACTGGATTTTGTTGCCTATTTAAAAGATTGAAAAAATTTTGACCCCCGGGGACGGGGTTATTGGTTCAAAAAAATGAACCTCTAACCCCGTCCCCGGGGGTCAAAATTTACCGGAGTAATCTTGTACAAGGGGGATTTGTGTGCTATAGTTGATTTTCGGCAGAACTTATGTTTCTGTTGTGGGAGTAAAATAAAATTACAGGGGGAAGAAAAAAATGAATGAGAAAAAGTTTAGTGTACTTGCTTTAGTGGCATTGATACTTCAGGCAATAATGACCTTGATAGGTATTATAATGGTGATCATGCAAAAAACGCTGCTCCCAAAGTTTTACGGACAGTTATATGATGCTGACAGAATGATATTTCCGTCGGCACCTGTCTTTATGGTCCTGATGCTGGCAATCTATTTTATTTTCTTCTTTATTTCCAGAGAAGAGGGTAACAAGACCGGGGTCATTCTGCTTGTTGTATTTGCTGTTTTGATCTCTTTATTGAACGGATTCGTAAATACGTTGGTGATCAGATTTTACAGTCGCTTCGGAACTGAAGCTGTTGCGGCGTATACGGCGCTTACTTCACTTATTTCTTCTATACATTTTTTGGGGCTGCCTGCGTCAGTGCTTTTTTACGTCGCTTGCGGCAGATATACGGCTTGTGAGTGAATGCAGCGGGAAAAGATAATACTTAAAGCTCTATAGAACACGTTAACGTTTTCAGACTTTTGTCATAAACGCTAACGTGTTTTATTAATTTTAAAAAAGTTTAAACAAGAAAAAAGAAGGGCTCATGCAGCTCCTTCTTGGGGGGGAATTTTAAATAAAATATAGATGACCCTAAACATAATATATACAACGATCTTCCTCAGCGACCAATGTATACGCCGTTTACTGTGAGCTGATACTCACCTTTATTACTCACAACTTATGACCCTATTCATCAAAACGGCTTCTATATTTGTTCTATTATAATCTGTACCCTAAGGTACGATTCAATATTATTTTGAAAAAAATATTAATATTTACTTTATATTGTTTTTTCTTTTTACCTTGTTTTTAAAAATATCGGATGATAGAATATCTGTTGATATCGTCCCCTAGGGTACGAGTTTGATCTTAGTTTAGGCTTGTAATGATCACGGAGTTTAAAAATGAATGTAGAAAATGATTATCTGTTTAAGATCGGAGAAGTGGTCAAGATCTGCGGAGTGACCCGTAAAGCACTTCTGGTGTATGAAAATGAGGGACTGGTTGTACCGGCCAATAAGGATAAGTACAGTGGCTTTCGTTTCTATTCGGCTGAGAATATAACCCAGATCAGGTCCATAAAAGCTTTGCAGAAAGCAGGATTATCACTTAAAGAAATAGCCGGTTATCACAATGACCCCGAAAAAATAGACGAATATCTGAAACGTCTTATAGATCTCAGGGATGAATTGGATCGTAATATAACCAAACTAAAAATACGTTCAATGAAGACAAACAAGATGGAGATCAGCATAATCAATCTTTCCAAAACAGTCTGTTTTTCAAAAAGAAAGATATGCAGCAGTCTGCCTGAAGTGATCGCACATTTACGTGAAACGGATATTGAAGCGGGAAAGACAGGATCCGGATTGAAAGCGGCAGCTCTTTTTGCGATAGTTTCACGGGCGGGGCAGGATAAGATGGACTGGACAAGCTGTATTCCCATAGATAAAGGATATGCCGGACCGGAACGGCTGGAAATCCCCGAAGGAGTAGCACTTTGCCTGAATTATCGCGGACCATATGAAAAACTGGATGAGCCTGTGAAGGTACTGAAAGAATATGCACAGGAGCACAGATATCACCTTATTGGAGCTTTCAGACTTGATTTTGTGGAAGGTCCGCCTACTCTTGGCAATAGGTCTGAAGATTACCTTACCCGTATAACGGTATTTATCGAAGTATAAAACTAAAATGACCCTTTTGGGACGGGGTCATAAAGTGTCACCCACAACCCCGTCCCCAAAGGGTCATAATATTATAGAAGATCATATCTCTGTGATCTCTGTGTCTCCGGTTACGGTGATAGCCTGCTTTAAGGCACCGAACAGGCTCCTTAAAGTAGTGAAGGTCTCGTAAGCCTTATTGAAGTTATCCGCGGCCAGCTTTTTGTTGCCGTTTTCATTAGCCTGCCAGGAGGCAGTAGCGTATTTGTGGAGTTCTTCGTGAGTCCTTTCCACATTCTTGAAAGCGGGAGAAGAGGTGATGCGGGGATCGGTCTGTCTGCCCAGCCATTTGCCAAGTTTGCAGCCTGCGGGATTGTTGAGTTGCTCAAGCTTCAGCTGTTCATAGCCCGCAAGGTTATTAAATACTCTCCAGGTGAAGATGAGATGGTCTATTTCGAATACTATCATCCAATCCAGAGTATTAAGCTTAGCGCCGCCTCGTGCCAGATCGCTTCTTAATTTGTCCACTGCTCTTGAAATAGTGTATAGGTGCTTACCTGTGGCCATGCATTCGTCTGCAAGTTTATCATAGCTGTCGGCTATGGAGTCGATGGAGGCGATAACATTTTCCGTAAGCGCGGTCTGGGTGTTTATCTCGTCATATATATGATCTACGGATCCGCTTATGGCGTCTATCTGACCGCCCATCTCGTTGATCCTGTCTATGGACTTGTGTACTCTTTCGTTTCCTGCAATAAGCTGATCGGAGGTCATGGTAATGGATTCAGTAATGCCGTCGATGCCTTCGATAAGTTCCTTGACATAATCCTCGATCTTTTCTACGGATCTGGTGGTTTCCGAAGAAAGGTCCTTCATCTGCCCCGCAACTATGGCAAAGCCCTTTCCTGCTTCACCTGCCCTGGCAGCTTCTATGGAGGCATTGAGGGCGAGAAGCCCTGTCTTGTTGGCAATCTTCTTTACCATATCCACGATCTCGTTTATTTTATTGGCCTTGTCTCTGAAAAGCTCAGTTCTGTCACTGATGGCTTCCACACGTCCTGTAGACTGGTCCACCAGCTCCACACTTTCGGTCATCTCGTCAATGGAAGCCTGGGACATTTCCATAAGGGCATGGGTATTGTCCTTGATCTTCATTACCGAGTCCTGGATATCCATGATGGAATCGCCAATGTCTTTGCTGGCACCACGTATGTCATCTATGGAAACATTTTGGGATTCCACCTGTTCGATCATGGTTTTGACACAGGAACTGTCCCCGATGGTGACCATGGCCTTATTAAGCTTCATGACCATCTTGTTGTTGGACACGACTACGCTTTTAATAAGCGCATTGTACTGTTTGGCCAGTTCACAGTCCGTAAAATCGCCTTCCCGGGCATAGGCATACTCTCCGGTCACAGCCTTTTCCATAAGGCTCATAAGCATTTCCCGGTCATTATTGGTTTCTGCTCCGCTTTTTTTCTTTGAATTAAACATAAATACCTCTCCTCTTATCATTTCATCCGACAGATAAATCTATAATAGCAAAAAATCAGTTATAAGAACATAGTAAATTGTGCTACTTTACTACATAAAAAATAAGTTTTTTGACAGTTATGAGAGGGTAGTATATAATATATTTTAAAATATAAATGATATATGGATCGGTAAGACAATGAAGAAGCTTCAATATGTTGTGATCATTGCTGCCATGCTGGCTCTGGCTGCCTTTTACCTTAAGCCTTCTTTTCAAAAAGAAGAGGAGACGGTAAAAACCGCGGAGGACACATGCACAGTGGCAATAGTTCCTGCGGAAGAGTTTACTGTGGTATCTTCCAATCCCATGAGGGTTAAAAAGGGAGAAAATGCGGAATTTGAGGTCAGTATCAATGAGAATTACTATTGCGTTGATACTGACCTTTATAGGTGCGTAAATGACAAGATAATTGTAGAAAATGTATCTTCCGACAGAAGTTTTTATATAAAGACCATCAGAAAATACAATGTAACCGTGGAAGAAGCAAAAAACGGAACAGTAGAGCTTATAAACAACGAGGGGACAAGGTTCTGTGAGGGAGATACGGCAGAACTTATTCTTACCCCTAAAGATAATTACCTTATTGAGGGTATCCTTATTAATGATGTGCTTTATCCTGTCAGAAGCGATGGCGGATACACACTGAAGGTTGATGAGGATTGTACCGTCCGCGGCCTCTTTGCCGGTGTCGAGAAGAACTTTGTGCTGGCCAAGAAGAACATAGGCCGGGTGGAAGTCAGCGGAAACAAAGACTATGGTCGTTTCCTTTATGGTGATGAACTGGTGCTTTCGGTTGTGCCCACAGAAGGGATCATCTTTAAGGGCTGGACTACCGGCGGCTTTTTAAAGGACGGCGGAGTCATCATCGGTACCGGGGAAACATATGCCTTTACGCTTACCGAGGATACTGAGATCTACGCTAATTTCCTGGATGTGAACAACTATTCGGCCTCTTTCGTGGCAGATCATGAAACAGGAGAGGTCAAGGCTTTTGCAACTCTTTCAGCCGATGAATACGGTGAGCTTCCTATTTACAACAATGTAAAGAAAAGAGAGGGCTATCTCCTTACGGGCTTCAATACAGAAGCAGACATGAGCGGCGATTCCTACTGCGTGGGAAGCATGTTTGTGATGCCCCATAATAACGTTACCTTCTATCCCGAATGGACCAAGTGCGCTGACCCGGATAAGCTGGAATACAGCATTAAGAGCGGAAAGGCAGTGATAAGCGGGATAAGGGAAGGGGCAGTGGATGAGAACGGTACTCTTTGCATTCCCGATAATATTGACGGCACTGCTGTTTCGGGGATCGGCGCCGATGCCTTTTCGGGTAACAGCGATATCCGTACCCTTATCCTTCCTCCGGGGCTGTCATCTCTGGGCGACCGCGCACTTAAAAACTGTACGAATCTGAAGACCGTATACCTGGTAGAAACCATTTCTGCCATAGGAAAGGACTGCTTCGCAAACTGTGAGGCTTTCACGGACCTGAGACTCATCCAGTCCTATGCCAAGGTTTATGATCTGGACTATGATTCGGCGCTTGCAGAAAAATACATGAGGCTTAAAAACACCGAAGGTCCCCGCATCATTCTGGTGGGCGGCTCAAATCTCAGTTTCGGCATAAATTCTGAGATCTTAAGGAAAGCATTTCCCAAGTATGATGTGGTGAATTTCAGTACCACCTATCTGTACGGCCTTTCACCCCTTCTTGACCTGGTGGATAAAAACGTTCATGAGGGAGATGTAGTGATCCTGGCTCCGGAGTGCTACTTACAGATGTATTGCGCCAAGGAGACCACCAGTTTCAACAACTGGGAATATGTGGATTGCAATCCCGACATGCTCAAGGATATCAACATTAAGAATAATACTGCTTTTCTTAATACCGCACTGACTTTCTTTTACAATAAACGGGTGCATTCACCAAAGAAGGTCTTTAATTCCAATCCGGTCTATTCCAGATCCGGATTCAATGAATACGGGGACCTGGTCACTGCTCGAACGGGCAATAAAGTGTTGGAGCCCGTGATACCTTATGCGGGACTAATCACGGATAAAGGAATGAAGAGGATCAATGAGGCCTGCAGGTCCTTTACCGAAAAGGGGGCAAAGTGCTACTTTACCTTTACGTCTCTGTCCCTTGGCAGCAAGACCGGGGAGCAGGTGGTTAAGGGGGCAAAAAACTATCTTTCTTTACTGGATCAAAAGCTGGATAAGGAAGTGGTCCCGATTATTTCAGATCTGGAGGATTATCTTTTTGATACATATATGTGCTATGGAATCTGTTATCATCTGACCCTTGAGGGGGCAGAACTCAGAACGGAACAGCTTGTAAAAGACCTTTCGGCCTATTTGGAATAAGGGGGGATCGTATATGAACATCATGTCATTGACATATATAGGGTTTCTTCTTGTGACCTTACTTGTTTACAGGCTGATCCCGCAAAGGGCTCGAAAGATCTGGCTTTTCCTCTGCAGCATTCTTTTTTGCGGTCTTGTGTTGCCGCTGCAGACCCTGGGCATGCTTTTGTATGCCTGGATCGTGCTTGTTCTCGGCAAATTGTTGGGAAGGCATAAAAGTAAGGCCCTTCTTGCCTTCGGCATTATATTAAGCATAGGCTTACTCTACTTCTTTAAGTATCTGAATTTTACCATGTCGGTCATAGGCATAGACAGGACCTTTAAGATAATTGCCCCTATAGGCATTTCCTATATAGTCTTTCAATGCATCGCCTATCTTACGGAAGTTTACAGGGAGAAGATCACACCGGTAAGTGAACCCATGGATCTCTTCATTTACATGTTTTTCTTCCCCAAGGTATTGTCAGGCCCCATTGAACCGCCGGAAAGATTCATCCCTCAATTGTATGTGCCTGTTAAAAACACCTATAAGGACTATCTGGTTTCCTTTTCCTATATAGTTAACGGCTTTGTGAGAAAGATGGTGGTGGCGGATTTCCTCGCTGTAGGGGTTGACGCTGTATATGCCTCGCCGGACAAGGCAGACAGGTTTTCGCTCATTTTTGCGGCTGTCATGTATTCTTTCCAGATCTACTTCGACTTTTCGGGGTACACCGACATAGCGATAGGATCTGCGGGGATGTTTGGGATAAGGCTTACGCAGAACTTCAACAGACCCTATCTGGCAACAGGGATCAGGGACTTCTGGAAGAGATGGCACATCAGCCTTTCCACCTGGCTCAGAAATTATATTTACATCCCCCTGGGCGGAAATCGCAAGGGCTTTGCCAGGAAGCAACTGAATACGTTTATCACCTTTGCGGTAAGCGGTCTGTGGCACGGCGCTTCCCTTACCTACGTCTTATGGGGAGCTTTTCACGGTCTGATGCAGGTCATTGAAAATCTGTTCGACAGGAAGAAAATGAAGGAAGACAACCTGTTTATCAAAGGGATCAAAGTGCTTATCACCTTTGTACTCGTGACCATAGCCTGGATCTTCTTCAGGATACCGGGGATCGGAGATCTTAAAACCTTCGGGCATAGCTTCATACACAACACTCCCGATCTCACGGCAGCGGTAAAGCTTTGCTGCATGACAGTATCTGCGGGAGTGATCGTATCCCTTGGTTTCCTTTTTTCCGAACTGACCCGGCTCTTTTGCATGAAAAAAGGAAGGACCTTGGCAACGCTTTTTATCTGCCTTTTGGATGTATTTCTTATTATCGCCTCCATCGGCTTCTTCCCGGGTAACACGGCAGAGAGCAGTTTTATATACTTTAATTTCTAAAGATTAAGATTATGAACGAGAGAAAAAACTTATTTAAATTCATATTGTTTTTGATGATCTTTTTGATCTGCTTTGCAGGCATATGCTTTCTCGGCTGCAAATACCTGTCTGCTCTCAAAAGGGTTTATGACGAGTCATTTTATGCGGGACTTAAGACCAAGTATGACAGATTGACTTCGGTGAAAGGGCCCAAGATCGTGGTGATAGGAGGCTCCTCCGTGGCTTTCGGAATTGACAGTAAGATAGTGGAGCGGGAAACAGGAATTCCCTGTGTAAACTTCGGACTTTATGCGGCCATAGGCTTTAAGCCCATGCTGGATCTGTCAAAGAAGAGCATAGGTGAAGGCGATATTGTGGTGCTGGCACCGGAGCTTTCCTCTCAGATGTATTCCGGATATATAGGCTACGAGTATCTGACGGATTCGGTGGAAGGAAGACCGGACTTGGCGACTGCTCTGGGAAAGGAGTACGCAAAAGGGTTTCTCTCGGCTCTTCCCAAGTATTTAAGCCGAAGGAACAGGATCTTAAAAAGCGGGATATCCGTAGATGGTGTATATGCCAACAGCTCCTTTGATGAGTATGGTGATATAGTCTATTTAAGGAATGAAAATGTGATGAACGGCGGCTATAATAAAACAGATCTTCCGGAGATATCCACCGACATCCTTACAGAAGAATTCTTTGATATGGTGAATACCTATGCAGAGTATTGCAAAGAGAGGGGAGCGAGCGTATATCTGGGCTTTCCTCCTATGAACGCGCTTTCAGTTAAAGATACAGATGAGGCGCAGGAGGCTTTCTTAAATAAGCTTAAGGAAGATCTGGACTTTGAGATCCTTGCATCCCTTGAGGATCATATTATGGATCCGGGGTATTTTTACGATTCCAATTTCCACACCAATGATCCCGGAACTGTGTATAACACATTGCTCTTGGTAAATGATATAAAGCGAGTGACAGGAAATATGACATTGACTTCCATAGAGATACCTGAGCCTCTTGCGGGAGAGGAAGAGGAAGATACCGATAAGGAAATACAGAACGACGGCATCTTTAATTTCATTCTTACGGACAAGGGCATAGTGGTAAAAGGTCTTACGGAAGAGGGAAAGGCGCTTACGGAACTAAATGTGCCCACAGTACTTGGGGGGTACAATGTATGGGACATCGATTCCTTTGCCTTTGAAGACTCCAAAGCTATAAAACTTACGCTTCCGGACGGTATAGGAATAATCCGGGAAGGCATATTAAAAAATGCGGATTCGATAAAAAACGTATACATTTATTGCAAAAACCTTCCCGAAGTGTCTTCCGACATGCTTTATATGGCTCCGGAGGATGTGGTGCTTTATGTGGAAAAGGACGTATACGGAAAATATGTGACTGACTATTTCTGGGGACTTTTCTCCCATAAATTGAAGCCTATGGATGAATAGAGTTGAAAAAAAGTCCTATTTATTGTATATTTATTCCAACGACAAAGTCGTATGAATAATGATCATTCAGGAGGAAAAAAGATTATGGGAAAGAAGTTAACCGGTGCTGTTTCTTACATTACCATCATCGGATGGATCATCGCATTTGTTCTCGGTGACAGAAAAGGTGCCAAAGTTCATTTGAATCAGAGCCTTGTTATTGTTGTGGCAAATCTTATCCTTACGATAGTTGCCAAGGTTCTGGGCGGTATTGCCATCGTGTCCACTGTTTTATGGGTACTTGACATTATCCTGTTTGTGCTTATGATATTAGGCTTTATCCGTGCTATCATGGGCAATGATGAGCCCCTTCCCATAATCGGCGGAATTAAGATCTTAAAGTGATCGGGATTCAAGAACTATAACTAATTAGGAGCAGAGGAAAAGAGTATGAGTAAAAGATTATACAAAAGCAGAGAGAGAAAACTTGCGGGCGTTTGCGGAGGAATAGCGGAGTACTTTGATATCGACCCCACGATCATAAGGATTGTATGGTTGATCTTTGTATTATGTGCAGGTACCGGATTAGTGGCATATATAATCGCGGCTATCGTTATGCCGGATCAGCCGGACAATATGGATAACATACAATAAAATAATAAAAATGCAGCCGTTGCGGCTGCTTTTTTTGTGCCTTCCCGACAGTTGCTACAAGCTTTATTTATGGTATAATTTACCTATAAGATCTCTTAAGAGAAAAGGAGAAATAATGGATTCCGTTATAAAGACTTTTAAATATGATAACGGTGAGATACAAAGGGTACAGCAGGTGACATTGGAAAAGGAGGAAGCATTTCATTTCTTTAAGCCCGCAAAAAGTGAAAAGGCTTTTGAAAGGATATGCGCTCTCTATAAGAACTTTACTGTACCCAAATGTCCTTATATATTCGGCAGGATGATGCATTTCTGTCTTCCGGAGGATATTAGGGTTCCTGAAGAGGTGCTGGAAACCGCAAAGAAATATGAAAACAAGTATGGTATTCTTTCGGACGATATAAATAAAGTAGCCATAGCCTTTAAAGAAACGCTTAAGATAAGTAATAAGGGTGAGGTCAGCGAGAAAAGAGGAAAGAGGAGCGGTCACTCGGAAGCAGTTTCGGATTTTTACCGATTGCTTAAGGATAGGGGCTGTGCAAAGACTGTCTGCGGTAAACTCCCCTTAAATAAGATCCTTCCTGTGGGAAGGGACTTTGGTCTGATATCGGAATCAGAGAAGGGATCGACTTTAAAAGCGAATTCCACCTTCTTTATAATGGACTCCTTTGATGTTACATCCCTTTACGATGTGATAGGAACACCCTTCGGGCTTACGGCCGAAAATGGAACGATCCTGACCCCTCCCCTTTATAAGAGAGAAGCTTTTACAGTGGGAGCGGATGGCAGTGTACGGATAGAAAGCCCGGAAATAAAGGACCTCACAGTCCGGATCGGAGGACTTTCCTTAAAAGACGGAGAAGAGGGGGTTACCTTCTTTGAAAGACCGAAAAGAAACAGAACCCCTCTCGTCAGGAAAAAAGAAAGGGCTCTGGATCTGGCGGTGATCGGTAAAAAGGTGGTGGCTGTCAAGAAAAACGGTAAAATGACTGTTCCCGCCGCAGGTTTTGTTATAAGGATAAAAGGAGACAGGCTTTTTTCAAAAGATAATGCGGAGTATGATAAAACGGTAAGAAGTCTGGTGGGAGCCGAGGTAACATATGCTTGGGAGACGGATGTGAGATTTGCGGTTTCTGCGGGGAATTCTCTTGTGATAAATGGAGAAAAGACCACAGGTTTTAAGGCAAAGTATTATAATATTAGATTTCCCTGGAAGGTTAAATATCCCCCTTCATTGTATCCCTTAAGCTTTAAAAGGGACAGAGCGCCCAGAATGGCCATCGGAGAGGACAGCGACGCTAAACTTGTGCTTTTGTGGTTTGAAGGAAAGGGGAAGTTTTCCTATGAAAAGGGTGTGGATTCCTGTGGAGCAAGCCTTAAGGAAATGGCAGACATATGTTCGGAGCTCGGGATCAGAAATGCCGTGAACCTGGACGGAGGCGGTTCCGCTCAAATAATGTATAAAGGAAAAAGAGAACTTAAGATATCCGACAGGAATAAAAAGGATAATACAGAAAGTGAAAGGGCGATACCTTTGGGACTCTGTGTGAAATAAAAAAGGCCGTCTCCGGTCAAAGGAGACGGCTTCTCTTAAATGTGAAATCTTCTCTGGAATTCTCTGGCCACGGCTCTTCCTTTAAAGATGATGGCACCCGCAAGTACCGTAATGGTGATGATAAGGCATATGCCCCAGGTCATGGGCATATCTTTACGCAAGGTGTACATCACACTGAAAGGGATCACGCTGAAGAGCAGACCCGTTAACAGGTAGGTCATGGCATTTCCCTGCTTGTCCAGCATGGTAAGGGCAAAGTTCACGACCAGGCTGGCGGCGATGGTGATGGGAAGGATCCAGTCACGGAACAGCCAAAAGAAATCAAAGCAATAAGAGGTTACGCCCAGAAGGACAAGGATCCAGAATACCATCACGGTGACCCTTCTGGCGGATGCGGTTCCGGGTTTAAATTGCTTCATTATCCCAAATTCAAAGGCGACAAGCCACATGGCGATTATCAGGCTCCAGTGAAGGTTTGGAAAGCCCGGAAAACGGATCTCAAGTAAAAGATCAAGACCCAGTCCCGCTATTATGATCGCCCAGACTATAAACAGTTGCACCTTGTACAGAAAGGAACGGAACTGTAAAGAGGGATGTTCGGGGAAATAAGGACTTTCACCTTCACCGGTTAAGCGGCTTTGACATAAAGGGCATTTGGTGAGGTTTCCGCCCACTTCTATTTTACAATAAGGACATTTCTTCATTATCTGACCACCTCCGTTGCATAAACTCTGATCTCAATACCGGAATCGGCCAGACCTCTGACAAGGTTTTTTACGACCGCAGTATTTGAATAGGGAGACGAAACACCGAGAGTAAGGTCGTTCTTGTAACTGAAGATAGTGGAAAAAAGGTTACTGGAACTGCAAAAACCGTTGTAATTCTCAATAGCGTCCTCCACTTCGCACGGGGGCTTTTGAATGCCCAGATTGGACAATACCATGGACACTTTTTTATCGGTTATCCGGGTAACGGTCCTTACCACCAGCTGTTTTATGAAAAGAGGTACTGCACGGACGGGAGCCACATATTCCATGGTCTCGTAATTATCCATCTGCTTCTTTATACTTTCCTCGGACAATTGGCTTTTTAGGGTGGCATCAAATTCAAGAGCCAGTTCTTCAAGGGTTATATCCTTATCAAATACATGGGTTACATTTACATTGTTAAAAAAGTTTCTGGCGGTGTGGGAAGGATAATACTTCCTTAAGTTTACCGGAAGAGAAACGGTAACGGGCTTGTCCCTTCTTCTGGGAGGCATTTCATCTCGGATGGCCATCATCCAGGCTGCTCCGAGAAAGCTTGTAAGTGAAACACCGATACTTTTTGCCTTGGGAAGGATCTGATCCACAGGCATATGTATCTCGAAAAACTGCAATTGATCATAGGGGAGTTTAAATCCTCCGGGGTGATAAGCATTCTTTTTGGAACTTCTGGAAAGGCTCATATTTCCGAAAAACTGGCGATAGCTGTCCTGAGACAGGTCGTCCGCCGAAGCACCGGAATGGAGCGCCACGTCCCCGTATTTTCCGGGATATTTGAGCTTAAGGTAGTGGAGGACCAGAATGTTAAGGAACTCCAAACCTCCTGTGCCGTCCGAAAGAGCGTGGAATAGTTCCAGATTTATCCTTTTACCGAAATAGGTGACTTTATAATGAAGCATTGCTTTTGCAGGGTTATACAGAGCAGGGCAGACGCGGTCGCTTTCCTCGGAGACCACAGGCATGATATCCGTGTCTTCTATATAGTGCCAGAACACGCCGCGCCTTATGCGCACCTGCACCTGAGGCCTGTCCTGAATAGCCATGAGCACGGCTTCCTGAAGTATAGCCGGATCTATGTCCTCTTTCAGGATGCAGCTAACCCTAAACGAACGTGTGTCCCTTTTGGAGACTGACGCCAAAAAGACCTTAGCCACGTTATCTATTCTGTACCAGTTGTTACTTGTCATATTATCCCTCAAGTTAATTATAGATTGTTTTCTCTTATCTCTTGTGTTACATAGGCGGCAAGTCGCTTCATCGCCTGAGTGGCAAGGGGCAGCGGCATTTGCTGGTATACGTGCCAGCCGTTCTCGTCGATGTCAAGGACCGCTCGTCCGCCTTCTTCAGTGATCCTGTCCTTAAGCCTTCTGCTATCGTCAAGCAGGATCTCGTTCCGCCCTGCCATGATAAATACCGGAGGAAGGCCGTTAAGCTGTCCGAAAAGCGGGCTGAAGGCCGGATCCTTGGGATCTTTGTTATCCCCGATGTAGGCCTTGGCTGCACCCAGCACGTAATCTCTGGTTAAGATCGGATCCTTTTCCTTATAGATCTCATAGGAGGGGGCAGTGCCGGTCATATCGGTCCAGGGACTGAACAGCAGGAGCCCTCGGGGCACGGGCCTGTTTTCGCAAAGCAGCTTTTGGGTCAGGCAAAGGGCCAGATTGCCGCCTGCGGAATCTCCCGCAATAAAGATGTGATCCGGTGCATATGTATTCTCGACCAGGTGGTCCCACACAGCCATACAGTCGTTTAATGCAGCGGGGTAGGGATGCTCCGGAGCCAGTCTGTAATTAATGGAATAGGTGGTAAAACCTGTGGCTAAAGCAAATTTGGAGGCCAATATTCTGGCATAGTCCAGCTTTCCCGTAACGTATCCGCCGCCATGAGCATAGAGTATGGCGAAGTTGGGATTGTGGGCCAGTTCCGGGCTCACGGCTTCACATTTAATACCGTTAACAGTAAAAGGTCTTATATTTATATCATTTTTGGGAGCAGCCAGACGCCCGGCTCTTTCCATTACCCGGCGATGACGCTTGAGGTCTTCTTCCTCAAGGGAACTTCCGGATATGAAATTTACTACTTTAAGAGCCTTGAGCATGGTGTCATTCAGGTTCTTGAGACCCTGCTGCTTCTTAATGTCTTTATTATCCATTTGAACTCTCTTTACTTGATTTTTGATCCGATCGAATATTACAGATCTGTATTATTATATACCAAACGATGTATGATAACAAGGACTTCGAACCTACTTGACGGAGTAAAAACAGAAAGTTATAATAAAGGGTAACTTTGAATTTTACCGGATATGATGATGTATGTACTTTTGACAGGCCATATGGCAAGGAGGCAGCATTTGGCATATTTAAGGAGTATATTTAACAGGAAAAGCATATTTTGGTTTGTGTGTGCGCTTGTTCTTTGGCTGGCACTTTTCGTAGATCTTGTTATCTCCGTAAGGAGCGAAAATTCCTCTTTTTCTTATTCCTTTGCAGGCGATTCGGACAGAGGTTCTCTTCCCGTAGATGTAAGTATAAATGTATCCCAGTCCTGGGATGATTATATCGGAGATGTACAGATCAAAGGAGCGGAATATGACGGTACTGTAGTCAACGGATCGGGTAAAGAGATCAGAAACTGGATACTTACAATAAAGCTTCCGGAAAGTGACGGACAGATCGATTCCAGCTGGAACGGGACTTATGAGAAAACCGGTAACGCGATAGATTATTATCCCGATAAGAATGTATATGTCATTGAAAAGGACAGTTTCAGAACTTTTGGTTTCATCCTTAAATCCGCAGAAGTTTATAATGACTTCGCTTTTGATATTTCGGGACGATATGTTACCTATAAAGAAGACTATCCCATGTATTGGGCTATAGTGTATATTACGATCGCATATGCGGTTGCCTTTATAATGTATGCCTCCATGCAGATAAAAATGGAGATGCGAAGAAGAAGCGACGATGAGATAATCAGACAGACCATGATGGTCTTTGTAAACTCCATCGATGCCAGAGACGAGTACACAAAAGGCCATTCCGTAAGAGTATCCGAATATTCTTCGGCCATTGCGAAAGAAATGGGCTATTCGGATGATGAAGTCAGGAAGATCGGATATATAGCTCTTCTTCATGATTGCGGTAAGATCATGATCCCGGGTAGTGTTTTAAAGAAGCCCGGGAAATTAACGGAAGAAGAGAAGCGTGAGATCCGGCAACACACCGTTATGGGCGGAAAGATGCTGGAGGGATTCACCTCTTTGGAAGGCGCCAGAGAAGGAGCCCTATACCATCATGAGTATTATAACGGAGAAGGATATCCGGAGGGGTTAAAAGGTGAACAGATACCTAAGCCGGCAAGGATAATATGTGTGGCGGATTCCTTCGATGCCATGAACTCCGACAGATGCTACAGAAAGCATTTGGGAAGAGAGAGGATAGAGGCGGAACTCAGAAATAATAAAGGCATTCAGTTCGATCCGGAAGTTGCGGAATGTATGTTAAGACTTATAGAAACCGGAAAATTGCATGTAATGGATTGAGATCAAAAGGTCAAGGGACAGCCCTTGATCTTTTTTTTTCTCGGAATAAAAAAAACACAATACCACTTGACACATTATACTATGTGATGTATAGTATGGTGCGTCAAGTGGTATTGAAGGGCTGAGAATATATATGCCTGACTTTATCAAAAGGAGGTTTTAATGGAAGCGCAATTCAGAAGAGGAATACTGGAAGCCTGCGTTCTGGCGGTCCTTGAAAAGAGCGAATCCTACGGCTATCAACTGGTAAAAGATGTAAACCGGTTTATAGAGATAAGCGAATCTACCATGTATCCCATACTCAGGAGGCTTGAACAGACCGATCAACTGGAGGTCTTCAGTATGGAGCACAACGGAAGGCTCAGAAAGTATTACAGGATCACGGACGAAGGAAGAAAAAAGATCACGGAGTTATTGGAAGAGTGGAAGGAGATCGTTAAGATCTACCGGTTTATAATTAATGAGAGAGAGGGAGACCATGAATAAGCAGGAATTTCTCCAAAAGCTGAAAGATGAGTTGGAAAAACAAAAAATCGGAAATGCGGACAGCATGTTGGATTTCTATGATGAAATGATATGTGACCGCATTGAAGACGGGATGAGTGAAGATGAGGCCGTTGCTTCACTGGAGAGCATTGAAGAGATCGTGGAAAAAGCGGCTATGGAAAGACCTGTAACGGCGATCGTTAAGGACAAGGTCATAAAGAGCAGGGAAAATGCAAAGGCAAAGGGAAACGGCGGAGCATGGATAGTGCTGGCGATCCTGGGATTTCCGATCTGGCTGCCGTTATTGACAGTGTTGTTAAGTCTGTTCGCTGTCCTGTGGATAGTATATTGGGTTTGTGTGCTGTGCCTTATTATAATCGCACTTTGCTTCCCCATCATCGGAGTTTCGGGCGTTTTGGGAACAATACTCGGGAGCTTGGGTTATCTGACATTCCCGGGAATCCTTGTTTCGGTAGGTACGGCAGCGCTGTTCATCGGAATAAGCGTGCTTTTGTCAAAGCCTTTTGTGTCCCTCTTAAAAGGGACCTGGAAGTTTTTCGTCTATATGCTATCAGGACTTAAAAGGCTTTTGTTTGGCGGTATAAAAAGATAATTGTGGGAGAAAAGGAAGAAAAAAATGAGTAAAAGAGTATTATATGGCTTGATAGCCTGCGGTGCAGGACTTATAATTATTTTTATAGGATTTGTTTTGGGAAGGGGAGATAATATGGTATTCGGAAAAAATTCAAACTATAACCGGGTTGAGAAAACATATGTCTGCACAAGCGATATAAACGATCTGGTGGCAAATGAGTCTGACATCGATATCGTTATCGGAACGGGAAATGTGGACAAGATCACCATCCGTTATTTTGTGGATGAGGAGATGGAAAAGGTAAATATCGCGGAAAAGGACGGAAGATTGACTTTTGATCGTGAGAACAGGAAAAGGTTTTCGTTTAATATAGGATTTGAGTTTAAATCCTATGATACCGAGATCATTTTGCCGGAATCCTTTAACGGAAGGGCAGTCATCGGAACCACCAGCGGAACTATAGAGGCAGAGGATATCAAGGGTACCGGAGTGGTGCTTAAGGCTAATTCGGGTTCTGTCAAGGCGAGGAGGATAGAAGCGGAAGACCTGACTGTGACCACTACCAGCGGGCATATTACCCTGGACAGAGCAGAGGTTAAAAACTGTGTGGATCTGGAAAACAATTCCGGCGGAATAGGGGCCAACAATATCGAATGCGAAGATATTAAGATCAAGACCACCAGCGGAAGCATAAAGAGTGAGGAGATCACGGCAGAAAATGCGGAGCTTAACAGTTCCTCCGGAAGTATCACGGCGAATGAATATAAGGTGGACAAGAAAATGCAAATGCATGCCACCAGTGGCAGCCTTCGTGTGTATGATTCAAAGATAGGGATCCTTAAATCCGAAAATTCCTCCGGAAGTCACACCTATAACAAGGTTACCGTGGACGAGATCAGTGCGGAAGCAAGCTCCGGCGGTATCCAAATGGAGAAGCTTGACATTAAAAAGACCGGCAACTTTAAGACCACCAGTGGAAGTGTCCACGGAAGTATAGAAGGAAAAGAAAGTGATTTTTCCGTGTTAGTGGATAACACCTCCGGATCCTCCAACATCAAAAACAGCCGTAGCGGAGAGAAAACACTGGATATCAGCACCACCAGCGGCAGTACCCGCATAAGTTTTACGGATTAAAGGGTAGAGAAAGCCTATGCCTTCGGGACAAAAAAGATAAATATTGACTTTTCTATTTGAACGAAATTTGTTACAATAGCAAACGTAATTTTATTCTTTAAGTTATCTAATACGGAGGTATATATAAAATGGTTAATTCTATTGATGCGGAAGACGATCAGTTCGCTTATCGCTATGACACACAGCTTTTGATCGACAGAAGAGACAAGGATCTCGATGAGGACGAGATCGCTGATTACATCACGGAAAATTTCGAGGGAAACAGCCTGATCGCAGCAGGCGACGAGGATCTCATAAAGATCCATTTCCATACCAACGAGCCCTGGAAGATCCTGGAATATTGCAATACCATAGGCGAGATCTATGATATTGTGGTGGAGGACATGATCAGGCAGTCCAACGGACTTCACGGCTAAATATTTGGAACCATAGGGGACGTTTCTTTTTTGGCTTTTTTATAAAAGCCGGAGAAGGATCGTCCTTGCTTTTTTATATATTTATCAAGAGGTGAAAGATATGTGGGCTTACGAAAGCGTTTTCTATCAGATATATCCCCTGGGATTTACCGGAGCGCCCTTTGAAAACGACGGGGTGCAGGAACACAGGATATTAAAGATCATTGATTGGCTCCCGCACATTAAACGGTTGGGAGCTGATGCTGTTTATCTGTGTCCCGTTTTCGAGTCGGATACCCATGGCTATAATACAAGGGACTACAACCGGGTGGACTGCCGCCTGGGCACGAACGGGGACCTTAAAAAGGTGGTCTCGGCTTTTCATGAAAACGGTATCAAAGTGGTGCTGGACGGCGTGTTCAACCATGTGGGCAGAGGCTTTTGGGCTTTTAAGGATGTGCTGGAAAAGAGAGAGAACTCGCCCTACGTAAACTGGTTTTCACGCATAGATTTCGGCGGCAATTCAAATTACAACGACGGTCTTTGGTATGAGGGCTGGGAAGGTAATTACGATCTGGTAAAACTGAATCTTTGGAATCCTGAAGTTAAGGAGCACCTTTTTAAGGCAGTGGGCGGATGGATAGATGAATTCGACATAGACGGCCTGAGGCTGGATGTGGCCTATTGCCTTGAAAAAGAATTTCTGCACGAACTTAAGGTTTTCTGCGGCTCCAAAAAAGAAGATTTCTTTTTATTGGGTGAGGTGCTTCACGGAGAGTACGGAAGGATGCTTTCCGAGATGAGCCTTGATTCCCTTACAAATTATCAATGTTACAAAGGACTTTATTCGGCTGTAAACAGCTTTAACCTTTTTGAGATAGTTCATTCCCTTTTGAGGCTCTTTGGACCGGAAGACTGGACGGTGGCAAGGGGGTCACATCTTCTTTCTTTCCTTGATAACCACGATGTGACCAGGATCGCTTCTGTATTAAATGATGAAAGGGAACTTAAGCCTGCCTATGCCCTGATGTTCGGAATGCCGGGCATTCCCTGCGTGTATTACGGCAGCGAATGGGGTGTGAAGGGAGACAAAAAGGACGGTGATCCGGCACTCAGGCCCTGCTTCGATGCACCGGTATTTAATGAACTGTCGGAATATATTTCCCGGCTTTCGGAGATCAAAAAGCGGGAGAAGGCTCTTAATTACGGAGGTTTCAGAAGTCTGCTCCTTACAAACAGAGCCTGTGTGTTTGAACGCAGATGTGACAATGAAAGGATACTTGTGGCGGTAAATATCGATGACAGGCCCTTCATGGCGCAGTTTGACGCAGGCTGTCAATGGGCTGAGGAATTGATCTCGGGAGAGGACCATGATTTTACGGGAGGAAGTGAATTGGCTCCTTTTGGGGTATATTTCTGGAAAATGAAAGATATGTAGATAAACTATCTAAAATTTGACTTCTTTTTTCCGAATTTATGGTTGACCTGTGAATATTTATTCGCTAATATGTATACATTACATTGTTTTTTGGGGTCAACCTGAGTGGTGTAAGGAGAAATTGAACAAAAATAGGGAGGCAATTCTATGAAAAAGAACAAAGTACTGATCGCAGCGATCGTAGTTGTTGCTGTAATTGCTGTGATCGCCATTGTGCATGCTGCGGGAACCGATTCCTTTGCAGGCACGGCCTGGGCGCTTCTTCCGCCTTTGGTAGCTATTGCACTGGCACTCATTACCAAGGAAGCTTATTCCTCACTCTTTGTGGGAGTATTTCTGGGGGCCTTCATGGCAGCAGGCTGCTCGGTGCTGGGAACATTGGACACTTTGACAGTTGACGGCTTTTCCGCAGCTATTGCAGACAATGCGGGAATCTATCTTTTCCTGGTGATCCTGGGAATAATCGTTGCCCTTGTAAATAAGTCCGGAGCATCCCGTGCTTTCGGTACCTGGGCACAGAAACACATAAAGACCAAGGCTGGCGCACTTCTTGCCACCTTCGCACTTGGTGTTCTGATCTTCATCGACGACTACTTCAACTGCCTTACGGTAGGTTCTGTAATGGCTCCCGTAACAGACAGCAAAAAGGTATCCAGAGTTAAACTGGCTTATATCATCGATGCTACCGCAGCTCCCGTATGTATGATCGCTCCTGTTTCTTCATGGGCGGCAGCGGTTTCGGGCTGTGTGGAAAGTGATACCTATTCCGGTATTGCTCTCTTCGTAAGAGCTATCCCTTACAATTTCTACTCCATCTTCACCTTTATCTTTATCATCGGCCTGGTACTTATGGGATTCGATTACGGTAAGATGAGCGGTTTTGAGATCAAGGCTCAGGAAACGGGAGACCTTAGTATCCTGAATGTAGATATCAACGAAGACAAGAATGTACGTGATGTAGAGGAGAATGGACCTCAGTCACCGGGAAGAGGAAAGATAATCGATCTGGTACTCCCCATCGTTCTTCTTATAGCTTTGTGTATCTGGGGACTGGTTAGAAACGGATATCAGTCACTTGACGGAGAGGGAAGTGTTATAGATGCTTTCTCCAATACCGATTCCTATGTGGGACTTCCCTGGGGCTGTATCCTTGCGCTGGTCATCATCATCATTTATATGATCATCCGTAAGATCGTTTCCTTTGAAGAAGCTATGGAATGCATACCCAAGGGCTTTATCGCCATGGTACCTGCCATCACCATCCTTGTACTTGCCACATCTCTTAAGAACATGACCAACGGTGCACTTTCCGCATCCGAGTTCGTTAAAGCTATGATGGCCAACGCTCAGGGCCTTTCCTGGCTCCTTCCCGCCATCACCTTTGTGGTTGCCTGTGTTATCGCTTTTGCCACCGGTACTTCCTGGGGAACCTTCGGAATCCTTATTCCCATTGTTTCCGCCATCTTTCCGGAGACCAGCTCGCTGTTCTTCGTAGGCATATCTGCCTGCCTTGCGGGCGCTGTATGCGGCGACCACTGTTCACCCATTTCCGATACAACGATCATGTCCTCGGCGGGTGCTCATTGTAACCACATCGATCACGTAGAGACCCAGCTTCCATACGCCTTAAGCGTTGCGGGCATATCCTTCGTGACCTATCTTGTAGCCGGTATCCTGGATTTTGCAGGCGTTGCATGGGTGTCCATTCCCGTCGGAGCGGTGATGACGGTTGGATTCCTTTTCGTAATGAAAAAGATATATGCAAAATAGATAAAAAGATGTTTAAAAATGGAGATTTTCGGATCTCCATTTTTTATTTATTTTTTCCTTTAATTCTATCATGGTTTATGGTACAGTTCTTTTCATATGAATAAGACCGATGGTCGATCAGGCATATGTTCTGTCGACTTCGGGTCAGGAGGACAACATGGTATCATTTGAAAGCGATTATATAGCGGGAGCACATCCCAAGGTATTGCAGAGACTGGTGGACACCAATCAGGAAAGCCTTTCGGGCTATGGCACTGATAAGTATTGCAGCAGTGCAAAGGAAAAGATAAAGAAGGCTTGTGACGCACCGGATGCGGAAGTGGAATTTCTGACCGGCGGAACCCAGACCAATATGGTGGTCATTTCCACTATGCTGAGAGGTAATGAAGCAGTTATAGCCGCAAAGACCGGACATATTAACTGTCATGAGGCGGGAAGCATTGAGTATTCCGGATATAAAGTAATGGAAGTGGAGCAGTATGAAGGTAAGCTTAAAGCTAAGGATGTGGATGCGCTGGCTGAAACCTTCTACGGCGATGAAAATCATGAGCATATGGTATATCCCAAGATGGTATATATATCTCATCCCACGGAATACGGTACGCTTTATTCCAAAGCTGAACTGGAAGAACTGGCAGCAGTATGCAAAAAGTACAGCATGTACCTTTTCCTGGACGGGGCCAGACTGGGCTACGGTCTCATGAGTAAGGCAACGGATGTGAGTCTTCATGACATAGCAAAGCTCTGCGACGTGTTCTATATCGGAGGCACCAAAGTGGGCGCCTTGTGCGGAGAAGCCATTGTCTTTAAGAAGGGCTTAAGACCCGAGCATTTCGTAGGGCTTATAAAACAGCGCGGAGCTCTTGTGGCCAAGGGTAGATTGCTGGGTGTTCAGTTTGACGCATTGTTTACAGACGGTCTTTATTTCGAGATCGGAAGATATGCGGAAGAAATGAAAGAGAAACTCAGAAAGCTTTTCATAGATCGTGGGATCAGGTTCTTTATAGATTCCCCCACGAATCAGCAATTTGTTATCCTTGAAAACAGCATGATGGAAGAGCTTAAGAAATATGTGGCTTTCAGCTTCTGGGAGAAGCTTGATGCGGATCATACCGTAGTGAGATTTGCCACCGGCTGGTCTACAACCGAAGAGGACCTTAAGGTGCTGGAGGATGCATTAAATAAAGTAATGTAAAAAAACAGGACGTCAAAAAGGTATTTTACCTTTTTGACGTCTGTTTTGTTTTTATTCTACCAGATTATTTATCCAGATACGTTTCCTTAATAAGATCGCTCCCAGCGCTACCTTAAACAGATCCGCCGCCTGTACACAGATGTACAGGGGAAGGATGGGCATTGCTGTAAAGGCGCTTAACGCAAAAGCTATGGGGAAGGAAACCAGCAACACAAACACCGAATCGAAGAAGAAGGTGATGATGGTCTTTCCGCCGGATCTTAGTGTGAAATAGGACGCATTCAGAAAGGCATGTATGGGAAGGCAGCATCCGTTGATCCTCAGGAGATTTGCGGCAAGCTCCTTGATCTCCGGTTCAGTATTATAAAGCTCGGGGAAAAGGGGAGCGCAGATAAATTCTATGCCGCCGAATACCACGCAGATAAGCACTGCCATGGTGATCAGTTTTCTGTCCGTATCCACCGCTTCGTCGTTCTTGGAAGCACCCAGGAGATTACCGATTATAATGGCTATAACGGATCCCATGGAGATGACCATTACATTGAACAGGTTAAATATGGTGTTTGAAATGTTTACCGCAGCCACCACATCCAATCCTCGTGTGGAATAGCGCTGGGTAAGTGCAGACATTCCGAGAGACCAAAGGAATTCATTGGCAAAGAGAGGGGTTCCTCTGTAAAGGATCTTCTGTACCAGCTCCTTAGGGATGGCAAGGGACTTGTAAAGGCCTTTTATAAACGGACACTGTTGCGAATGGGTATGCGTCCATATCAGTATTATCAAAAATTCCACAAAACGGGCAATTATCGTTGCAATGGCTGCACCCACTACTTCCAGGCGGGGAGCGCCAAAGTGGCCGAAGATCAGGATATAGTTAAGAGCAAGGTTTAATACGGTTGCCGTGATACCTGCTATCATAGGAACCGTGGTCTGTTCCGTCTCGCGGAGAGTTCCGGAATAGGCATTGGTGAAGGTAAAAGGAATGAGTCCGATCAGCATTACCAAAAGGTAATCCTTGGCATGGCCGAAAGTTTTCTCCATGTCCAGAGCGGCATCGGTTTCCGTCATGAACAGGTGGATCAGGGTATCACCCTGAAAATAGAAGATGAGCAGTCCTGCCACCAGAATGGCTGATGCTATCATGAGCTTAAACCGCATGGTTGCCCGCACACCTTCGTGATCACGCTTTCCGTAGTATTGCGCCGTAAATATGCCGGGGCCGGAAATGGCTCCGAAAATAGCCAGATTGAACACGAACATTAGCTGATTGACAATGGAAACACCTGTCATCTGCTCCGTTCCGATGGCGCCTACCATAATGTTATCCAGAAGACCCACGAAGTTGGTGATCATGTTCTGGATGATAATGGGGATGGCTATCCTTAATACGTTTTTGTAAAATCTCTTATCTCCGAAATACTTTTCCATATAAACCTCTTTCCAAGCAGTCAGAGGATTATAGCATAGGAAAACCGCAAAGTAAAGAAAAAACGGAAAATGCAAAATGAACCTAGGGGACGGGGTTAGGGGTTCAAAAAAGATTCAAAATGAACCTTTGGGGACGGGGTTAGGGGTTCAAAAAAGATTCAAAATGAACCTTTGGGGACGGGGTTAGAGGTTCAAAAAGAGTCAAAATAAGGCTTTTCAAAAGAACAGCTTTATTGTATGCTGTAACAGTACAACAATTGATAAAACTAATTAAGGGGGGGCAAGCTCAAAAAGGCAATAAATGGGTTATATGAAATATATTCATTTATAATTGCGAAGAAACGGGCAATGATAAAGGCTATAATACAGAAAATATGTTATAGGGATTATGACAACACAGATGAACTAAAATACGATCTGACAGGGAGTAAAAAGATGAAAAGAAGTATTATTAAGCTGCTGCCGCCGATGTTGGCACTTATTCTGGCAATAGGATGCGGCAGGGAAAATGAAAAAGCAGGAGCGGGTATCACCAATACGCCTATCCCGACTTTTACACCCACCGCTACGGCGACGGTTACACCCACCGCCACTGCCACACCTATTGTAAAACCCACAGCTACCCCTATACCTGGCGGCGAGGTAGTATTTAAAAACGGAGAGGAGAAGAGTTATATGGAAAAATGTAAAACCGTGTTGGAGACTAAACCTGAGGTTTCCGTGTATATAGCAAAAGAAGGTGTAAAATACGGCAGATTCAAAAAGTACACCTACTACTCCCGCACAGCAGAACGTGATACCAATGTAAATGTACTTCTTCCCGCCGATTATACGGAAAGCAGGAAATATCCGGTGCTTTATATTTTACACGGATTCTGGGACAATGAAGATTGGATGGCAAGATCCCAGGTAAATCTGAATTATCTTTTGGGAAATCTACAGGCTGCGGGCGTTGCAAAAGATATGATCGTGGTACTTCCTTATATATACTGCAGCAAGGACAGACCTGTCTGCACCGCCATGGATCTTGAAAATTCCTTATGCTACGACAACTTTATAAATGATCTTACTACAGATCTTATGCCTTTTATTGAGAGCAATTTCTCCGTTGCCACAGGCAGAGACAATACTGCTATAACAGGTTTTTCCATGGGTGGAAGAGAATCATTGTTCATAGGTGTTTCCCATCCCGAGTTGTTCGGATATGTCGGCGCGGTATGCCCTGCACCCGGCCTTGTAAAGATCTCCGATTCTCCCATGCATCCGGGACAGATCACAAAAGAGCAGATGACATTTGCCGAGGATTCGCCTCATCTTCTCCTGATCACCGGATCAAAGGCAGATAATGTTGTGGGAACTTCGCCGAAGGAATACCACAATATCCTTACCGCTAACGGCGTGGAGAATATCTGGCATGAACTGCCCGACACCGCCCACGATCACACCAGCGTAAAACCTCATTTATATAATTACCTCAGAATGATCTTTTGGTAAAATGACACCCGGGGACGGGGTTATAGGTTCACTTTTTGACCCTTTGGGGACGGGGTTGGTGGTTCATTTGATATATATTGTTGTGGGATCCAGACCAAAGGATTATAATACTATCTGACTGAATAGTCCGGAGGAGGAAAAAATGAAGAAGATAAACGGAGAAGCAAAACTCACTTTTATGGAATCCACAAGCATAATCGTAGGGCATGGTGTGGGAGCGGGCATATTATCCGTCCCTTATCTTGCCAGCCGTAATTCCTGGAGGGACATCATTTGGCTGATTGCGGTCTGCTATGCCATAAATCTTGTAATGCATCTCATGATAGCGGAGCTCAGCTATAATAACAACGGAGCGCAGTTTATCAAATGTATCGAGGCTGAGCTGTTTAAAGGAAAAGTCAAGCAGGTGGTTACCTGGATAGCCTTTGGCTTTTTGGGGCTTTCGGTGCTTTCAAATGTGGTGGGCTTTATCACCGGCGGTGGTGCGGCGCTCACTGCGTGGCTGGGGCTTCCCGGATGGCTCGGAATGCTGATATATTATGCAGTTACGGCGTTTGTTGTCCTTTTTGGAATGAAGCTGGTGGGCATATGCGAAAAGATCTCCGTTTTTGCAATGGTCATCGTTATGGGAGTTCTTTTGGTCGCAACGCTGGTGAATGAACATACTGGGTTTGCGAATCATTTTATAGCCGGATCCAACATAGTGGCCCTTTACAGCATGATCGCTTTTTCGCTTTCTGCGGTAATGAGTGTACCCCAGGTGGTAAAGGGACTTGAGGGAGATGTGAAGAAGATCCGAGCCTCAATCGCCTGCGGAACAGGTATCAACGTCGGCCTCATCCTTTTGATCACGTTCATGACGCTTTTCGCCTGTGGAAATGAAGTTTCCGGTGACGGTGCGCTCGTGGATCTTTCTGCGAAACTGGGCGGTTGGGTCGGTATCGTGGGCTTCATTTTTTCATTGTTGGCTCTGTCCACATCCTTCTGGGCCAATACCCTGAATCTCAGAGATATCATAAATGAACAGACCAAGTGGGGGACTAAGTTGAGTTACCTGGTTTCTTCCCTTCCCTGCCTGGTGATCGCCCTTTTCGGTTTCTCAAACTTTGTGGGTTTTACCAGAATAGCAAGCGTTATCCAGGTTCTTACAGGCATAGGTATAATCTGCGCCTATCACAATACCAGAAAAAAAGCGGCAAAGTCCGAGATCTGTGGGGTTTTTGGAAAACTTCCCTTCCAGATCATAGTATGCGTGAGTTCTGTGCTCGCCACATTGGGAGCATTGGCAAGGGTACTGTAATATTTTGACCCCGTCCCCAAGGTTCATTTAGGAGGAGATCATATGCAATACAGGAAAGATAAACATGGCGAAGACCTTTCGGTAATGGGATTCGGATGCATGAGGTTCCAGAAAAAGGGAACAGGCATAGATATGGAGAAGGCGGAGCAGCAGATCATGGAAGCAATAGATCTGGGCATCAATTACTTTGATACAGCCTATGTCTATTCCGGAAGTGAAGCGGCTATCGGAGAGATATTCGAGAAGAACCATGTGAGAAAAAAGATAAAGATCGCAACTAAGCTGCCTCAGTACCTGATAGGAAGCAATGCGGCCCTGGATAAGTTCTTTAAGGAGGAACTATCAAGGCTCAGGACAGATTATGTGGATTACTATCTCATGCACCACCTGACAGATGTGGCTATGTGGGAAAAACTTAAGAACGTGGGAGTCAGAGAGTGGCTGGATGAGAAGAAAAAGTCGGGAGCCATCAGAAATGTGGGCTTTTCCTACCATGGAAATTCAGATGGGTTCTTGAAGATATTGAATGACTACGACTGGGACATGTGCCAGATCCAATACAATTATTTTGATGAAAATTCCCAGGCAGGTGTTGTAGGACTGAAGGCCGCTGCTGAGAAGGGCATACCTGTGGTGATCATGGAGCCTTTAAGAGGCGGAAAACTGGTGAACATGCTTCCGGATACGGCCAGGAAAGCGATGAAGGAAAGCGGAAGAGACTGGAGCCCTGCAGAATGGAGCTTCCGTTGGCTCTTCAACCAGCCGGAAGTGACGGTGGTTCTGTCCGGAATGAACACCTCGGAAATGGTGCAGGAAAACTGCAAGACCGGAGATCTGGCCCGGGCGGGAGAATTTACGGAGAGCGATTTTGAAACCCTGGCAAAGGTAACGGCAGCCATAAAAGAGAATGAAAAAGTGGGCTGTACCGGTTGCAGATATTGTATGCCTTGCCCCAAGGGAGTCGATATCCCGGGCATATTCCGTTGTTACAACGCGATGTACATAGAAGGCAAGTCCGAGGGACGCTTCCAGTTCGCCCAGACCGTGGGACTTACCAAGGAGCCTTCCTTTGCAAGCCAGTGCATAGAATGTGGCAAGTGCGAGAAGCATTGCCCTCAGAATATCCCCATCAGGGAGAAACTTAAGGAAGCAGATAAAGCGCTGAGACCTCTGCCTTATAAAGTAGGGATCAACGTGGTAAGAAAATTCATGTTCAGAAAGACCAAAAAGGATGACTGATAAGAAGATTATTGGCCCAGAGAGAAAAAATCTTCCTCTGAGCCACTTTTTCTTATTCTCTCACATTGTAGCGCCTGTATATGCACTCGATCCTATCGGATTCCAAGACGCATTCTTTGCCGTTTTGGTTGGTATAGGTAATGGCCTGAACAGACATGGGATTAAAGGTAAGACCTGTAACTGCAGCGCCGACAGCATCTGTGGTTCCGGCAGTCTGAAGTCTGTAAAGTTCGGTTGCAATGACGGAAGCAACGTTCACGGCACCCGCATAGGACAGATGCAGGGTATCTTCCTCGGTTCCTTTAAACGAATTGTAAAGATGGAAATTTTGGGTTACAAAGGTCTTGCCCAGAATTCCGTATTGTTCACTTGTGATCGAAGCGACGTCTATAAGGAAGACGCCTTTTTCTTTTGCCAACGCACGGATTCCGTCCATGAAAGCCGCTTTTCCGCCGCCTTCCGGAGCTTCAAACTCGCCCAGATCCTTGCCCTTGCCGCTTCGCCAGAACTTAGCTGTCTGCATGGGAGTACAGAGCACGGGGATGATGCCTTTTTCGCGGCAGGCATCGATCATGGAAGTAAGATAAGAGCGCATCTCCTCCACCGAACTGTAGGACTGGTCATTTATACCATGCATGATGATGAAATAATCACCGGGCTGTGCATTCTGAAGCACTCCTCCGAAAGCGGATTCGCACCAGCTCTTGGCATAGGTTCCGCCGGCACCAAGGTTTGTAATAGCCACATCCCCGGTCAAAAATTGATTTAACACCTGGCCCCAGCCTGTACGGTATGTACCTGCTTTGGGAATCTTTGTTTCGATAGGGTAGTAGGCTGAACAGGTGGAGTCCCCCGCCAGATAGAGGTGAGTCTTTCTGGGACGGATGGTGGATGAACGCCTGATCTCCACCGCCGAAAGGTCGTAATCCTTTTCGCCCAGGCTGACCCTTAAAGTACCGCCGGTCACAAAAGCATCCTCCATATAATAATCATAAGGCTTGAGACCTGTTCTGCCGGATCCGTCTATTCCCACGTTACAGCCCAGCGCCTCGCCGTTAATGCAGACCAGGGATCTGCCTGTACCGTATTTTGTAATGTTCACGTTGTAAAATCCGTCGGGCACCGCTGCTATAAAGCAAACATCGCTACCCTTTAAGTGAACGCCGTTTTTAAGGTTTTCAACCTTGCCGTAAAAGCCATATAAATTCTCGACACTGTAAACGTCCTTTGCCACCACGTTGATCTCGGAAGCTTCCGGGGTTTCGGTACGCTTTCCGAGAACAAATCTGAAGATAGGAGAAACTTCCGCTTTAACGCAGTCCCTTACGGAAAAGGTTATCTTACCCGAAACTTCTGTCATATCCATTTCTTCGAAGGATCCGTCTGTTTTAAGAAGGGTAACCTGGTAAAGGGCACCTTCCTTGTAACAGGCCATGTTGGACACATCCACGGTCAATTCATCAACACCGGAAAGATCATCATTTAAATAGAGATAATCCGATTCGATAAATTCTCTGGGGATCTCATAGCTTTTGGGAACTTCCGTAGGCGTGGGGGTTAAAGTGGGTGCTTCCGTTGCGGTAGGTGTTGCGGTCGGAGCAGCGGTTGCAGTGGGAACGGGGGTGGGAGCAGGCGTTTCTTCTGCCTCTTTGCAGCCCGTAAATAAAGCCGCCGAAAGAAACAGAGCGGCAGCAAGTGATCTGGTTTTTAATCTCATGGTAATTCTCCTCTTTTATCTTTAAACTATATTATAGCAATTTCTGTAGCATTTGAAAAGAAAATAAAGGTAACGTCCCTACCTCACCAGCAAAGAAGCGAAGCGGACCGCGAGTGAGGTAGGGGCGTGTGAACAGTAGCTGTTTTACAATAACGATGAAACAAACAAAGTTTTTACACGTGTATAAAAACCCTTGACTAAACCTGTTCCGTTTTATAGAATAGAGTTAAACACAGTTTTATGTGGACAGAAACGGAGCAGGGATGACTACTGAGGAATTTGCCAAGATCATCGGCGTTTCCAGAGTTACGCTGTCCAAGGTCATTAACGGGGCAGGCGGCGTTTCTCCGAAAACCGAGGAGAAGATCAAAAAATATATAAAAGAATATAATTTTGAACCCAATATGGGGGCCAGAAGCCTGGTGGGTAAGGGGGAGCAGATCATAGGTTTTGTTTCCGCCTACTCCGGCAGCTATTCCGGTGCTTCAAAGAACATAGTTTCACATTTTGCCACGGAGCTGGTAAACCTGGCTGTTGGCAGCGCCCAGAAGAGGGATTATAAGACCCTTGTATGTCTTACGGACGTGGAGAAGGATGTGGATTCTGTTGAGAGGCTCTTTAACAGTAAGCTGATAAGAGGAGCTGTCCTTCTGGGATACAACATTGGTAATGAAGACATAGACAGGATCGGCAGCAAAGGCTATCCCCTGGTTTTGGTAAATCAGGAAAGAGATTCCAGATATAAAAACACTGTTGTGGTAAACATGGACGATCAGATCTCAGCCTACTTTGCCATTGAAAAGTTAGTGGATCACGGTCATAAGAATATCCTTTACATAGGCTGTAACAGGCACAGGCTTCCGGCTATGAGAAGACATGAAGGCGTCATGTCGGCTCTCAGCAAGTATAAGGACAGGATCACGGAATTTAAGGAGATCGATTGCAATTTCAGTGAGGAAAAGGCATATGAAGAGGTAAAGAAGATATATGCCGATAAGAAGGAAAAACATCCTACCGGGATCTTTGCCGCCAACGATGTTATGGCAATAGGTGCCATGAATGCCCTTAAGGAACTGGGATATGACATACCGAAGGCGGTTTCGATCATAGGTTTTGATGACATTCCTCTAGCCAAATACATTACTCCCGGGCTTACCACTATGAGATGCAATTTTGAACAGATCGCGGACACGGCGGTGAATTCCCTTATAGACATGATAGAAGGAAAGGAGATAAGCAACCACATAGAGCTTCCTGCCGAATATGTGGAACGTGGTTCTCTCGGATATGCAGACTAGTACATCGGTTATTAAATAACTGGACCCAATGCTTGCCTGTTTACCCGACTGCCCGTACATGAAAGCCTCGGAGTAGCCCGCTACACCTGCGTTTTCATGCACGAGCATTCGAGCAAACATTC
>JAEEWS010000036.1 GCA_016287765.1 Lachnospiraceae bacterium
CTAGTACATCGGTTATTAAATAACTGGACCGAATGCTTGCCTGCTTACCCGACTGCCCGTACATGAAAGCCTCGGAGTAGCCCGCTACACCTGCGTTTTCACGCACGAGCATTCGAGCAAGCATTCTGCGCATTAGTCCATTTATTTTAAAACCGATGTACTGGTTTTAATCCGGGTTTCTGAAATCCAGAAGATCTTTCACCACTTCCGCCGCTATTATGAGCCCTGCCACGGCAGGTGTAAAAGCCATACTGCCCGGTATTGCCTTTCGTACTTCGCATTCCGCCGCCGTATCCGGAGGACAGGTGCAATTGTTCCTGCAGCTCATCTCGATCTCTGTTTTAGGAGAAAGAGGTTTTTCCTTTGAATAAACCACCTTGAGCTTTTTTATCCCTCTCTTTTTAAGCTCTCTTCTCATCACCTTTGCCAGGGGACAGACAGTGGTCTTGTATATGTCCGCCACCTCAAACTTTTCCGGATTTATCTTATTTCCCGCGCCCATACAGCTGATGATCGGCACTTCTGCCGCATTGGCCTGCATCACCAGTTCTATCTTTCCCGTAACAGTATCTATGGCATCCACCACATAGTCAAATTCAGTAAGATCAAATTCTTTACAGGTTTCGGGCATATAAAAAGTCTTATAGGTGTGTACGATTGCATCGGGATTAATGTCTTTTATCCTTTCCTTGGCCACATCCACCTTGTATCTTCCCACGGTACTGTGAAGTGCGATTATCTGCCTGTTAAGATTTGTCGGAGATACTTTATCATCATCTATGATGTCAATGCTGCCCACACCGCTTCTGGCAAGAGCTTCAACCACATAACCTCCCACTCCTCCCACACCAAATACGGCAACACGGGAATTTTTTAATCTATCCATATTATCCTTCCCCACAAGGAGACGGGTTCTTTGAAACTGATCGGGCATTTTACACCTCCGGAGAGTATTTCTCCCACTTTTACATATTAAAAAATCTTTGGATATTGTAGCAAAAAAAATAAGGGTATGCAATCGCTTTGCTCTATTGCCGGTGAAGTGGCCGGAGTTACTGCCGGCTGTAAATAACCGGAAATTATGTAGTCATTTTAGGATAAAACGATGATTTTAACCATATTTTTTAGTATCAGTATAGGTTATAATCTTTAATTGGGGTAAAGTTTAATTATTGATACAGCTATCGTATGATTTTGGGAGGTATATGACATGCCCGTTATAATATATAAGATCCTGCTCATCCTTGCTTGGATCATAATCGCAGCCTTTGGAGCAGCGGCCTTATGGGTCGTATTTCTAATGATAAATGCGATCCTTATAAGTCCCAAAAAAATCTACACCAAACATTCCCGATATCACCGGTTCTTACTTAATTTTTCAACGGTTCTGGCTCTTCCAGGAGCAGGAGTCAGGCTCCATGTTACCGGTCTGGAAAAACTTCCCGCCGAAGGACGATTCGTACTTATGGGGAATCACCGTTCAAAATTCGATCCCATAGTTACCTGGCGGGTGCTGATGGACAGGGATGTGGCCTATATCTCCAAGCCCGAAAACTTCAAGGTATTCTGTTTCGGCCGTATAATAAGGAAGTGTTGTTTCCTTCCCATTAACCGTACAGATCCCAGAGAAAGTCTTAAAACCTTCATGAAGGCAGCCGAACTTCTTAAAAACGATACCGTATCCATGGGTATATATCCCGAAGGCACCAGAAGCAAAACGCTTGAGCTTCTCCCTTTCCACGACGGAACCATGAAGGTTGCTCAAATGGCCAAGGTGCCCATTGTGGTGGTGACCACCAGAGGCACCGAGAATATCGCTCACAATTTCCCTTTCAGAAACACTGACGTGTATGTGGACTTTATCGAGACCATACCTGCCGACTTTGTGACTTCCAATTCATCTCATGTTATTTCCGCAAGAGTAAGGGAAGACATGGAAAAAGTTTTAGGAAAAAGTGTTCCCAAGGAAAGCGGTATCACAAACACGATCGTTGCCTGAAAAGGCTTATATAAAGGAGAGGAATTTATGAAGAACGTGATCTTATATAACCCCTATTCCAACAATAAAAGGGGACAAGAGGCAGCAAAGGAAGTCGAAGCTTTCGTTACCGGAGAAACAGTCTTTGAAGATATCACAAAGATCAAAGACATCCTCGGATACATTAACAATGCGAACGCAGAAGACAAGCTCATCCTTGTGGGTGGAGACGGTACCATAAACCACCTGGCAAATGACCTTAAGGGCACCGTTCCCGATAAGGAGATCCTTCTGTTTGCCGCAGGTACGGGAAATGATTTTAAGGCAGATATCGCTCCCGCAGAAAATGAGCACTTTATTTCTTTAAACAAATATCTTTCCGATCTTCCCACCGTCACCATAAACGGAAAGACAACTTATTTCCTGAACGGCATAGGCTACGGCATTGACGGTTATTGCTGTGAAGTGGGCGACAAGCTCCGCGCCGCTTCCGATAAACCCGTTAATTACGCAGGCATAGCAATAAAAGGCCTTCTCTTCCACTTTAAGCCAAGGAATGCTACAATTATCGTTGACGGCGAAGAAAAGACTTACAAACATGTATGGCTTGCCCCCACCATGAAGGGGCGTTTCTACGGCGGAGGCATGATGGTGGCTCCGGAGCAGAACAGGCTGGATCAAAGCAGAGAGGTTTCCACGGTTGTAATGTATGGTTCCGGAAAACTCAAGACCCTCATGGTCTTCCCAAGCATCTTTAAGGGCGAGCACGTTTCCCACAAGGAAATGGTGGAAGTCAGAAAAGGGCACAATATAACCGTTAAATTTGATACCCCCTGTGCGCTTCAGATCGACGGAGAAACTGTTTTAAACGTATCGGAATATACGGTACAGGCTAAATAAACCCGTGTTTTATCAAAGGGAGACTCTTATCAGTCTCCCTTTACTTTTTCACAACATCTGCACCATTTTTTCATAGATAAATCACAAAAATATGCTATAATCCGAAATATAAGAAATGTAAGAATACTCTGACAATTACTTTTGTCAGGACAGATCATTCATTAAAAAGAAAAGGATCAAGCCTATGAAGAAAACAAGATTATTAGCTGTAATTGCATGCCTTTCCCTTGTTATCGCCGGTTGCGGCACATCCACAAGCTCCGACAACACTTCAAAAGACAATTCCGGTTCCGCTCAGACCACTCAGGCGGTATCAAGTGACTCGAGCAGCGCAAAAGCCACTGCCACACCTACAGTTGCTTCAAACAGCACCTCGGCAGAAGCCACCGCTACCCCTGCAGCCTCCTCCGAAAGCACAGCCGCTCAGGCTCCCACTGCAGTTCCCACAGCAGCGCCTACCGTAGCTCCTACCACTGCTCCGGTTCCTGCGGCAGATGCTTCGGATAATTCGGAAACCATATCCGAAAGCTTCACCATCACCACAGAAGACGGCAAGTTCACAAAGAGCGGAAAAACCTACACCATTACGGCAGCAGGCACCTACACCCTCACGGGTCTTCTGGAGGAAGGCTGTATCATTGTAGAAGCGGGCGACGACGATAAAGTAAATCTTGACCTTAACGGTGTTAAGATAACCAACTCCACCACCGCTCCCATCATTTGCCAAAACGCCGACAAGATTAAGATCAAATCTGTGGAAGACACCTACAACGAGATCATAGATTCCAGATCTGCCAAGTCCGACGACGCAGACGATGACGAAGGAAACGCAGCCATCTATGCGGAATGTGACCTGGATCTTACAGGTAAGGGATCCCTCGTCGTTTCTTCCACTTACAATAACGGTATCCAATCCAAGGATTCCATCGAGATCAAGAATGTTACCCTTAAAGTTACCGCTGTCAATAATGCTATCCGCGGTAACGATTCCGTAGATATCCTTTCCGGAAATCTCATTCTCATCGCAAAAGGCGGCGACGGCATCAAGACCTCCAACAGCGATGTCTCTTCCAAGGGCAATCAGCGCGGTATCGTTACAATTTCCGGCGGCAACGTGGATATATATGCCTGCTGCGAAGGTATTACCGCAGCCTATGACGTGGTGATCTCCACTGAAGGCAACATTAACATTTACACCGATAAGTATTCGGATTACACATCAGGTAAGGTAACTTCAGGTTCGGATTTCTACATTGTACTTCCCACCTCGATCTACACTTCCACTTCCGAATTCTATGCATATTTTTACAATGATGATTATGAATCCGGCGTATGGGCAAAGGCGACCTATGACTCCATGATCTCCGGCGGACGTACAAGATATTACGGCTTAAAGCTCTCTGCTCCTTCCGGATACGCAAATGTACAATTCTTCAGATTTAAGACAGGATCCACCCCCAGTACCACTTCCTACACAGGAGTTACTACCGGAGATATCCTGAACACCTCCAAGAATGCCTTCCTCATTACTGCCCTTGACTCTTCAACATCTGTCATGACCGGTGACTACACCCAGATCACCATGAGCAGCAATAACAGCAGTTCCAAGAGCGTTTACTCCACAAAGGGTATCGTGGCCGACAACGCCATAACCATTTCAAATGCCACCATAAACATTTACTGCTCCGACGACGGCCTCCATGCACATCATGACGTACTTCTTGAGACCAAAGTATACGGCGTGGGCGACATCACCATAGACAGCGGATCCGTTACCATCAATGCCGCAGACGATGGCATACATGCCGACAACATCGTTACTGTTAACAACGGTACAATAAATATTGTTACCTCCTATGAAGGCATCGAAGGAAACATTATAAACATAAACGGCGGAAAGACCTATGTATATGCTACCGATGACGGTCTCAATGCATGTGCGGGCAATGTGACACCAATGATCAACTTTAACGGAGGCTACATCGACGTTACCACTCCTTCCGGAGATACCGATGCGGTAGATTCCAACGGAAGCGTTAAAATGACCGGTGGTCTGGCCCTGATCAAGGGAGGCAATTCAAACGGCGGTATGGCAGGTTCAGTGGATGTGGACGGAACCATCACCGTAACAGGCGGAACCATCATCGCCCTCGGTGGCATCTGCTCCGTACCTTCCAATTCCGTTAACGGTTATGTGGCTACCTCCACTTCCTTCGGAAACGGCACCTACACTCTTAAGGATGCTTCAGGTAATACAATTACAAGTTTTACACTTACCTCAAACTATTCCAATGGCTGGATTGCATCCGACAAACTGGTTACCGGAACCACTTATACATTATATAAAGGTAATTCTTCAGTCCTCTCCTGGACCCAGACCTCAGGCATCATGAACGCCTCTTCCGTAAAAACCGGAATGGGCGGCTTCGGTGGCGGCGGCAAGGGCGGCTTCAGATAGACTGCCGATAAGAGCAAAAAAGGGCTTTGCCGTTTGGCATTGCCCTCTTTATTATTTAAAGAAATCCTTAAGTTCTTTTATCCTTTCGGGAGATGCCACCTTGCTCCAGATCACCCTTCCCTCCGGCTTTACATCCTCATAGAATCTGGCCGTCTTGTCCCTGTCCGTGTCATTCCACTTATTAAAACCTTCGGTTTTAATATGCTTTCCGTAAGTGCATCCCACAAATGTGGAAAGTCCGTAGTCCCTCCATGGGCGGGCCAGAAAAATAGTATTCTCTCCCACGCCTTCATCTGCCGTCAGGTCGCAGTTCAGGAACAAAAATCCGATCTGCTGCTCAAGTCCATGGGCAGGAGCAGCCACGTAACCGCCTCCTCTGGCATCTACACGGGATCTTATCTCACAATTATCAAACAAAGCATCTCCGCAGCCGAAAATAAAATCCACGGTTCCGGAAATAAAACAATCTTTAAATATCTGTTTCATGGGCTTAAAGATATTAAGTTTTTCCTTAAGAAATCCCTCATATCTTTGAGTAAGATCAAAGGGCAGAGGGCCTATAAAAAGCGTGTCCTGAGTGGATTTCAGCTTTACCCTTTCCGCTCTGAAATTATCCTCGTATACGGTAAGTGCCACTTCCTGACCTTTTTCTTCAGGATAAAGAGAATCATTCTCTATTGTAAGATCCTCCATGGTAACATTCGGCGCACAAACAGCAACGGTATAGGTCCTGAAGGTTACCAGCTCTTTACCGTCTTCTCCGATCTTTTTTGCATAGTCATCGTAGACTATCACGGTTTCATCTGCTCCGCTTCCGGAAATAAAAAGTCCGGGCGTGTTGATCTCCACCTTCTGTCTATAAGTTCCGGGAAGCAGTCTGAAGTGAGTTCCCGGCTCAGCTTTATCAAACCTTCCCTGAAGATCATCCTGTGAATTCAATTCTATGTAGTTCATATTTTCTGTATTTTTACCTCCAAAAAACCGTAATTATATCCTGTCGTCATAAATAAAGTATAAGCCCAATTCCCTAAAAAAACAACCATAGACATTTAAATTGCAAATCTTGTTTTCATTGTTAATCTTGTGAAATATGTACAAAAAAAATGTTGTTTGCCCACCCTCTTATTGACATGATTACCAAAAGAAGATATACTTTCGCCATATAGTAAAGCATGGGGAAAGCCATGAAAAACAGACAATTGACCTTTAAACAATACAAAAGTGCAGATCTGATTTTTTTGACTGCACTTTTCACAATATCTGAATACATTGTGACTCTGGCGGCGACAAAATGGTTTCCGGGACAACCATATGTTTTTTCACTGTCACCACTTTTTATTGTATTGATATTGATGAGATGGAACCTTTACGCAGTGATCCCCGCCATAGCGGGAGCAATATCCTATTGCATAGCTTCAAAAGCGGGTTATCAGCATTATTTCATATATATAACAGGCAACCTTACAGCACTTCTTTCCTATATATATATCAGATTCCGAGGAAAAGACAATGTGCGTAGGGACCCAATCCGATCGGCGGTTTTTGTTATCCTCACCTTTCTGTTCATGCAGGCGGGAAGGTCGGCGGTTTCTCTCGCCTTCGGCGGTGAACTTAAGACGTTTATCCTTTTCATTACCACCGATTCCCTTTCTCTTTTGTTCGCTTTGATCGCTCTGATCCCGTTAAGGAGAGCGGACGGGCTGTTCGAAGATCAAAAAAGTTATCTTTTCAGGATAGAAAAAGAAAAAAACGAAAGCAATACATTTCAGTGATTTCAAGAGGAGACTCAAATGAAGAAAACTATCGCATCAGACTATCTTATCTACGACGAGGCAACAGGGACTTACAAAGAAGATCCCGAACAGGCTGTCCGTGATGATGTTGAAAAACATCAATGGGCAGGTGTTTTGCATATAATCTTAAGAGACTGGCGTCTCTATCTTATGCTGGTACCTATGATACTCGTCTTTCTGTTTTGGCGTTATTTTCCCATGTACGAGCTCTTGGGATGCTTTAAGATCCAGGATGAAGTAAAGCCTGTGGCAGAACAGTTCTACAAGGGCTTTTCCAACTTTAAGCTCTTGCTTTCCGGTTCCTCCAGCATGTCCACCGATTTCTGGAGAGCCATGAGAAACACTTTCCTGCTCAGTTTCTACGGTTTGTGTTTCGGCTTCCCCATGCCCATAATCATCGCTCTCTTCTTTAACGAGATCAAATCAAACATTGCAAGAAGCGTATATCAGGTTATGACCTATCTTCCCAAGTTCATGTCCACGGTTGTCATGACGACTCTGGTAACAATGCTTGTAAAGCAGGGTTCACTTACTACGAACATGGGTATCCTTTCCCAGCTTTTCGTAAAGCTCGGTCTCATCACCAGTGAAGTGGGTAATGCAGGTCTTTTAAATTCTCCCCAGTTTTTCCGTGCCATCTATCAGATCAGCGGTATCTGGGAGGGAGCAGGCTATGATTCCATAGTCTTCTTTGCGGCGATCATAGCAATATCGCCTACCAGCTACGAGGCAGCCCAGATCGACGGTGCAGGAAAGCTGGCACAGATGAAATACGTTGTTCTTCCCAGTATCCTTTCCACCATCGTCATCATGCTGATATCCAGGATCGGATCTCTCTTGAACGTCGGTTATGAAAAAGTACTCCTTCTTTATAATAAGGATACTTACATCACGGCAGATGTTGTTTCCACCTTTGCACAGCGTTACGGTATCCAGGGTTCACTTAAAGGTATAGCCTCCGCCGCGGAAATGATGAACAACGTTGTGGGAATGCTGCTCGTTATAAGCGCGAATACAATAGCAAGAAAAGCTTCAGATGTTTCGCTTTATTAATTCTTTTGGAGACCTGACATGAAAAGAAAATTGGAAATTTCAGAATTAATATTCAAGATAATCAGCTATCTTCTGCTGACCATATTTGCCATCAGCTGCCTTTATCCTTTTGTATATGCCATATCGGCGGCACTCAGCGGCAGAGCGGCCGTAGAATACAGCAAGGTTGTTCTCTTCCCGAAAGAGGTTCAGTTCGACGCCTTTAAGATCATGTTCTCGGACAACCTTTTCTGGAACTCCTATGCGAATACCCTTTATCTTACCTTCTTCGGAACCATTTGGGCTCTGGGTGTTTCCCTCCTGGGTGCCTATGCCCTCTCCAAAAAAAGGCTGCTCTTCCGTAAAGGCTTTAACTTCTTCCTGGTGTTCACCATGTGGTTCTCTGCAGGTATCGTACCTCAGTACTTGAACTACTTGAACACCCAGAGAGTATTTAACGCCGTGGGGATCAAGGATGATAAGTGGCTCGTCATCATAGCAATGGGTATGGCCGCAATGAACATCATCCTTTTAAGAAACGCTTTCGAAGGTGTTCCTTCCGAGATTGAAGAAGCTGCAATAGTAGACGGCGCTACGGAATTCCAGATCCTTAGCAAGGTCTACATCCCCATGTGTAAGTCCACCATAGCCACCGTTGCCCTCTTCTTCGGTATTTCAAGATGGAACGGTTACTATTGGGCAAGACAGATGATCTCCAACCCCAATGAAAGACCTCTTCAGGTTTTCATCAGACTTAAGCTTGAGGAATATACCGATCCTGAGGCAATGGCAGGATGGAACGAAGTATATGCTTCCGATTCCATCATATACGCTCTCATCGTTTGCTCGGTAATCCCCATCCTTGTGATCTATCCTTTCATCCAGAAGTATTTCGCCAAAGGCGTAAATATGGGCGGTGTTAAGGAATAACAGCGGTTATTTCCGGCATATGAGCCGGTCATAATAAAATATAATAAGAGGAGAACTATAGTATGAAAAAGAAAAAACTTCTGGTGTCTCTGCTTCTTTGTGCAGCTATGTTCGCAACAACAGCTTGCGGCAACAAACTGCCCGAAACAACAGCTACACCTACCCCTTCCACCGGTACTACCACAAACACCAACACCAACAACAATGAAACTGCAAAGGCTACCTCTACTCCCACTCCTGAGCCCGTAAAGACCGTCAGCGATCTCTATGCCGCAGGAACCACTCTTCGTCTTGCCTGCGGTTACAACAGCGCAAAGACAGGTATCTCCTTCTCAGCCGATATTGCAGGTGAAGGTATCGCTCTTCCCGACGGAAAGACCTACCATACCGGCGACTTAAAGCCTACCTGGGCAGAGTTCGAGAAGATCCTCAACGTTAAGTTTGAGGACAAGTATCAGGGAAACAACGCTACGAAGGAATTTGATTATTGGAAAGCGCAGCTCGATCAGGTAGATATGGTTACAGGTAATGCCGGAACCCTTACCGAGTACGGTAACAACGGACAGCTTGTAAACATCGGTAATTATCTTGATAAGATGCCTAACTTCAAGGCTTATCTTGATGCCAACCCCATTGTTCGTCTCTCCATCACCGGTTCCACCACAGGATCCAACAAGGGTGCCATCTACTTTGCTCCTTACTTCGATGGTGTTAACGACATCGAGCGTATGCCTCTTATGAGAACAGACTGGGTAGAGAAGCTCCTTGACGGTAGCGGCAAGTTTACAGCTTCCTCTTCCAACACTGTTGCAGCTGCTGTGTACACACCTTATATGCCTTCCATCGGTTCTGTATCCGTTGATGTAGTTAAGGCAGACGGCAAGTCCACAGAAAAAGTAACAAAGGATTACGATAAGGCAGGCAACATCGTAGCAACAATGAACGCAGCCCTTGCAAAGGGTAAGCTTAGCGGCGTTGACGCTGTTAACATGCTTCGCGATTACATCGACAAGGCATACAACGGCTACTACGGAACAAAGCGTTCCGATCTCTTCATCGGACAGAACGCAGCATGGGATGCAGATGAGCTGGTAGCTCTTCTCCGCTGCGTAGTTGCTAACCCTCAGACTCTTAACGGCACAGATAACGTTGAAGGTATCTTCTCAAGAGAAGATGCCAACAATCAGCGTCGTGTTGACCTTTACAAGCTTGCAGGCATCCTCTTCGGAGTACGTGGTATGGAATCCAGATCCGATTACCTCTATGTAGGTGCTGACGGACAGCTTCATGATGCTCGTCTCGACGAAGAAGCATATGTTGCACTTGAAAGGCTGAACGCTCTTGCTAAAGAAGGTCTCATCTCCGAGTCCTTTATCAACAGCTCAGCCGAAACAAGTTCCACAATGCTCGAAAACGATCTCGGTTTCATGAGCTATGACTATAACCAGACACAGACTATCATGAACGAGACCAAACTCAACAAGAACGGCCAGACAGGCGAAAAGTACATGGCAGTTATGGTTCCCGTCGCAAGATGGTTTGACGGAACAAATGAGAACGGCGTTTACATGAGATTTACAGAGTCCTGGCGTTCTGTTAAGACAGATGCATGGGCTATCTCCGTAAAGGGAGTCGATAAAGACGAAAACAAGCTCTATGCTGCTCTTGCACTTATCGACTACGCTTACAGCGAAAAAGGTCAGATCCTTATGTCCTACGGTCCCGACGCATTCATTAAGACAAATGCTGACGGTTCCTATGTAACCTTCTCCTTTAACGGTAAAGACATGCCCGTTATTTCAGATGCTACATACGAAGCTCTTTGGAAGCTTGCTTCCGGTAACTATACAAACTTTGCACGTCAGTATCTCGGATCCACTCTCTCCTTCGTAAAGAGCCAGGCATTCGAATATCAGTGCACACATGAAGTCGGCAGAGAAGGTGCTTCCAAGATCTCCACAGCCATCGGCCTCGGAACCATCAAGCATCCTGAACTTGCCATCACTTCCAACCCCTGGTACACATCCATTCCTACCGTCCTTCCCAATACAACGGTTGAAACAGATCTTCTTAATTCCTACACCGAGATCACAGATGCCGCAAGCGGATACTTCGGATCCGGTAAGGGACAGAATAACCTTTTTGTAAACATCATTGCAAAGGGTTATGCAGGAGATTCCTTAAGCACAAGAGCCGATGTACTCAGCACCGTTACCAATACCTGGAACGGAAAGACCTATCTTGCTCTTAAGCAGCAGGCTTGGAAGAGACTCACTGATTTCTATAACAGCGATATTAAGTAATTTAAGCCCTTAAATATTTACACCCCCTGTTCCGTGGCGGTTATGGCCGCCACGGAACAATATTAAAAAAACTCAATCGTGGAGTAAAACAAAATGTACAAAGCACAGATGAAATTCCAAAAAATAATATGCCTTGCTACTCTCGCGGCAAGCTTTATCGTATTTATATATTCCCTCGGTATCATGACGGATATATACGACTGCTTCTACGCCACGATGATGGATCCCGAAGATCCCACCCTTACATGGGTCCCCGGCTCGATCATATTCTATGATATGCAGCCCTTTAACTACAGTCTGACCAGGATAGGCATCGGCCTGATCCTTATCTCTCTCACTCTTTTTGTGACCGGCACAAACAAGAGAAGACGTTATTATATAGGAAATATCATAACCATAACTTTGAATATCATCGCCGGTATCGCAGCGGCTGTTTACAGTCTGCCCAAGGTACAGGCATTTAAGATACAATTCCTTACAACAATAGATTTTGAAGCTCTTAAGACTTTTGCGGAACTTTTTAGTTCCGCCTACAGCGAATCCACCTTCTGGTTTGATGCGGCCTACTTCGTCTTCGGACTGCTTTTGGCTGTTGATGCTCTTCTGCTCATCAATGCCGTCTGGAAATTCAGTCTTATGAAGTCAGAACAAGAACTTATACAAAAAGGAAAGGAGGCTTAAATCTTATGGATGCATCCACAATAAGAAAAGACAGGATGAAATATTCCAAGAATAAACTTTCTTCAGGTTTCGCCCTTCTTTCAATACTGTTCAACGTTTTTTATTTTGTAAGTATCTATAAATCCGATGTGGGCAACTTCTACTACTCCATCCTCATCGGCGCCTCTGTCATTTATAACCTGCTGTTCATGCTCTTCGCCTTCCTTTGCTCGGAAGGTGTAAAGAAATACAGTCTCGGTTATTCCATAATACTGGTAGTAATAGGAGTTTTGCAGATAGGTCGTATCTTCTTTCTTCCCGCCAAGGCTCACTCCACCGTCATCACTGTAGGCGGAGTAGATAAGATGATCATGGAAGACGGACAATATGCCCGGGTCATCTTCTTTCTCCTTGTTTCCGCCGCCTTTGCCCTTATGGGTGGAGTCATCGGTATAATCAAAAACAGAACCCTTACGGCTTATACAAAGAGCAGTGCTACAAATTGATCCGGAGAATAACTTATGGCAGAGCTTAAATTACAGAATCTAAACAAAATATACGACAACAAGGTCCAGGCTGTTTACGATTTCAACCTGGATGTTAAGGACGGCGAGCTCATAGTTTTAGTCGGCCCTTCAGGTTGCGGTAAATCCACTACCCTTCGTATGGTAGCGGGACTTGAAGACATCTCAAGCGGTCATCTGATCCTGGACGGCAAAGACATTACCACCATGCCTCCCAAGGACAGAGACATGGCCATGGTCTTCCAGAACTATGCTTTGTACGGACATATGACCGTTTATGAGAATATGGCTTTCTCCCTTAACTTAAGAAAAGAAAACAAAAATGTCATCCATGAAAAAGTGCTTGCCGCTGCTGAGATCCTCGGTCTTACGGACCAGCTTAACAAGAAGCCTTCTCAGCTTTCCGGCGGACAGAGACAGCGTGTAGCCATGGGTCGTGCCATTGTTCGTACACCTCGTATCTTCCTGTTCGACGAGCCCCTTTCCAACCTGGATGCCAAGCTTCGCGGATCCACAAGACGTGAGATCCTGCTGCTTCATAAGCGTTTAAAGGCCACCATGCTCTATGTAACCCATGACCAGACAGAAGCTCTCACCCTGGCAGACAGGATCGTGTGCATGTCCATGGGCCATGTTCAGCAGATAGGTACACCTCTTGAGCTTTACGATGATCCCGCAAATATCTTTGTTGCCAGCTTTATCGGACTTCCTCCCATGAACTTCTTTGATATGAAGGTCACCGGAGACACCCTTAAGGGCAGCGAATTCAATGTTCCTCTTTCACCCGAGCAAAAAGCACTGCTCTCTTCCTACGAAGGAAAAGAGATCACTCTGGGCGTTCGTCCCGAGGATATCGATGAAGGCGGAACCATAGATCTTTCCGTTTTCACCAACGAAAACCTAGGCCAGACCACTCTGGTACACGGCTACTCGGGCAAGATCAGAATGACCTGTAAATTCCGTTCCTGGTGCACCTATAAAGCAGGAGATAAGATCAAGGTCCATTTCACAAAGATGCATTTCTTCGACAAAGAAACAACAAATGCTATAAAATAAGAAGTCATAAAATAAGGAGCCTTTCCGGATGAAAAACAATAAACCAAACAAAGGAATAAAAGAATCTTTCAGAAAATTCCTTGTTTCTCTAAAAAGGAATCCCCAGATCATACCGGGATGTTTTTTGGTAATTGCATTTTTGTATTACGCATTGAACCTTACCTGCATATCCGACACGCTTTCAATGATCCAAGGCAGCATGATGGGCTTTTGTGAGTTTGTAACAATGCTCTGCTCGATCCTGGTGTTCGTATGCTTCCTGAATTCCTATCCCAGACGTCAGAAGCCTCATATCGGTTTTATCATTTTAACCTATATAATGCTGGCAGCCATCATCGTTTCGGATATAACCTTCCGTTCAAGAATATTCACGGCAGTTACCAGAGAAGCCAACAGCATTCAGCTCACAGACTATATCACCAAGGCTTATTCAGTGCTTTTCACTCACATCATACTGGTTATCATAGCTGCAGTGCTGAATATCACTATGCCTGTATATGGCAGATTCTTAAAGAAGATCAATACCTCCATCGAAGTTGAAGGTAACAACGACATGGAAGCCATAGACCTTTCGGAGGATTAATTATTTAAATGGGTAAGAAACAGTCAGTAAACCCCAAGGAAAAGGAAAAAAAGGTTGAAGACTATTACAAACTGAATACCGGAGCCGTAGACCGTCTGGTAAACGCCAATGCCTCCACCGCTCCCGAAGTATCCGACGAAGAGATAAGAAAATATACGGGCAAAAAGAAGTTTCGTATCCCCGGTATTGTAAAGGTGCTTTTCACCAAGTTCTGGTTTAAAGGAGCAGCTTGTTTCTTCATCTTTTGGGGTCTTGGAACCTACCTGGACAGCCTGGATCTGATCTTTGTTTTCGCCTTTGCCCTGGGTGTTATCACCGACCTTTTGGAAAATAATTTTCTCAGATTCTTTGACAGAGATATTAAGGATCCGGATCGCTATATCATGTTTCCCAAGAAGGGACTGCCCTCTCTCTTCTTAAACATTATATATGCCTTTATAGTATTTGCTTTTGTAAGACAGATATATAATCTCATAAATATTGCGGCTATGTCCGTAACCGGCAAGACAGATGAGCTCTTTCTCGGTGTCGAGCCCCTGCTTTTCGGTCTTTTTTATCTGATAGTGGATATGCTGTTCATAACAGTCAGGAATACCTTTAAAAAGATAATAAAAGACGCCGTTGATAAACAAAAAGGAGTCAAATAATGATCAAAAGTCTCTATATCAGTTCTTCTTCGGGATGTTTTGAACTTCAAAACGATCTTCCCTTTTACAATGATACGGAATACGATATCATTCTTAACGGAGAAACTGTAAAGACCGGTTGCAAGGAGAATGTTTTTTCTCTTTTTGACCTTAAACCCAATACCACGTACAAAATAGAAATAAGCATTTCAGACGAAGCCTTTCAGTTTAAGACTTTGTCCGAAAGTTGCTGTATAGATGTTAAAGCCTTCGGAGCCAAAGGAGACGGTAAAACGGATAATACCGTTGCCTTAAGGACTGCCATCGCCTGCCTTCCCAAAAAGGGCAGACTCTATTTTCCCGCAGGAACCTACCTTTCCGCTCCCCTCTTCCTTAAGAGTCACATCACTCTTGAATTTGCCGAAGGTGCAACTTTACTCGGAAGCACAGACAAGACTGTTTATCCTGTGATCCCCGGAACCGCCGCCGATCTGGATAAAGCATGTGATATCCCCTTTGCAACCTTTGAAGGTGAAGAAAAGGCAATGTATCAGTCTTTGATCCATGCGGAATACGCGGAAGACATTAATCTCATCGGCCGCGGTACCATAGACGGAAACGCTCAGAACAGCACCTGGTGGACAGATTTCAGGGATGATCCCATTGCCCGTCCCAGACTGGTTTTCCTTAACAGATGTTCTAATGTTACGCTTCACGGACTTGTTATTCAAAATTCTCCTTCCTGGCAGCTTCACCCCTATTTTTCCGAGAAGGTGAATTTTTACGATCTTTCAATAAATGCGCCCAAGGACAGCCCCAACACGGATGCCTGTGACCCGGAGGCCTGCAGCCGTGTCAACATCATCGGCTGTCGCTTCAGCGTGGGTGACGACTGCATAGCCATAAAGTCAGGAAAGATAGATGTGGGTCGTAAATATAAGACTCCCGCCGACAGACACACTATCCGCAACTGCCTGATGCAGTTCGGTCACGGAGCCATCACTCTGGGCAGTGAAATGGGCGGAGGCGTCACCAACCTCACCGTTAACCGTTGTATCTTTAACAGCACCGACCGTGGTCTTCGTATCAAGACAAGACGCGGACGCGGTAAGGATGCGGTTATCGACGGAGTTCTTTTTGAAAATATCAGGATGACGGACGTTCTTACTCCCATCGTTATGAACATGTGGTACAACTGCTGTGATCCCGACCGTTTCACAGAGTATGTATGGTCCAGAGACAAATTGCCTGTGGATGACAGAACTCCTTATCTCGGTAAATTCACCTTCCGCAACATGACCTGTGAGAACTGCCATGTATGCGCCTGCTATTGTGACGGTCTTCCGGAAATGCCCATTGAAGAGATCACGGTTGAAAACATATCCTTCACCTACTCTCCCGATGCGAAGCCCGGAAAGCCTGCAATGAGAAACTACGCCGAAGAATTCCTTCGCGGCGGTATGTATTTTGATAATGTAAAGAAACTTAATATAAAGGATGTTACCGTTACCGGTGCTGATACCGACCCCCTTATAGCAAAAAATGTAGAAAAAATAAACAATAGGAATCTTATATGTACGAAATAATAAACAACTACCTTAAAAGACTTTTAAAGGAGTCGACTCCGGACGCACCGGTCTGGAACATAGAAAGCATACGTCAGGGCAAAAAGCCCCACTGGAATTACATCGACGGATGCATGGTTACCGCTTTAAATCTGTTATCCTCCATTTCCGGAGATGACAGCTATGCCGGGTTTGCCGAAGACTTCATAAATTATTATGTGGATGAAGAAGGCAATATCCTGGGTTATTCCAAGGATAAGTATAATCTGGATGACATAAATGAAGGACGTGTACTCTTCCCTCTTTACGAAAAGACAGGTAATGAAAAGTACCAAAAAGCCATAGAAAACCTTCATGAACAGCTCCTTAGTCAGCCCCGCACAAAAACCGGGAACTTCTGGCACAAACAGATCTATCCTCATCAGATCTGGCTGGACGGCATATATATGGCCCAGGTTTTCTCCGCTCTTTACGAAAAGAACTTTGGCCATGGCGACTACTCCGATATCGTAAAACAGATAACGAACGTTGAAAAACTTATGAAGGATCCTGCCACAGGCCTTTATTTCCACGGCTGTGACGTGAGCAAACAGGCATTTTGGGCAGATCCAGTTACAGGCTGCTCCAAAACCTTCTGGCTCCGTTCCATCGGCTGGTTCCTTATAGCACTCTCCGATCTCGCAGAGATCATGGACAGCCCCTCATCTGAACCTGTTAAGCGCATCCTTAAGGACCTTATCATCAGCATCTCCAAATATGCGGATCCCGAAACAGGAATGTACTATCAGGTAGTTAATAAGGGAGATCTTACCGGAAACTATCTTGAGACCAGCGGAAGCGCCATGGTGGCCTATGCCATGTTAAAGGCCGCAAGACTTGATATCGTAGAGGAAAGATATGCCGGGATGGGTCAAAAGACCTTTGACGGTATCTGCAAAAAATATTTAAAAGAGACTCAAGAAGGGCTCTCTCTTTCGGGCATATGTCTTGTGGCCGGTCTCGGTCCCGAGAATAACCCCCGTCGTGACGGCACTTTTGAATACTATATTTCCGAACCTGTGGTGGAGAATGATGCCAAGGGAGTCGCTCCCTTCATCCTTTGCTATACCGAAATCCTGAGGCGGATCAAATGAGTGATACTTTAATATTTGCGGCTAATGCCGTACTCCCCATTGTCTTTCTGATGGCTACGGGCTATGTTTTAAAAAGGATCGGCTTTATCAACGACAATTTTCTTGCTCAGGGTAACAAGCTGGTTTTCAGGGTTTTACTTCCCATAATGCTTTTCTTAAGCACCTACAGGATAGAAACTCTTGAAAGCATAGATTTCGGCTTTGTGCTCTACAGTGAACTGGCCTTGGTTGGGATCTTCATTCTCGGTATCCTGCTCACCATCCCCTATAAGGATCGTCCGGGCACAAGAGGCGTGCTGATCCAGGCAATGTTCAGATCCAACTACGCTCTTATAGGGCTTTCCCTTGCTTCCTCCCTTTTCGGGCAGGAAGGAATGGCTACGGCAAGTCTTCTGGCGGGTATCTTCGTTCCCACCCTGAACTTCCTTGCGGTTATCACCCTCACCATCTTTACGGATGATCGTGAAAAGGGCAAGGCAGATGTTAAGGATATTCTTCTTAAAGCTGCAAAGAATCCTCTTATCATAGGAGCTTTGTCCGGAGTCCTGGCAGTGATCCTAAGAGGTTTTCTGGTAAAGGCAGGCATAACCTGGCGTTTATCGGATATAACGCCCCTTTACAAGGCAATGGAATCCCTTGAAAAATGTGCCACCCCGGTGGCTCTTCTGGTTCTGGGCGGCAAGTTTGAATTTGCTTCCGTAAAGACCAATTTAAAACCTATAATCTTCGGAACGATCCTCAGAACAGTGCTCGTTCCCGCGCTTACACTATCCTTTGCATACTTTGTTATGCATATGCACAACGGTGCTCACTTTGCAGCCTATGTAGCAGCTTTCGGAACTCCCGTTGCTGTTTCAAGTGCCATTATGGCAGGTGAAATGGGCTGTGACGATAAACTTGCGGGACAGTTGGTGGTATTCACCTGTATCGCATCCATATTTACAATGTTTTTAACCATTGCAATCTTAAGATATGTGGGAATTTTCTAACCTAAAGGAGAAAAAGAATGGCCGAAAAAGATACTGCTTATCTCTCATTAAGGAATATCAATAAAATATATCCCAACGGCTTCCATGCCGTCCACAATTTCAACCTTGACGTAAAAAAAGGTGAATTCATTGTTTTCGTAGGTCCTTCCGGCTGCGGAAAGTCAACTACTCTTCGCATGATCGCCGGTCTGGAAAACATCAGTAAGGGCGACATGCTGATAAACGGAAACCTTGCCAACGAAAAAGGTCCCCGTGAGCGTGAAATAGCCATGGTTTTCCAAAGCTATGCACTCTATCCTCATATGTCCGTCTATGACAATCTGGCCTTTGGCCTGACACTGCAGGGCGTGGATGAAGACGTTATCGAGCAGCGTGTAATGAAAACCGCAAAGATCCTGGGCTTAACGGATTATCTGGACAGAAAGCCCCGTGCTCTCTCCGGCGGTCAGCGTCAGAGAGTTGCGGTAGGACGTGCAATCATCCGTAAAGTAGGCATATTCTTAATGGACGAGCCTCTTTCCAATCTGGATGCCAAGCAGCGTGTTACCATGCGTTCCGAGATCACCCAGATCCATCGTGAGACCGGTGCCACCACCATCTATGTTACCCACGATCAGACTGAGGCAATGACGATGGCCGACAGGATCGTAGTAATGAAGGAAGGTTATATCCAGCAGATCGGAACTCCTTACGATCTTTACTTTAATCCTGTAAATACCTTCGTGGCAAGCTTCATAGGTGAGCCTCCCATGAACCTTATAAAGACCGTTATAAAGGACGGTAAGCTCAGCATAGGCAAAAATATCCTGGACCTTAAAGAAGCCGTAAAAAAGGATGTTCTGGACAAATACAACGGTCATGAAGTCTTCTTCGGTTTCAGGCCCGAAGCAGTTGCTCTTATCCCCGACAGTTCAGTGCCCTCTTTCACTCTTAATTGCGATGTGGAACTTACAGAACTTTTGGGTGACAGCGCAAACATATATATAAACATCGACGGAGAGCAGGCCATCTTAAAGATCGATCCCCATCAGATGCCTGATTCGGATAAGCTTGAGTTTTATCTTCCCACAAAGAGCATGTATCTTTTTGACAGTGAGACCACACTCAGTATACTTTAAAATCCATGCGGACAGAGTTGAACCTGTCCGCTGTTTTTATAGCAAAAAATAACCGTACAGCCAAAGACTGTACGGTTATTAAAATTACCGGTTAATTCAACCGACCCCTGCTTATCTGCGTGTAAGCTTGGATACTGTGAAGAATGCTGCTGTACCTAAAGCTGCGATAACTGCAAGGATACCAAGAACATCGCTGTCACCTGTCTTAGGTGTGGTATCATCTACAGGCGCTACTGTAGGTGTTGCTGTTGCAGTTGCTGCAGGAGCTTCTGTAGCTGTAGGAGCTACCGTAGGAGCAGTTGTAGCCGTAGGCTTAGGAGTAGCTGTAGCCGTAGGTCTGGGTGTGCTCGTAGCTGTAGGAGCAACTGTAGGAACGGGAGTGTTTGTCGGAGCCTTTGTCGCAACAGATACTGCAGTTGTGGGTGTAGGTGTAGGAGCAACCTCCTCTTCTTCCTTACCGCAAGCTGCAACTGCCACAACATTCATTACCAAAAGTGCGGACAAAACAACTTCCATAATCCTTCTCTTCATCTTGTTTTTCATACCATTTTGCCTCCTTTCGATGGCTTACGCGGCAATTGTATCATTTATCCCGAATAAAGGCAATAGGTCAACTCCCGCATAAAAATGATTTGTTTATGAACTCAATAAGAGTATAATAAAGTAATGTGTCAAAAAAAAGACAAATGTGTTAAATTTATGAGTCAATTTCTCAAATCTTGCTATTTTTATGAGCGAGGCGCCAGTCTATACATCTCTTTAGATAATCCACATACTCGGGATTTTTGCACATTCCCTTTCCGTCTATATCCGATATCTTAGCCACATCCATACCGTTGCAGGCTGTGGTCTTCATGACAATGTTCAAAGCTTCCACATCGGTATCGTTGGCAATATATGTACCTATTCCGAAGGCTGTTTTTACCTTGCCGTCAAAATAGGAATGGATCTTATCCGCTCTTTCAAAGTCCAGACTGTCACTGAAAAGAAGGGTCTTGGTCTTGGGATCTATACCCAGCTTCTTATAGTGCTCTATCATGGTATCTCCCCATTCGAAAGGATCTCCGCTGTCGTGTCTTACGCCGCTGAATAGGGTGGCAAAGGTCAGCTGGAAATCCTCCAGGAAACATTCCGTGGTAATGGCATCCGTAAGAGCGGTTCCGTTAAGAATACCGTATTCCTTTACCCAGGCATCCATGGCAAACCAGTTGGAATAGGCGGGATTGTGCTTGTGTGTGCCCTGTCCTATGCACATGATCCATTCATGGGCCATTGTTCCCACAGGTGTTACCCCGAATTTCTTTGCAAGATATACATTGGAAGTACCTACGCAGAACGAATCCTTATATTTATGACCGCAAAGTTCTTTAACAGCCAGTTCCTGAGCCTCTCCCGACAATCTTCTTCTTAACCCGAATTCACTGAAGGCCCCCAGCTTGTATTTTCCGTCCAAAAGCCAACTTACCTTCTCGTTAAGTCTTCTCTTAAAGCTTTCAAAAAGGGTTGAGTAATCATATGCCATACGGAAATAAACTTCATTTACAATGGCCAGGGTGGGTATCTCGTACATAGATGTATTGAGCCAGGTTCCTTTGGTCTCTATGGCGAGCCCGCATTCGGAGTCGGTTCCTATCTCAAAATCAGCGTATCTGGGCTGCCAGAGCCTTAAGAAATCCACGTAGGAGCCCTTGATCCACTTGATGCCGTTCAGATACTCCAGCTCCTCCTCCTTAAAACGAAGTTCGCAATAAAGAAGGATCTGTCTTCTTATCTCGTCCACCATTTCCTTCGTGAAATGAACGTTCTCATTTCTGCATTTAAAGCTCCAGGTGGTCTTGTAATCGCTGAATTGATGATAGATGGCCTGCCCCATTGAAAACTTGTACATGTCCGTTTCCAACAGACTGTGAATGATTCTTTCCATTTTTGTCCCTTTCTAATTTCAAAAAGGCCTTACCGGCCTTTTAATTCTCTTTGTCATCTCCTACTGCCGCAGGCTTTTCTGCTGTATCGGAAGCTTCCTTCCTCAGGTTTTCTTCTTCCATGGCTGCCTGTTCCTTAGATTCCATTACCACTTCGCTTAAATTGATAACGGCCGGATCTTCCTTACCCTTTTTATCTTTTTTGGCAATCTTCTTCGCAAGTTTTGCCTCCCTCTTGGAAAGCTTCTCCTGCATAGCTTTTTCCTTCTCTTCTACCTTTTCTGCCTTTCTTATCCTTCTGAAATCGGCAACAAAGGTGAACACGGCCGCAATATCGCAAAGACCGTCAACCGCCAGGAATATACCGGTAAGACGGATCATGGTGTTCTGTGCAGCCTCTCTCTCCAGGATCAGAATGATACCCAATGCCAAAGAGATCATGGATAAAACAAGGTTTATACCCCACTTGGGGCTTCCGGAAAACTTGAGTTCATAAGCATATTGTGTCTTAAAATAGGAATTCATGATTATGCCTATGCCTATGAACACCCAAAGAATATCAAATACAAAATCGGCCCCGAAGATAAACAAAAAGCCCACAGCCATTGCCATTGCCGCGGCTATCACCCTTAAAGTAAAGGGCTTCGCACCTTTCTGAACCAGCATACTCAACAAAACAAAACCGCCGGATACCACAAGAAGTGCGCCTATAACATAGCATATGACCTTGCTCACGGTATCGGGATAGATCACCATAACTGCACCGATCGCTATACTTAATATACCCAGAACAAAGAGTTCTTTCTTTATGCTTTTAAACCATCTGATAAGATTTTTCATAAAAAACACCTCCTTAAGAGCTGTCCCTTCACAAGTTATAATAGCAAGTATACGCTCTTAAGGAGGATTTGTAAAGTAATACGGTCCTGTAGGACTACAGGATGTAAAGTGATCCTCTGTTGTATAACTGGGCATCAAATACATCTTTCATGCTGTGCCCGTCTATGATATCGGAGTTGGTAAGGATATCCATGAACTTATCGATATCTCCGGTCTTATCCACCAACAGTTTGTCATTTCTGGATATCTGCCTTCCTTCCATGGTGTAGGTGATGGCATAATCCGTGTTATCCATTGCAAACTCGATCTCTCTGCCGTTGTAAATGTCCTTTGTCAATTGACTGAAATCATACATCTTTTTTTACCTCTTTTTAAGCCCTTGATCTATTCCCCTATACCAAAACATCCCCTAATTTACGTTTCGGTACATAATGCACATCATTTTCGTCACGATAGTACTTCGTACTGCCGTCTTCACCCACATCCACCAAATTTACTTTCTCCAATGGTTTTCCTATGGCCAAGGCCAATACCGGAACATGGTTTTCTTTTTGACAGAAGATCTCGAAGGCCTTTGTCTTATCGAAATTTCCTATCATACAGCCACCCATTCCTTTTTCAACCGCTCCCAAAAGGATGGTCTGAGCAGCGATACCCACATCGGTATCGGCTTTACCCGGATCCTTACAGATGTCTGTATCCACAACCATAAGAATATAGGCTGTGGGATATTGTCCCGGATGCGGAAGTGTAATCTCCGTCAACATCTTTCCCCATCTGGTAAGGCCGTTCATCTTTTCAACTTCTTTTTCACCGGTGATCAGATGATATTTGATCGGTTGCAGATTCGCACCCGAAGCAGTAAGTCTTGCCATGTCCACAAGTTCTTTAAGATCCTCTTCACTCACCTTAAAGTTCTCATCAAAACCTCTGTAGCTTCTGTTCTTTAAAACCAGATCTCTCAGCATGGCTTCCTCCTTTGTTTTGGTCTTACGTATTTTATCATAATTTTATAAAAATTTAAATGAGAAAATCGTTACAGTTCTGTGAACATATTCAAGGTAATAATGTGCCAAAAAAAAAATTCAAAAAATCAGCCTATTTACGGTTGATTTTTTTTAGTTACAATGGTAGCATGCTAACGAACTGAATTATTTTTTCACGCAAAATATTTATATAGGGCAAAACGAATCACTCGTTTGTTTTCATCAAAAATAAGAGAGAATCAAAACGATGCACGCGTAGTTACACAAGACCACTTGAAGATGCTTACAAGAAATATGATATGTTTTTCCGGAGGAGAGATCAAACGCCTATCAATAGCCCGAACCTTGTTGAAACAAGCGGACGTATATATTTTTGACGAATCATTTTCTTGTATTGATGAAGAAACAAGATTACGTATTTTTGAAAAAATATTAAATAAACTTAAAGGGAAAATTATAATAGTGATTTCACATGATGATTCAATCGAACAATAATTTAATGTAAAAACAGTTTTTATATAAAGGAGCAACCCAATGAGGATTGAGGCAAGTAATCTCGGAAAAACGTATAGAAAAGGAAAAAACAATATAGAAGTTATCATGGATTTCTGTCACACATTTGAAGCAGGTAAAATGTATCTTCTTAAAGGAGCTTCGGGCAAAGGGAAAACAACTTTGCTCAGCATTTTGGGCCTTTTAGATGACCCGACATACGGGGATCTGTCGATTGATGGAAGAGATTTGGATTTTTCGGATAAAAACACTCTTTGCAGTATTCGTAAAGAAAGATATTCTTTTGTGTTCCAGGACTATGCTCTTTTTGAAAATCTTTCAGTCTTTGAAAACCTTAAACTGATATATGAGGATACTAAGGAAAAATTTGATGAAAAGAAGATTGATGATCTTCTGCAAAAGATGAACCTTGCACACAGAAAACATCATAGAACAGCAGAATTGTCCGGAGGTGAGAAACAAAGGCTTGCGTTTGCGAGAGCGATTTTGAAAGATGCGGAGATTTTCATTTGTGACGAACCGATTTCCAATGTAGACGAAGGCAATGCACAGATCATCATTGAATTACTAAAGGAACTGAAAAAGACAAAATTGGTAATAGTAACCTGCCACACATCCGTGTTTGATGATATTTGTGATGAGATTGTCGAATTATAGGAGGGGAAAGAATGAAAACCAAGCTTTTTGCCAAAGAGTTGTTTGGAGGTATGGGGAAAACCGTCTTTTTCGCGATAATGACTCTAATATCCATGTTTTTGATCTGCGTTCTATTAACTTTCACGTCCGAAAGATCATATGCTAAGCTTTCTCCGAATGTCATATTCTCAGGACAGGCCAGCAGGAGTTTCTCAAGAATGTATGAGGACATTTCACCCGATTTTGCCAAAGATCTGAGATCAAAGCTTTCAAAAGATTCTAAAATATATCAACTGACATCGAGGTACTCATTATCCATAACGAGACCCGGGCAGCTTACGGGGGATGACTACATAAGATATGCCTGCGAGCACGAATTTCTTGAAGAGGTTATGAAGGAATTTATCCATGAAGGTCGTATTCCCGAAAAAGGTAAAAACGAGATACTTGTTGGCGGATATCTTGCAAAAGCAGCAGATATCAAGGTAGGGGATACGATCTCACACATTGATTTCGGAAAAGAGGTTCGCGGTGGACTAATGTATTTTGATGTTACAGGTGAGATGACCGAAATCCCCTATGAAGTCGTTGGAATATTAGACTCTGCAGGCGCAAAATTTGATTATTCTGTGATTTTTGAAGCAGAAACACAGGAAAACACTGTTCCAAACGTTGTTTGGATCTACCTTCCTACAAAGGAAGCAGAGGAAAGCTACAGTGCTATCACGTCAAGTATTAAACTTTCGGATTATCAAGTAGTCGGGTGCTCAGAAAACTTAGGGATGTCAGGAACCAAGGGGACTCAAAAGGTAATGCCTGTATTTGTTACTGTTTTTGCAGTGGTATTGGAAGCTCTTCTTCTTGCCTATGCTATGAAGGGCCTCTCAAGAAAACTTGGTATTCTTAAAGCACTGGGACTCAGAGATCAGTACATTTTGGGTTGCTATTTGGGTGGGGTTGCAATTATCCAGTCTACTTCTTCTATCTTGGCTGTTATTGTTACAAAAATAATCTGTACTATGATTAACAGCAGATTTTCCGAAGAGATAGGCTTCCCAATCTCAGTATATAACGTATCTTTCAGAATAGTCCTTCTTATGCTGATGATCACTGCGGTAGTTCTGATCGCAATTACCGGGATCCTTAAAGTAAGGATCAGTTCAACCAGCCCCAAGAAGGCAATGATATCATAGAACGAAATAATAAGATGAAAAAGAAATGTTTGACCTTGTTTATCTTGATAACATTATTGGTTCAAGGATGTGCTGAAATATCTGTTCAAAAAGATCGGTGTCTTTAAAACGGCGAGTATAATTCTTGCTAAAGGTTGAAAAATGGGGAACCTCTTCATACAGTTCAAGCCCAAGAAATTGCATTTGACGGCAAAAAAAGCAAAGCCCCGCACTATTTTTCTGCGAGACTTTGTCGACAGTCTGAAGTTTCAGCTCTACGCTGAAACTTGACCATGGCTACAAGGATTCGAACCTTGAAAAGACATAAGTCAGAGTCCGAGGCAAGAAACGCTTGCAGCCCTTGAAAATACAGCATTTCTAACGACTGATCTCGTTAGTTTTACCAATGTATTTAACTATGGTGCTACTTGCTTATTGTTTTAACTCTGCACGAACAAGTATTATTTTTCCTCTTGAGTGTGATCTGAAGTTGAGTCTGTAATCACAGAATTCCAAAACAATTAAGCTTAATAGAAACTATAGTAGGAAGGTGTCACGATAAGATTGATGTCATAAACGGCAGTGCAAAATGTTCCGCGAACTTCAAACTGAAAGCCACTGGTGTAACTAACCGAGCCATCTGTATTTACAACGCTGCCATACACAAAATCACTTGAACCATATCCGGACGCAGTACTCTTGCCCAATGAATAACCCGCTAAATCTACTTTACCCGTCGAATAATACCAAACCTCGTAATCTTCATATACATTTGCAACGAGATTGCCATTTCTGTAATACGATCTGGTATTGCTAAGAATCGTAGATGTATAATCGGACTTCGTCATGTTCTTTGGAGCAAATGATTCATGATAGACAAACTCAATTTCACTCATACCCTCAGGTAACTCTTCATCATAGGCGCCAACACCTATCTTCTCAACTACCGTACATTCATCGCCATTGACATTGTATATTGCCTTTTTGATACGCCCCACATAATCGCTTGCACTGTCTGTCAGAAATGCCGTAATGTTCTTATCCATAACATCTTCGGCAAGTTGTCCCGCAGGCGTTGGTTCCGGCGCGTTTTCTCGGTGTCCCTCTACAGGAGACAATCCTTCAGCATTAACCTGTGTGATCGGCTGCATTACCATAAGAAGTGCAAGAATAACAGCAAGTCTCTTGAATCTCTTCATTTGAATACCTCTCTTTCGTTTTTTTGTAAATTTTTTTATGTAAATAAGAACCGGTTTATTATTTACACCGATAATACGAACGAGCCGGCATTTTGTTTCATTTTTTGTGCCATCTTTTAATAACAAACAGCAATCTGTATTATTCTCAGCTCATCTCCCATGAGCACCCCCTCATCCGGCACCTTGACCGTCGGTTCGATCAGACGGATAATACAAACACTTTTTCCTTCTTGGATTTCTTTAAATTTTTCAGCCTCTGTAAAGTCTCCCGTAATCGCATCATAATAATAATCCACATCATAACCAACGGAACCTTTGTATGAATGCACTGCTATTGACGCCTTGCTGATGTCTACATCAGTTTGATCGATGATCGATCTTAAAATGACCATAACGGTCGAAAGATCGATAGAATCCGGCTTTTGATCTTTTTTTGTTTTCGGGACGATCTCTATGCGAATACTATCGGGATGCTCTTTGTTTTTATCCCCGGAACTGCTTATATTTTTATTATCCACCTGATAATATCGCTCTTTATCCGCATCATATATCTCAAAAAAATGATTGTTGTAATCTATGATAGAACCGTCTTTTTCTGCCACCACCAGCGAAATCTTCGAGTTAGGATCAGAGTCATAAAAACTGTCAAGGATCGCCTCAAATACTACAATAGGATCTCTTTGGCAATAGATCGTTTTCCCATTTTTATAAAGCAAGTATTTTACCAGAAGCAACGCAATTATAATCATAACAATGGTAACAGACAGTATTATCATCGCATTTCGTCTTCTGTTAAAAGCCTTGATCTTCTTAAAAGGGTTGATCTGTTTGGCATCCGGCAAGTCAACCGGCATTTGAGGCAATCCCTTTGTCATTTCCTCATATTCCTTTTGGCACCTAGGACATTCTTTCAAGTGTTCTTCTACAGACGTCCTTACTTCATCGCTGCATTCATCCTCAATGTACATCGGCAATAATGCCTTAATCATTTCACAATCAGTCATATCGGCATCTCCTTTATCTTCTTCTGAATCATTTTTCTGCTTCTGTAATAGACCAGCCGCGCCCATCCTTCTTTTTCCCCGAACAGGTCCGCTATCTCTCCGTATGAAAAGCCCATACTGTACCTGAGAAGAAAAACCTCTTTATAGGGCTCATCAAGACTGTGTACAAGTTTCAAGATATCATGTACGGAAGGATAATTGTCGGTATTGTGATTCTCCTCCGCCTTTCCCAGTGTTTCCGAAACCAGGAGGTCATCCGGTATCTCTTTATTTTTATGCTTACGTGTGTGATCAATATACAGATTCTTTGCGATCTCGCACAGCCATGTGGACATTTTCCTGTTTTCATCATATTTTTCTATATTCTTGTATGCTTTAAGAAAAGTATCCTGTGTCAGATCTTCTGCCAGATGACGGTTCTTACACATAGAATAGAGAAACGCGTAAACCATTTTTGAATATTCTTTATACATTTCATCAAGGTTTATCGTAATCACCACCACCTTTCAATTAATATTATATCAATAATACGATCGGATCATAGGGTTTGTTTCAACTACCAGAGCCGATCTTCCGGATTTATCCATCTTTTTTAAAAAAGGATCGTCTCCTCATCAGGAACGACCCTTTCATGCTCATATCGATATTACACTCGGTTCCGAAATCAATCTGTATGCTATGATACTCATTTTTCTCTTCTCACATTCAGAACAGAACTTTTTTCCTGCAAAATACAGCAATAGTAAATGTACCGGATAGAACAGATAAATAAAATGCTTCGGGAAGTTGTCTTCCCTTCGATCCATTATAGAAGCAGATCAGCAGAACCGCAACCACGGCACCGAGCATAGTCTTTATCATTCTGACCACAGCATCATATTTCAAACCGGTCGGTAAACCGGAGTCAATGGGGACGTTTCATTTTGACTCGCCCTCGGTGAGTCAAAATGAAACGTCCCTGTTGGCTCACCCATTGACTCCCATAACACAAAAAAAGCTTAAAACTTTATGTCTCAAGCTCTTTTATCTTACGCAGGGCTACAAGGATTCGAACCTTGAAAAGACATAAGTCAGAGTCCGAGGCAAGAAACGCTTGCAGCCCTTGAAAATACAGCAGTCGAGACAATTGATGGCGGGTATATTACCTATCCGTTTACCTATCGTAATATCCCGGTGTAGCATATACTTCTGAAACACCTTCTCCCTGCCGCCATATCGTTACATCTTTACAGGAATAGTCATCCATAGAAACCAGCAGCTTTGTGGCATACATGCCATATGAGCTTCCTTCCTCCCAAAAAACAAAGGTTCTTGATCCGGGTTCGGCAAATAATTCCAACACATCCAAAGGATAATCGATATTAGAAGCCTCCTCGGCACTTATATACCTTATTCCATCAAGAATTATGTATCCGGAGAGTTTGTCGGGTTTAAAGAACGAACGCCAGGCCTCTAAGTTCAGATTGGCGGCAAATTCCACCCCATTCTCATCAAATACATGGAGCGATCTATGGATAGGCGTTTCAAACCTTATCATGCCAAATACCATTATCATCGAAAGCAGGAATACCAATGATATTACAGCAATTATACATTTACTCTTTTTTTTCATTCTTCTTAACCTCACAATCAAAAATGTCCTGGAAGTTCAACAAAACATGGTTTGTAGGTCTTCTTCGTTTTAAAGCCCTGTAATTTACGCCTCAGTTGGAAATGAGACACTACCGCTATAAGCAATCACAGATAATCTTTGATCTTGGAAAGCCCTTCGATATCCTTATTATGAAGCAGATAATCTGCTATCTTGCGAATACTCTCATCCGTCAAGTAAGGAGCTATCTCTATCAGATCAGACGCTTTTCCCACTTCCAACAAACGATTCGTGATATCATCCAACGCCTCATCTGTAAGATATGGTGCCAAATTTTCTAATCCGTCCATATCTCCAGACAGCATAAGTTTTGAACCGATATCATCGAGAGCCTCGTCCGGAAGATACGGTGCCAATTTGATCAGATCATCTATGCGTGCAGTTCCGATCTTACCGGCAAGTTCGGTTAATGCCTCATCCGGCAAATGCGGTGCAATCGCTATAAGGGTTTTCATATCTGTAATATCAATTCTGTTAGCTATATCAATAAGTGCATCATCAGAAAGATAAGGAGCTAATTCAACCAAACCGGTCATATCGGATACATCCGTTCCCCTAATCAGTTCATCCAAATATTCGTCATCAAGAAATGGTGCCAATGGAATCAGTGCGGAAAGATCAATCTTTTCCTTTCCGACAGTTTTTTCCGTTTTTTCCTTTAGTTCTTTGGGCGGAAGAATAGGTGCCACTTCTGCAAGTTCCTTAGGAGAAAGGACCGCATCAGGCTCAGATATCGTCTTGTTTACTGTCTCTGCAGCAAATTGTCCGTTTTTACCATCAAGAAGTTCCGATAATTCCAGTCCGAGTTCTTTTGCCAGATCCGGGATTTTAGCGATATCCGGCATCGAGTTGCCTCGTTCCCAATTTGAAACCGCCTGGTAGCTTACGCCCATCTTGTCTGCAAGCTCCAACTGTGTCATATTCTTCTTTGTTCTTGCATCCTTAATTATCTTTCCGATCTTATTCATGTTAAACATTATATTGCCTCCGTGATATTCATATTTAATCATTGTTTCGCCTCTTAGTCTCAAAATTGATGTGGCCAACATCTGAGATGGAGTATAGTTTATCGGAGGCAAATTGTATATCAATTCGTGCTTGAGTGCCCAAATCACGCAATGAAACGAGCACTCAATCACCACTTGAGTTGTCCATTTGTTGATGTTTCCGCGGTATGCCAATATGCTGTCAGCAAATTCCCGTTTTCTTTTTTCACGAACCCCATAGATTCATATAAGTTGATAGCCGGTACATTATCAAAATCTACCAGCAACATCATATCTTTAGGTTCGTTCTCCCGTAATGCCATAGCCAGCAGCTGTCTTCCGTATCCTTTTCCACGATATTCCTTTTTAACCAAAATATCGTACGGCTCGTTCTCCGCAAAACAATGCGTA
>JAEEWS010000037.1 GCA_016287765.1 Lachnospiraceae bacterium
TACCTTTCCTTGCGTGATAAGTATGCCTGCCGGCATATTTGCCTTGTCAAGGCGAATTCAAAATAAAAAAAGTTCGCCCCTGACAGAATGAATAATCTGTTTAGGGCGAACATTAATGTCCGTGGTTCCACCTAAATTCAAAGCTTTCGCTTTGCTCTTTAACTCCCTTAACGCGGGAAACACGTCGCGCTCTTCACGCGATGCTCCGGGGCGCCGTCTCTTTCATTAACGCTAAGCTTTCACCATCCGCTTTTTCTCTGAAACGTAACAAAAAGAGAGTTCCCTTTCAACGCTTTTAGAATTCTATATAAAAAACAGTCTCTTGTCAAGTTGATTTTTTTCGAAAGCACCGGTCACTTTTTGCCATAATTTCTGACCAGTTCCTTAAATCTGTCGCCCCTCTCTTCGAAGTTTTTGAAATAGCCATATGATGCCGCGGCGGGTGAAAGTACCGTAGAACTTCCCGCCTTTCCGATCCTCACGGCAACGGCCACCGCTTCTTCGAGATCGGAGGCAAAAACAACATTATCGGAATGTCCCAGAGAATCTCCTATCCTCTTTCCCGTTTCATACATGAGTACAAAGGTGATGTCTTTGTTTTCCTTAATATATATAATGAGTTTGGAATAGTCTATACCTCTGTCCATTCCTCCCACCAGCACTATTCCCACATTTGGAAGGCTCTTGACCGCATTGATGGCAGCCTCAGGTATGGTGGATATGGAATCGTCATAGTATTTTACCCCATCATACTCTCCCACATATTCCAGTCTGTGAGGAAGGCCCTTAAACTCCGACATGCCCCGAAGCACGTCTTCCTCATTAAGTCCCAGGACTTCTACAGCCATAATGCGTACAAATTCCGCATTCAATCTGTTGTGTTCCCCCGGGATCTTTAAAGTAAAATCATGATTACACTTTTCCACATTATCCACAATCCGTTTGTTGGCAACTGTTTTTATACCCGGGACGTTTTTCCCAAGAAGCACAGTATTACCGCGGGTTTGGTGAGTTGTTATATTAGCCTTTGCTTCAAAATACTTTTCCACAGTTCCGTAATAATCCAGGTGTTCAGGATAGAGATTCAGGAAAATGGAATAGGCCGGAGCCCGGTCTATGTGCATGAGCTGATGGCAGGATAATTCAAAAACGATCAAAGTGTCATCCTTTATCTCATCAATATAATCAAAACAGGGCTTTCCTATATTGCCGAGAAGTACCGTATCCCTTCCGCAGGCCTTTACAGCCTCGTACATGAGGGACGAGGTGGTGCTCTTTCCCTTGGTTCCGGTAATGCCCACGGTCTGATCGGCATATCTGTTAAGGAAGATCTCCGTCTGGGAAGTAACCTTCGGTACCCTTTCGAGCATTACTATGCCCGGGCTTTTAAGGATCAAGTCCCATTCGGAAGTATCTATCCCCGAAATGTCGCCCTCGTATATCTCCAGGGCTTTTGTACTGCAATGGCTCTTAATAAAGCTTTCGGAGGATTTTCCTTCTCTGCCGTAGCCCCAGATCAAAACTCTTTTATTTTCAAAAACATCCCTGATCTCCATTTTCTGCCGTTCCTTAAACCAAAATGTTCTGTATTCTCGCCTGAATGGTAACTATACCGTTATATTCATTTTCATCCGGAATATAGGTAGCGGATATCACCACCTTATCGGTCTGTCCCCTGAACATTTTATCACATTCTTCTTTCCCGTAAACAGTGGAAATTTTTTCAATAAATCCCGGAATATCTCCGAAATACACGCCGCTGATCCTGAACCCCGATCCGTTCACCATGTTTAGCCTCAGAACATTCCTGTTTTTTCCGAGGACAGACGCTCTTTCGATCTTAAGATCCTTTTCCGCAAAGACTGCCTTTTCGTTTCCTTTGCCGAAGGGCTCCAGCATTTTAAGCTCATCCAGCAGCCGGGTATTTACATACTCAAAGGGAAGTTTCAGGTCTATCTTCACCTTTCTCATAAGTTCCTTTTCGGTAAGAGTGCAGTTTTCATTTATCCTTTTACGAAACTCCGGCAGTTTGTTCCTGTCCATGCTGAGTCCCGCTGCCATGGGATGCCCTCCGAACCTGGTAAACACATCCCCGATCTTTGACATTTCTTCAAACATGGAGAAATTCTCGGTAGACCTTCCGGACCCTTTTATGCCGTCAACGGAATCCGTCAATACAAAGGTGGGCCTTGCATATAATTCCCTGATCCTTCCGGCGATTATTCCCACCACGCTTTCATGGCATTCCGCAAGATACACCACTATGACCTTATCCAGATATTTTTCCCAGTCCGTATCGTGGTTAGCTTCCGCCTGCTTCCTTGCCACAGTCTCCACTATCATCCTGGCTCTTTCCGTCCCTGCTTCCGTAATGGCCTTTCTGTCATTATTAAGTTCCACCAGTTCTTCAGCCGCTGCCGCTGCCTTTCCTCTGTCTTCCTCCAGCAAAAGCTGCAATGCTTTTTCCGCTGTATCCAGTCTTCCGGATGCATTAAGGCAGGGTCCCACCACAAAACCTATGTGATAGACGCTTAAAGATGCCACCGTCAGATCGTTGGCATGGATAAGTGCTATCAAGCCTATATCCTTTGTTCTTCTGAGTTCATCCAGTCCCATGATAACTATGGTCCTGTTCTCATCCTGAAGATCCATTACATCACACAGGGTCGCCATAGCAGCATAGGCCAGCAAAGGCTTTATGTCAGTTCCCATGCATTCCATCACCTTCAGGGCTACCACGCATCCGCAAAATCCTTTGAAGGGGCTGGTTTCTCCCTCTTGTTTGGGATCCACCACCACATCCGCGGGAGGTATCACTTGATGCCCCTCCCTGACAGGCACTTCATGATGATCCGTAAGCACTACGGTAAGTCCCTGCTCCTTGGCATAGGCTATGGTATCATATTCCGCAATACCGTTATCACAGGTGAGAAGCACCTGCACTCCGTCCGACAACGCCTCATCCACTATATTCCTGTTTATACCGTATCCATCCGCTATCCTGTCCGGTATCCTGTAGGAAACTTCCGCTCCCCGTTCCTTTAAAGCCTTATAGAGGACATAAGTTGACGTGATGCCGTCCACATCATAGTCGCCGACGATACGTATGCTTTGGTGATCATCCGCGGCTTTTGCCAGGATCCGGGCCGCTTTTTCCGCATTAAAAAGAAGTTTTGGATCCCTTAAACCGCAAACAGAGGGATGCAGATATACATCCCTCTTGTCTTTGGTGTCCAGGCCGCGGTTTAAAAGGATGCGGGCAGTGATCTCACTTACGCCCTGCTCCTCGGCAACCGCTTTTACGTCGCCTTTTTTATTGATTATAACCCAGTTTTCGTGCATTTATTTTTCCGATTTTTCTTGGTCTGTATCAGCTTCTTTTCGGATATTCGCCTTGCGCTTGTCTGTCTTTTTCGCATACTTTACCAAAAGGATCACAACAACCGCAACCACGCCGCAGAAGATGATGATATTAACTATGTAAGAAATGAACCAGACAATGAAATTCTCAAGGCCTTCCTTGATATTCAGCATATTATTCTTGAAGCCCTTTGCTATCCTTTCGCCGAGGGTAAGAGGCTCTTCAGCAACGATGGACACTCTCTGCACTTCTTTCACTTCGATATTTAAGGTGCTGTAAGAGATCTTATCGTCATAGTTTCTCTGTCTGGATTTATAAGTTTCAAGCTCGTAATTGACTTCTGAAAGTCTCTGCTCAAGACGGATTATATCCTCAAGATAGGAAGCCTTTTCAAGAAGTCCCAGTAATGTTTCCTGCTCAGTGGTAAGAGTCTTGATCCTGCTCTCCACGTCCACATAAGCCAGAGTGATATCATTCTCATTATAGCTGGAGGAGATCACTGTTCCGATCTCGCCGATGCTGTTCATCATAGGCTCTATCTTGTCTTCGGGAACACGGACAGAGTAGCTTGCTCTTCTGGAGGAAGTAGAATAAATGTTATTTCCGGAAAGGTTGGCCGACTCATAGTAGCCGCCGAACTCCTCCACCTTAGCCTTAAGCTCCGCAACAAACTCGTCAAACTTAAGGGTCTGGACTTCCAGATAAGCGTTCTTTATCACCTTTCTGGAAACCACGCCCTGTGATGTGCCGGAATTGTCAGAATCAAAGTTGGATTGACTACTTGTCGGACTACTTTTCGCTTCTGCAGCCCTGCTGTAGCTCACACCGGTGTCGCTCAGCATAGCCCCGGTAGAGCCTTCCATATAATAATTGTCATATGCTGTTTCGGCAGCTTTATTATACGCTGCACTCTCACCTTTTCCGCAGCCGGCCAGCAGTACCACTGCCAGGGCCATTACCGCAATGCTTCTAATGTGTTTTTTCATAAATATACCTCCTGATCTAACATAGGTTTCATAGCCTTCATAAATTACTTTCAGATCGATCTTTAAAATGTTTTCAAGGTGTTTTATTACCTTCTGTCTAATATCCCGCAAAATATATTTATGCGTTTCACATTAAAATATCTGTTTTTTATTCATTTTTTTGTTGTTCCGCCTGAGCTGCCGCTTCTTCCTTTGTAAGAAAGACCTCCTGCTCGTAATAACCGCCGGAATTCCAGTAGAGCCAGGTATCTGCTCCGTTTTCATAGCAGGCATCCACCTGTACCCGGATCTGTCCGTACTCATAGCCGAAAGCCTGAAGCCAGGGTCTGCAGGAAGCGGTTTTTCTTACCTCGCTCTCACTAACGGCCTTTAATTTCTTTTCCGAATTACGGATCTCCATGGCGACCAGCTCATAGGGGTGTTCCTTAACATTTTCTATGACGCCGAAATTAGTGCCATAATGTGAAGGATAGATCATGGGGCAGATGTAATCCAGATACCTTGCCAATTCCTTATAATCCTGTCCCAGGTTGGCACTGTCTATGGCAGAATCTATGGTGATCCCGTAAACCGATCCGCTCACGAACACACCCAAGGGTTTAAGCCTGTTGCAGGCATATCTGATAAACTTCACGATCTGCTCGGAGTAGGATACACTTTCAGCCTCGGTGCCGTAATCAAGATCGCTGAGTTTCACATCCGTAGGTGTACGCATGTAATCAAAGCATATCTCGTCGAAACCGTCCAAAGCAGCCTGTTCCGCCACGTCCACTATGAATTCCAGGGCATCCCTGTTGTAAAAATTCATCCATGCATAGGGTTTGCTTGTACCGTTGAGAACCGTCTTATCTCTGAACAGTGATCCGTCTTTGTTCTTCAACAACCACTCCGGATGAAGCCTTACAATGGGAGAATCGGTGTAATAACTCTCCTTAAAGCACACCACTCTTGCTATACAATAAATGCCCCGGCTGTGAAGATCCTCAAGGAGTCCCTTCATGTCTTCTATATAGTACTTGCCGTCCTTCGGGGTTACCAGCCCCATATCCTGTACGGCTTTACAATCCATATCATAGGTGATATAGCCGAAGTCATCCTTAACATCTATGACCACTGCATTTAACTCTGTAAATCCCGCGAGCCAGGTAATATTGTCATATATCGAAGAACCCTTGGACATATGGCCCACATATGCACCTCTGACAGGGAAAGGTTCCCTGAAGTCGTCAAAGCCGATGAGGTAGGGATCGTCAAACCCCGGTCTTATGAAGGGGGTGGGTGTGGCCGAAGGTGTGGGTGTCGGGGTGGTTGTAGGATCTACCGCAGGGGTCTGTGAAACATCCGCAACCTGAGTTACCTGTCCCTGACCCGGGTTGTTCTTCGGATCGTTCTTTTCCAGGTACCTTATTGCGAGCGTATATCCCAGAACTCCGCATCCCACAGCCATGACCGCAAGGATAACACCAAAAAGCACAAACCTTCTGTTGTTCCTTCTTCTCCTTCTTCCCGGACTGTATGATCTGTCTCTGTCAAGGTACTCGTCTCTGTCTTTACTCATAACTTCCTTTTATCCTAAACAGTATTATCTTCCGCAGCAGAACTTGTACTTTTTACCGCTTCCGCAAGGGCAGGGATCGTTTCTTCCGGGTTTCTTGCCTACAACTACAGTACCGGACTTCTTCTGTTCCTTATAAAGCTCTTTTCTTCTCTCTTCGGTAAGAAGCTTATCCCACTGAGGAAGGCCGTAAAGCCAGTCAGCTTTTGCTTCCACCATGTTGTAATAAAGTTTTTCCTTATCGTACTTAAGGGATACTTCTGTGTTTTCGTCCATCTCTTCAATGGGATTGGGAGTCACAAGACTGTCATTGATACCGTCAAGGAAGCCTACAAAGATGTTAAGATCGCACTTAAAAGACTTTGCCAGTTCCGAAACCGTGCCCTTGTACTCTTTTCTGGGATGGGAGAGGATCTCTTCATAGATGCCCTTTTCGATATTGAAATAATTTCCCCAGAAGAGCTGTCCCTCCCTGGAATTTGTGTCCTTGCCGTATGCGCCCTCGCGCCATGTTTCAAGTAATGTAGCCATTTAATCTTTCTCCTTTATATCATATTTTTCTTCAATCTCTTTTGCTATCTTATCAGGTGCTTCACCCTGTTTGATACGTTTTTGATACTTTCTCATTTCCGATATGGAAATATTCTTGTCGTCATCTCTGTGAGCTCTCTTGTACAAAGCCATGAAAACCCAGAGAATGATGGGCACTGCCACAGTCAGTACAAGGGATCCGACAAACATGGACTTAGCCTCGGGGGTTGCCAGTATCGCGCAGACCAAAGTCGCTATATACATGCCCACCAGCAATACCACTGCCGCCAGCGCAACTATTCTTTTAACCATTTTAGCCACTCCTTCATCTTTTTCTCGAAGCCCTGTTCAGAAAGATCCACAAATCGTGTGTCACGAAGGCTTTCCGGCAGGTACTCCTGTCCCGAATAATGCTTGGGATATTCATGGGAATACATATATCCTATGCCTCTGCCCAGCTTCGCGGAGCCTCCGTAATGGGCGTCCTGCAGATAGGGAGGTATGGGTTCGGTCTTATGTTCCCTAACATGTGCCATTGCATCGTCGACGGCACATATGCTTGAGTTGCTCTTTGGCGCGCAGGCAACATATATGGCTGCCTGTGCCAAAAGTATCCGTGCTTCGGGCATACCCAGTCTCTCCACAGCCAATGCTGCACTTGTTGCAAGTATAAGTGCCTGAGGATCCGCATTGGATACATCCTCGGAGGCACAGATCATTATCCTTCGGGCTATGAAAGCAGGTTCCTCCCCCGCCTCCAGCATTCTTGCCAGATAGTAGACCGCCGCATCGGGATCGGAACCCCGCATGCTCTTTATAAAGGCGGAAATGGTGTCATAGTGATTATCACCGCCCTTGTCATACTTAAGGACTCTTTTTTGAATGCACTCTTCAGCCACTTTGAGATCTATGTGGATCTTGCCGTCCGCGCTACGTTCTGTAGTGAGTATTCCCAGCTCTATGGCGTTTATGGCGGATCTTGCATCTCCGTTTGCCATGTCGGCTATAAAATCCAGAGCATCTTCATCCGCTTCGGCATGAAAGGATCCCATGCCTCTTTCCTTGTCCTCGATGGCTCTTTTTAGAAGAGTTTTTATATCCTCTGCGGAAAGAGGATGGAGTTCAAAGATAACCGACCTGGAGATAAGAGCCCCGTTCACTTCAAAATAGGGATTTTCCGTAGTAGCTCCGATCAGTATCACTGTCCCGTCTTCAACAAAAGGCAGGAGATAATCCTGCTGTCCCTTATTGAAACGGTGTATCTCGTCCACAAAAAGGATGGTCTTTTTACCATACTGCCCATACCTCGCTTTGGCAGCTTCGATCACCTCTTCCATATCCTTTTTCCCTGCTGCCGTGGCATTGATCTGGGTGAACTCCGCACTGGTGGTATTGGCTATCACCTTTGCCAGTGTTGTCTTTCCCGTTCCGGGAGGTCCGTAAAAGATAATGGAGGACAGCTTATCTGCCTTTATGGCTCTGTAAAGCAGCTTATCCTTTCCCACTATATGCTGTTGTCCCACGACCTCGTCCAAGGTACGGGGTCTGAGTCTTGCGGCAAGAGGAGCTTCGTTGTCCCGATTCTTCTCCGCCATGAATTCAAATATATCCATATTTATTGAACTCTTTATTTATAAAAGAAAATATACGTTTTAGTTGTCGACACATCCTATGATCTCATTGATATCCTTAACGCCCTGCTTTTCGCACCAGTTTTCAAGGCCTTCGATCACATCCAGAGTGGCTCTCGGATTAATGAAATTGGCTGTCCCCACGGATACCATGCTTGCACCCGCCATCATAAATTCCAGTGCGTCCTCGGCATTTTGTATGCCTCCCATTCCGATGATCGGAAGTTTTACGGCTCTGTGCACTTCATAGACCATTCTCACTGCCACGGGCTTTACCGCAGGACCGCTCATTCCGCCTGTCTTATTGGCCAGAAGGAAACGACGGCGGTTAATGTCTATCTTCATTCCCGTGAGGGTATTGATAAGGGAGACGCCGTCAGCACCACCCGCTTCCACGGCTCTTGCCATGTCCGCAATGCTGGTGACATTGGGAGAAAGCTTCATGATAACGGGCTGCGCCGCTACCTCCTTTATCCTTCTCGTGACTTCCTCAGCCAGATGAGGATCCGTACCGAAAGCTATGCCACCCTGCTTGACATTGGGGCAGGAAATGTTGATCTCCAGAGCATCCACCGACTGATCCCTGAGGCGCTTCACCACCTCGATATACTCTTCCACGGAATGACCGCAGACATTTACAATGATCTTTGTATCGTATTTCTTAAGGAAGGGGATATCTCTCTCGATGAAAAGATCTATGCCCGGGTTCTGCAAGCCTATGGCATTAAGCATGCCGCCATATACTTCCGCAACCCTTGGGGTGGGATTTCCTTCCCAAGGCACATTAGCAACACCCTTTGTGGTTACCGCACCCAGTCTGTTCAGGTCCACGAAGTCGCAATACTCCATGCCCGATCCAAAGGTTCCTGAAGCCACTGTGACCGGGTTTTTAAAGCCTATGCCCAATATATTGATCTCGGTATTTACATTTTTCATATTATACTCCAAAAGGAACTCATAATCCGTTAGAGTATAACAAAGAACGTTGCCAAAATCAAGGTGGGAAAAATCCTCTTGTGCCCTTCTTTTCTTTGTGCTAAAATTTTGAGGGTTTTAAGTGGACAGGAAGTCTTTTATCCCTGTCTTAACCACGGAAAAATAAAATCAAGGAGATAATCATGGCAAATCCTATCGTAACCATTAAAATGGAAAATGGCGATCTGATCAAAGTGGAACTTTATCCCGAGATCGCTCCCAATACTGTAAACAACTTTATTTCTCTGGTAAACAAGGGCTTTTACAACGGTCTCATCTTCCACCGCGTGATCCCCGGCTTCATGATCCAGGGCGGTTGTCCCGATGGAACAGGCATGGGTGGTCCCGGCTATTCCATTAAAGGAGAGTTCGCACAGAACGGTTTTAAGAACGATCTTAAGCACAGCCGCGGCGTGATCTCCATGGCCCGCGCTATGCATCCCGATTCTGCCGGAAGCCAGTTCTTCATTATGCATGCGGATGCCCCTCACCTCGACGGTGGATATGCAGCATTCGGTAAAGTTATTGAAGGTATGGAAGCTGTAGACCGTGTAGCATCCGTAGACACCGACTGGAACGATCATCCCACTCTCACCCAGAGAATGGAAACCGTTACCGTTGACACCTTCGGAGTAGATTACGACGAACCCAAGACTGTTAAAGAAAGATAAGATAATGGCTAAGATAAAGTCTATAAAAGAAATATCAAAGGACATTTTCGATATGACCCTTCTCGCTCCTGAGATCGCATCCGAAGCCAAAGCAGGCCAATTCGTTAATGTCTATCTGAAAGATGCTTCCAGGCTCCTTCCCCGTCCCATAAGCATCTGCGGTTTTGACAGTGCCGAGGGTACTGTCCGTCTGGTTTTCAGGATCGCGGGCGAAGGAACAAGAGAGCTTTCAAAGATGCGGGAAGATGAAGATATAAAGGTGCTGGGGCCTTTAGGTAACGGCTTCCTCCCCGTAAGCGAAAAAAGAGCTCTTCTCTTCGGCGGAGGCATTGGGATCCCTCCCATGCTGGGCCTTGCAAAACAGCTTTCCGAAAAAGGTCTGAAGGTCACTTCTGTTCTTGGTTACAGAGATTTCTCCCTTTTCCTGGCCGAGGAGTTCAAAGCCTACGGTGATCTTATCATTGCCACCGATGACGGAAGCTGCGGTTTTCACGGTAACGTGGTGGAAGCGATAAAGTCCGCATCCGGGATGGATCTTTCGGACACCTGTCTTTACGCCTGCGGCCCTCTTCCCATGTTAAAAGGCCTTAAAGCCTTTGCGAATGAAAAAGGCTTAAACGCCCAGATCTCCATGGAAGAACGTATGGCCTGCGGTATCGGAGCCTGTCTCGCATGTGTATGCAAGACTGCTGAAGTGGACGGCCACTCCAATGTCAAAAATAAACGCATATGTAAAGACGGCCCTGTATTCTTTGCAAATGAAATAGATATCTGACATAAAAAAGTTCAGCGCACGTACACGCTGAACTTTTTTTATTATAAACTCTTCTCCAGTTTTTCTATCATTTCGTCCACATGCTTCTTCTCAGCAATAAGAGGAGGAAGGAAACGGATCACGTTCTTACCCGCTGCGATGGTGATGAGGCCGTTATCCATACCCTTTTTAACCATCTCATGAACATCAAACTTAAATTCCAGGCCCTGCATCATCTTGATGCCACGGTGGTCAACGACCATATCTGCATGCTTCTTTGCAAATTTTTCAAGCTTATCCCAAAGATAATCTCCGATCTTGTTTGCATTTTCAAGAAGCTTCTTCTCTTCGAAAATATCAAAAACCTTACTTACAGCCGCACATACAAGGGGATTTCCTCCGTAGGTGGAGCCGTGATCTCCGGGTACAAGTGCAGTCGCCACTTTTTCCTTAGCTCCGAAGGCTCCCACGGGGACACCGCTGCCCAGGCCCTTTGCACAGGTGATGATGTCGGGAGTTACTCCCAGTGCCTGATAAGCAAACATCTTCCCGGTACGTCCCATGCCGCACTGTACTTCATCCAGTATAAGGAGGATGTCCTTCTCATCGCAGAGCTTACGAACTCCTTTTAGAAAATCGCAGGTAGCGGGATGGATACCGCCCTCCCCCTGTAAGGTTTCCATGATGATCGCGGCGGTCTTATCCGTCACCAGATCCTTAACGCATTGAAGATCATTGTACTCGGCAAATTTTACATTTCCGATAAGAGGCTCAAAAGGAATGCGATAGCTTTCCGTGCCTGTAACAGCCACAGCTCCCATGGTACGACCGTGGAAGGAATGGTTCATGGCGATGATCTCACTGTCCGCCTTTTTGTGCTTATTATAATAGTACTTTCTGGCAAGCTTTATGGCTCCTTCAACAGCTTCCGTACCGCTGTTTGTGAAGAACACACGGTCCATTCCCGAAGCCTTGGTGAACTTCTCTGCCGCAAGAGTAGCGGGAACGTTATAATAATAATTGGAGGTGTGGGTAAGCTTTCCGATCTGCTCGGTCAGTGCCGCATTATACTCCGGATCGTTGTATCCGATGGCAAATACGCCGATACCTGCCGCAAAATCCAGATACTCCTTGCCGTCATTGTCATAAAGGTACATGCCCTTACCATGATCCAGAACAAGTGGATATCTTCCGTAGGTATGCATAAGAACCTTTTCGGCCCTTTCCATTACTTCATTAGTTTCCATAATTATCTCCTTTTGCGAAAATGAACCGCTAACCCCGTCCCCGGGGTTCATTTCAAAAAAATGAACCTTGGGGACGGGGTTAGTGGTTCATTTTTTTCGAAATCAGTCTACGGTTTTGTAGATGGCTGTTCCGATACCTTTGTCAGTGAAGAACTCAAGGAGCAGGCAGTGAGCCATTCTTCCGTCCAGGATATGAACGGAGCCTACGCCCTGCTCTATTGCATGGATGCAATTATTTATCTTGGGAAGCATTCCGCCTCCGATATTGCCGTTTTTCATAAGGGTCTCAGCTTCCGCTATGGAAAGTCTGGAGATCAATGTACTCTTATCCTTGGGATCCTTGCATACGCCTTCGATATCGGTAAGGAAGGTGAGCTTCTCGGCATCAAGTGCCTCTGCAATGGCACAGGCCGCATCATCCGCGTTGATGTTGTAGGCCTGGAAATTATCGTCAAGTCCGATGGGCGCCACAACGGGAACAAAATCCTGCTCAAGTAAGGATAAAAGAAGGGAAGGATCCACTTTGTCGATGTCACCCACAAAGCCAATATCCTGACCTTCAACAGTGGCACGCTTTACATGAAGGGTACATCCGTCCTTACCGCATATACCTGCGCTCTTGATCCCCAGCTGCTCCATGAACTGAACCAGGTTCTTGTTTACCTTGTTAAGAACCATCTCGGCAACTTCCATTGTTTCCGCGTCGGTAACACGCTTTCCTGCCACAAAGACAGGTTCCTTGCCCAAAAGGCCTACCCATTTGGAGATCTCCTTACCGCCGCCGTGAACGATAACAGGCTTCATGCCCACAAGTTTAAGAAGAGCCACGTCCTTGATGACGTTCTTCTGGATCTCGGGATCCACCATGGCAGAACCGCCATACTTTACTACAACGATCTTGCCGCTGAATTTCTGGATATAGGGAAGTGCTTCGATGAGCACATCCGCACGATTGTTTTCAGAGAGATATGAATACTCCATTTTTCTTGTCCTTTTTTAATATATGTTAGTTTTAACCGGCCGTAAAAGCATCAGCTTCTGTAGTCGGCGTTTATCTTAACGTAATCATAGGTGAGATCACAGCCCCAGGCAGTAGCCTCAGCCTTGCCTTCCTTCATATCGCAGGTAGCTGTAACAGCCTTTCCGGAAAGGATCTTTGTTGCCAGTTCCTCGTTAAAATCGAGTGGAACGCCCTTTTCCACCAGCTGCTCACAGCCGTTTTCGCTGGAAATGGTGATGTCCACATTATAAGGATCGAAGTCAACTCCGGAATAACCCAGAGCACACATGATCCTGCCCACATTGGCATCATTTCCGTATACCGCTGCCTTGGTCAGGCTGCTCTTTATAACGGAAAGAGCAAGCGTCTTTGCCTTTGCCTTATCAGCCGCATTTACCACCTTGACCTCAAAAAGCTTGGTTGCGCCTTCACCGTCGGCTGCGATATTCTTAGCCATGAATAAAGTTACTCCGTGGAGTGCTTCCTTAAACACAGCGAAATCAGCACTGTTTTCCTCAGTGATCTCTGAATTACCCGCAAGCCCGTTAGCAAGGAGCATTACGGAATCATTGGTGGAAGTATCACCGTCTACAGATACCATGTTAAAGGTGTCTTCGATATCCTCTCGAAGTGCCTTGAGCATCAAAGCCTTATCTATGCATACATCTGTAGTGATAAAAGCCAGCATGGTGCACATATTGGGATGGATCATACCCGAACCTTTGCACATACCGCCTATAACGCACTTCTTACCGCCGGCTTCAAACTCGAAAGCGATCTGCTTATTGTGTGTATCCGTGGTCATTATGGCTTTGGATGCTTCCTCTCCTGCCTCTATAGTATCGGAAAGTTTGGTTGCAAGCACCTTTGTGCCTTCCACTATTCTTTCTATGGGAAGCTGCTTTCCTATAACACCCGTAGATGCCACAAGAACCTCAGAATCCTTTAAGTTCAGAGCTTCCTTAGCCGCATCGCTTGTCTTTTCACAATAGGAAAAGCCTTCTTCTCCGGTACATGCATTGGCAATGCCCGCATTGATGACTATCGCGGAAACCGGCTTGTCTCCGTCTGTGAGAGCTCTGTCCCAAAGAACCGGAGCTGCCTTTACCACATTTTTGGTGTAGGTGCCTGCAGTTTTACAGGGAACCGATGAATACACCATTGCCATATCCGTTCTGTCTTTGTATTTTATACCTGCTGCCGTACAACTTGCGGAAAAGCCGCGAGCTGCGGTAACGCCGCCTTTGATCTCTTTGATCATATATATGCCTCCGATACTTTACTAACCTTCAACACCGTCGTTAAACGCAGTGATGTTGTCTTCATTCAGAACAAAATCATAAAAGTTTATGTCGCTTCTTTCCTTCCAGCCCACCTGTTTCCAGAAGGCATTGCCTCCGGTGTTATCCCTGAAGGCAAGGAGTGAGACCTTGTTTATCCCTTCCTCGGACAGCATCTTCATGGCTCTTACCACCATTTCCTTACCGATTCCGTGGCGTCTCATTTCCTTTTTAACGCACACATGGTAGAAATAGCCGGTTCTGCCGTCGTGACCACAGAGCACGGAACCCACGATCTCATTGTCAATGATCGCCACAACGCTGGTGGTGGGATTTCTCTTTATAAATTTTTCTATACCTTCTTTTGAATCGTCGATACTCCTTAATCCGAAGCCCGAAATGGTCTGCCATAAGGCATATACCTTCTCGTAGTCGGATGCGAGCATGGCGCGGATAATTACTCTTTCCATCTTTACTCCTAAGGGAACATGGGAACCAGATCAAGTCCCGTATCTTCAGGTAAACCGAACATGATGTTCATGTTCTGCACCGCCTGTCCCGCAGCACCCTTCACTATATTGTCCAGAGCCCCCATCATGATCACTCTGCCTGTTCTTTCATCAAGAACAAAATTTACGTCAGTATAATTGGATCCCTCCACCCATCGGGTTTCGGGACATATTCCCTTATTTAAAACTCTTACGAACTTTTCGTTTTTATAAGCGTCTTCATAGGCCTTTCTGATGTCCTCCTCCGTAACACCCTTCTTAACATTTGCATAGGCTGTCACAAGGATACCGCGATTCATGGGTACCAGATGAGGAGTGAAGTTCAGCACCACATTCTCCCCGCTTGCATAGGAAAGCTGTTCCTCGATCTCGGGAGTGTGTCTATGGGTTGCTACGCCGTAGGCCTTGATGTTTTCGTTGACCTCACAGAAAAGGTTGTCGGTCTTTGCAGAACGTCCCGCTCCGGAAGTACCCGACTTCGCATCTATGATAAGAGTTGAAAGATCGATGAGTCCTGCCTTTGCCAGAGGATAAACCGTGAGTATGGAGCAGGTGGTATAACAGCCGGGATTTGCAAGTATCCTTGCATTCTTTACATCCTTACGGTTTATCTCGCAAAGTCCGTAAACCGCTTCCTCTATAAACTGAGGTGCTTTGTGCTCTATCTTGTACCATTTTTCATATACTTTCACGTCCTTAAGGCGGAAATCTGCGGAAAGATCGATGATCTTACATTTTTTTAGTACCTCCTCGGTAACTATGCCCGCACAATAGCCCTGGGGAGTGGCGGTGAATATCACATCCGCTTTTTCGGAGATCTCTGCGATATTGTCATCTCCGCAATCCTCGGAAACTATTTCTGCGGTGTTCCTGAAAATATCGGAATAGCGCTGTCCCACGTAAGACTTACTTCCATAGTGCACTATCTCAGCTTCGGGATGCTGTTTAAGTATCCTTATAAGCTCATTTCCCGCATATCCTGTTGCTCCGATTATTCCAACCTTGATCATAATATTGCCTTTCGTTTTCTGAGATTTATCTGTCAACCTTCACGATATAAGCTTCGAAATCCGCTTTATAAAGGGGTTTCTGACTTGTATCCGCGGTCCAGTCATCGATTTCCGTACTCCACTTTGTGGGGTACATGGCAAATTCGCATTCGCCTCCGTCATATACCACTGTTCCGAGACTCTTAAGCAGTTTATTGTTTACATCTACTGTCTTATACCAGGTTCCTCTGTAATAGCGGTTATACTCATCTGTTCTGTCTCCCTCTCTCACGTCGTTACCCAAAAGTGTTTCCGTATAGCCGACATATATATAATCTATGTCATACTTTTCTATTATCTCTCTGGCCTCTGCCTCACTGTCGGTGGAATACAGACGTTTCATGTCCTCTACTCTTTCCGCAACTATCTGAGGATACTCAAGAGTACCGCCGTTTCTCCACAGCCATTCATGATTTGCCCATCCGATAACAGCCGGGCGTCCGGTAAATGCGGATATCGTAGCAAAAGGCTTGTAAGCTGTGGTGGGCATCTGAGCGATGACCGCATCACCTTCAGTGTTCTCGATCACCCACTTGATCATATCCTCCAGAACCTTTGTTCTTTCTTCCGACTCCTTGGAGAATACACCGTTTATATAGTGTGTACCCATCTCGCCTTCAACAATGGTGTTATAGGAATCCAGTGTTCTGCCCGGCTTGTCGGATTTGGTTATATCACCCACATAGTTAACAGTGGCATTTCCGAAGTATCCGATGGTCCAAAGGATAAATACAGCGGCAACGATAGCCCGATTTCTTTGTTTCTTGGTTTCCCAGAAGATTATAAGTCTCGCGGTTCCGTATGCCATTACGATACCAAACATCATAAATGCCTGATAAGCCAGTTTGAACATGGTGTTTGTTCTTGAATAGGATCCGCCGTATATATCCTTAACATATATGAGCTCACACATAAGAACAAGTCCTGCGGCACAGACAGCTATGGTCAGCACAAAGAGATCCGATGTTTCCAGACGGTTAATGAAGGAGAAGAGATGATTGATGCCTCCTCTGGTTCTTCTAACCGTACCGTCATTGTTCTGTGTCTTTTGAATCTTATATATAAAGCCGGTCTTAATGACATCGTCCTTTTTAACTTTACCCTTTTTGCTCCTGTTGTTTTCCTGTATCCCCGCTTCCTGCTTGTATCTGTTTATAGCGATAACATAAAGTCCGACACTGACCGACACGGGAAGAGCCCAAAGCACTGCAAGTTCGTAAGGATTGGAATGATAGGAGCAGATGTTTATTCCCGCTGTCATGCTGTCAAAAAACAGTGTGAACGGAAGCGAGACCAGAGTGCTTATCACAAGACACTCCGCCGCATGGACCGCCGTAAGGATCAAAGTGTCCTTGTTAAAGCCGGTGATCACTGCATTTGAGAAGCAAAGTACAGCTCCCGATACAACAAAGTATATAGGGAAATCCCAGGAGTTGGTCATCCTGATGATACCTATAAGGAAGCTGGCGATAATGATGGCAGGATCCAGAGCTTCCTTTATAAGGTAATTCACGCTTACCTTTTCAAGAGTGCCTTTCTCTCTCGCTGCCTTCATCCTTCCGGCCCTGTTCAATAAGAAGCCCAGGAGAACGCCGAGTATCAGCATTACATTGGTGATATCCGTAACGTGAGCATGAAGGTCGCCCAAAACAAAGGAATAGGAAGGGAACTCATGTATAAGTGTTCCGTCTCCGGTCTTACTGTCGGTAATAAATCTTGTGGATGAGGGGAACCAATAGAACTTTTCTTCCAGTCCCATAACCCTTTCCATAAAAGGATATATGCATGCATAAAGCACATAATGCATATTTCCCGCAACGAACACCGCAAGTCCTCCGATGGTACCGCCTATATGAGCGCAGAGATCTGCAATGGCAGGTCTTGTTTCCTGATAGCCGGGGTCTGTGTATTTCTTTCTTCTGTCATGCTCATTAACTGCCCATTTAAGAAGCTCTGCCACAATGGCATAAACCTGAACAAAGCCCAAAGAGCAGATCATCATCAGATCCAGATTATATGCATATCCTGCTGAAAGGTTTGAGAGTTTTCCAAGATAAGCTGCCACATAAATACCGTAGTAATAGTAATTTATGGGCTCTCCCGAGAACCACATGTCTTTCGCAGGCATATATTCCGCATTCATGAGACTTGCAAGGAATCCGAAGTCCATGTATTTTTCCGTATCATTGGTAATGGTAACTCTGAAGCTCTTAAAATAGCAGAAGAAAAAGAATACTGCCAGGAAAAGCACTTCATAATAGAGTATCCTGATGATCTTTTTGGAATCCAGTCCCGAAAAAGGGATGCTTTTCTTTTTATAACACCAAAACGCATAAATCCCGTAGTTTAATACCGCACATATCGCAAGGCATATCCATGTATTTGTGTGGTTAAACTTCATGATCTTTGCCGTTGCCAATGTCCATATAAACCAGGAAGAAACTTCGATCCCCAGCGCCTTTGCGATAATGTAACCGCCGTCACTGAACCTGTTGAAAGCCGCATGTGCCAGAGGGAAGAATGCAACTCCCGCTGCCAGCATACCGAACCACCAGTTCATTACGGGAGAGAAATCAACTCCCAGATACTTTTTACCCAAAAGCAATGTAAACAGTGTCATGAAAAAGATCACCACAACTGATACTATTGGAAATTCCTTGTTTTGCGTATTAGTCACGTTCTTAGCCATTTTATGAACTCCTCTTTTTTGCGTCCATAAGATGAACGCAATTGAATATACAACACTTTGAATATTTATGCAAGAATTATTTTATATTTTTTCAATTCTCTTACCGTTCTGGATAAAGGGAAGCCCACAACGTTGTAATAATCCCCTTCTATCTTCTCAACGTAGGGAGCAAACAATCCCTGTACCGCATATCCCCCGGCCTTGTCAAAAGGCTCTCCGGTCTTTGCATAATCTTCGATCTCTTTTTTCGTCATTTCACTTACAAAAACGGCCGTCTTTTCGTCGAAAACGATCTTAAAATCCCTGCCTTCTTTTCTTCCGGTAAGACATACCCCGGTAAACACGAAATGTTCTCTGCCTTCAATCAACTCTATCATTTCGCAGGCTCTTTCGTAATTCCCCGGCTTCCCCAGGATCTTTCCGTCGCATGCCACCACCGTGTCCGCTCCGATCACCAGAAGATCCCCTTTTTCCTCATCTTTTATCCGGGCATATACATCCTCGGCCTTCATTTCAGCCAAAGCCTTTACAGCTTCTTCAGGATCAGGGGTGGTTATCTTCTCTTCCTTTTCGGACGTAAGGATACGAAAAGTAATCCCCTGCCTTTCAAGTATCTCCTTTCTCCTCGGAGAACCTGAAGCCAAAATAATATTCATTAATATATCTCCTTTTTAAATCCGTTTTACGTTAATGCTGTTCAATGCACAAGTAAATTTCATTATAATAAATATTCCCTTATTGTGCAACACAGAAATATTCACGGGGCTTATGAATCCTGCTAATGAGACGGTTAAGACTGCCGAGAAAGCATATGCTTTGGTAACCTCCAAAATTTCTTTTGAATTTTTTTGCATTATTTTTAAAATAATCTTGCATAATTATAAATTTTGTCGTATAGTAATGAACAAATTTAAAAACACATGGTTTCGGACAGTATTCCGATACCGGCTATATACAAAGGAGAGAATAAAAATGGCAAAAGAAAAGGTTATCCTCGCTTATTCCGGCGGACTTGACACAACAGCGATCATCCCCTGGTTAAAAGAAAACTATGATTACGACGTAGTGTGCTGCTGCATCGATGTAGGTCAGGGCAACGAACTTGACGGTCTTGAGGAGCGCGCTAAATATTCAGGCGCCGAAAAGCTTTACATCCTGGATGTGGTAGATGAATTTGTTGATGAATATGCGATCCCCTGCGTAAAGGCAGGCGCAGTTTATGAGAACAAGTACCTTCTCGGTACCTCCATGGCTCGTCCCCTTATCGCAAAGAAGCTGGTTGAGATTGCACGTAAAGAAGGCGCTACCGCTATTTGCCACGGTGCTACCGGTAAAGGTAACGATCAGGTACGTTTCGAACTCGGTATCAAAGCTCTTGCTCCCGATCTTAAGATCATCGCTCCCTGGCGCTGCACGGACACCTGGAAGATGAAATCCAGAGAAGATGAGATCGAGTACTGCAAGCAGCACAATATCGATCTTCCCTTCGATGCCAAGCATTCCTACTCCCGTGACCGTAACCTCTGGCACATCAGCCATGAAGGTCTGGAACTTGAGGATCCCAAAAATGCACCCAACTATGATGATCTTCTTGTTTTAGGTGTTACTCCCGAGAAGGCTCCCGATAAAGAGACCGTTATCTCCCTTTCCTTTGAGAAGGGTGCTCCCGTAGCTCTCAACGGTAAGAAGATGAAGGCTTCCGACATCATCAAAGAGCTTAACAAGATTGGCGGAGCAAACGGTATCGGCATTGTCGATATTGTAGAAAACAGAGTCGTTGGTATGAAGTCCCGCGGTGTTTACGAGACTCCCGGAGGAACCATCCTTATGGCAGCTCATGAGCAGCTTGAGGAGCTGATCCTGGACCGCGACACTCTTGCTTATAAGAAGGGTATCGGCGACAAGTTTGCAGACGTTGTTTACGAAGGAAAATGGTTCACACCTCTCAGAGAAGCTCTTCAGGCTTTTGTTGAATCCACTCAGCAGTATGTTACCGGTGAAGTAAAGCTTAAGCTTTACAAGGGCAACATCATCAAGCAGGGCACCACATCACCTTACAGCCTCTACAATGAGTCCATCGCTTCCTTCACTACAGGTGACCTTTACGATCACCATGACGCAGAGGGCTTCATCAACCTCTTCGGCCTTTCTCTCAAGGTTCGTGCAATGATGATGCAGAATAACGATAACAACAAATAAACTCCATTTTGCAAAGGGACCTTCGGTAAAACCGAAGGTCTTTTTTTTACTGTTATCTCCTCCCATTTCTATGTTGTATTTTGATCATTTTGGTGATAAAATTTTCTATGCGCAAGAAAGAGAAGGCTTGCGTGTTCTTTATTTTTCTTTATCTTGGGGGTGTTTATGTGTGCTGCAGCTAAAAAGATCACCAAAATAGTCTGTATGGGTGATTCTATTACCGAAGGATTCGGTCTGGGAGACGATCCTGCGGTCTACTATCCCACTGCTCTTAACGAATACCTTGGAAATTTCTATACCGTATTTAACAAAGGTGTTACCTGTTCCTGTGTCATTACCAATTCCATAGATAACGAGACCATGGGGCTGCCCTATGTGAGACAGCCGCGTTATAAAGAAGCATTGGAACTTAAGGGTGACATATACATAATAATGCTGGGTACCAACGATGCTTCTGATGGATACGATCCGAATACCGGCAAAAAGGATCCTCTTGGAAATATGATCAAATATAAGGACCTTTTCGCTCCCTGCTACCAAACCATAATAGACGATGTCAAAAAAGCTTCGCCCAATGCCGGGATCTTTCTTGTTACACCCATTCCCATTATGAATTGCATATGGCCCAAGCACCAGGAACGTTACCTTGCAAAGCTGTTACCGATAATAAGAAGACTTGCCAAGGACAACAATGCCTATTTTATAGACCTTCATCGTGAGTTTCTTCTTATGCCTCAGGCTCAGCTTGAAGCCATGTACCAACCCGACGGTCTCCATCCCAACATGATAGGAGCCCAGGTAATAGCCAGCATCATAGCAGGTTATGTAAAAGTAAAAAATAAGTAATAAAATTAGAGGTTATGATCCATATCCAAACCCGGACATAGATAATAACCTCTAATTCTTTTTATCTATTTCTTGTTCGCATCCTCATTTCTTATCTGAGCTCTCTTGATCTTACCTCCGAGAGTCTTCGGCAGCTCATCCACAAATTCCACAATACGGGGGTACTTGTAAGGTGCCGTCGCATGCTTTACATGATTCTGAAGCTCCTTTATGAGTTCTTCGGAAGGGGTGTATCCCTTTGCAAGAACAACAGTAGCCTTGACCACCTGGCCACGGATGGGATCCGGAGCTGCGGTTATAGCGCACTCAACAACAGCAGGATGCTCGATAAGTGCCGATTCTACCTCGAAGGGTCCGATACGGTAGCCCGAGCACTTGATAACATCGTCGTGACGACCCACGAAACGATAGTAGCCGTTGTTATCCTTCCATGCAACATCCTTAAGGTTATAATCTCCTCCGGCAAATGCTGCACTTGTCTGTTCCTCATTTTTATAATATCCGATGAAAAGTCCTACAGGAGGGTTCTTCCTTACTCCGCAAATGGTGATCTCACCTTCTTCACCACTCTCGCACTCATGACCGTTTCCGTCCGTAAGCTTGATATCGTAAATGGGTGAAGGCTTACCCATAGCACCGGGAATAGGCTCAAACCAGGGAAAATCCGCGAACAGTACGGATCCTTCGGTCTGTCCGAAGCCTGTATGTATCTTACCGCCGGTAAGTTCCAACCAACGGTTGTAAACCTCGGGGTTTAAAGGTTCTCCTGCGGTTGCAAAATTCTGAATGGATGAGAGATCATATGCCTTAACATCCTCCTGAAGCATGAACCTGTACATTGTAGGCGGTGCACAGAAGGTGGTAAGCTTATAATCCTGCATTACCTGTAACAGCTTTGTAGGAATGAATTTCTTCATATCGTAACAGAAAACCGTAGCTCCGCAGATCCACTGACCGTAGATCTTGCCCCAGCCGAACTTTGCCCAGCCGGAATCGGAAACGCTCATATGAAGCTTTCCTTCCTGCACCTGCTGCCAATACTTGGCGGTAACAATATGTCCCAGGGGATGGAAGTAGTTGTGAGTAACCATCTTGGGCATTCCCGTGGTTCCCGAGGTAAAATAGAGCTGCATAATGTCGGTACCCTTGGTAGCCTCATCTCCCACAGGCCTTTCGAAAACGTCGGAACACTTCATGAACTCTTCATCAAAGTCGATCCAACCTTCCTTTTTCACATTGTCTACCAGCGCAAATTTGGTAACTCCGGGCATCTCTGCCTTAGCCAGCTCTACCTGTCCGATGACATATTCATCATCCACGCATACCATCATCTTAACGCCTGCTGCGTTGCAACGATAGGCAATATCTTTCTTTGTGAGCTGCAAAGTGGCAGGGATAAGGATAACGCCAAGCTTAATAAGAGCCGTAGCGCATACCCAGTATTCCCAACGTCTTCTGAGGATCAGAAGCACCACATCTCCCTTTTTAAGTCCCAAAGACTTAAAATAGTTTGCTGCTTTATTGGAAAGCCGGGACATATCCGAGAAGGTAAAGATCTTCTCGTTTCCGTCATCATCGATCCAATAGAGGCATCTGAGATCCGGCTTTTCCTTAGCCCAGCCGTCAACGATGTCAAAACCGAAGTTAAAGTTTTCGGGTGCATTTACTGTATAGTTCTTCTTAAAGTCTTCATAAGAATCAAATTCGGTTCTCGGTAAAAATTTTTCTAACATTTTAATACTCTCCAATCAATGTCCACTACTCAGCGATCATTGTAAGGAAGGTTGCGGGCTTATCGCCGTAGCACTTCTGACCGTGTTTGTAGTTCGGGTTAAAATATATGCTGTCGCCTGTGTTTAAAATAATCTCCTGGTCGTCAAAGACGACGACGACACTACCCGAAATAACAAGATTGAATTCTTCCCCCTTGTGGCTTACAAGATCTGCGGGTTTATCCGAAGGATCCAGAGTAACAAGGAAAGGTTGCATTATTTTGTTAGTAAAGCGATATGCCAGATTTTCGAACTTATAGCCCGGATATCTGTCTGCATTCTGCCCTTCACCCTTACGTACCACCTGATAGGTACGGAGCTTTGCGCTTGTACCTGTCATGATCTCGGAAAAGTCTACATTGTAGAGCTTTGCCATAGAATAGATCACACTGATGGGAACATTTGCTGCGGACTTCTCATATTCCATATAAGTCTCCACATCTATCCCCAGCTCACCGGCAACATATTCGGGTGTATAATCGCAAGCATCACGCAGGGCATGGATCCTTTCGGCCAGTTCTTTTAATTCGTCTTCCATAGCTGCTCCTTTCGTTTTGCTTTAAATACGGGATCAATCGATCTTTACGATCCAATTGTGCTCGTCGGGAGCCTTACCCCACTGAATGGAGGTAAGTGTATCATAAAGCATCTGGGTGGTCTTGCCGATCTCAAAATTGTTGATCTTATATTCCTTATCCTTGAAAATGAGTTCGCCGATGGGAGAAACAACTGCTGCCGTTCCTGTTCCCCATGCTTCTTCAAGTCTTCCGGTCTTGGCTGCTTCAAAAAGCTCATCTACGGAAATTCTTCTCTCCTCTACCTTATAACCCTTGGCTCTTAAGAGCTCTATGCAGGACTTTCTGGTGATTCCGGGAAGAACCGAGCCGAGAAGTTCGGGTGTAACAACAACACCGTCGATCTTGAACATAACGTTCATAGCGCCGACTTCCTCGATGTACTTTCTTTCAACACCGTCAAGCCAAAGAACCTGGGAATAACCCTTCTTGGCAGCCTTTTCGCCTGCTCTGTAGGAAGCCGCATAGTTACCGCCGCACTTGGCATAACCTGTACCGCCTCTTACCGCACGGACATCCTCGTCCTCGATCATGATCTTAACGGGAGCAAGTCCTTCTGCATAGTAGCTTCCGGAAGGGGAGCAGATAACGCAGAAGGTGCACTGATGAACAGTGTGAACACCCAGCTTGGGATCTGTTCCGATAAGGAAAGGACGGATGTAAAGCGATGTTCCCTCTGAATGAGGTACCCAATCCTTTTCCACTTCAACGATCTTCTTGATGCACTCCAGCATCTCATCTTCAGGCATCTGAGGCATGCAAAGACGTTCTGCGGAATTGTTCATTCTGCGGACATTCTCGATGGGACGGAAAAGCTGTACCTTTCCTTCCGCTGTTCTGTATGCCTTAAGGCCTTCAAATATCTCTGCGCCGTAATGGAAAACAGCTGCTGCGGGAGAAAGTACAAAATCAGCATAAGGAACTATCTCCGCATCCTCCCAACCGTTTTCTGCAGTCCACTTACGGATCAGCATATGATCCGAGAAAACAGCACCGAAGCCCAGCTTGGATTCGTCTGTGGGTTTAGCCTTGGGTGCATTTGTAAGCTTTAAATTGATCTTCATAAATAACCCTCCGTTTATCGTTTTATATTACATATTATAACCCGTTTCGAGAGCCTTCTTGTTGAACTCCAGCATATCCTGGTGTCTTGCGGAAATGATCTTTCCAAGCACCTTATCTACTGAATCCATTTCAAATCCGGGGATCTCCTTAATAAGTTTTCCGGTCATGATCATATTTGCAAGTGTATTGATGTTCATGTCGTTGGCTGTCTGCGTAGCGGGAACATAATACACTTCAACGTCGGTTCTCTCTACCTTTTTGGATATGAGAGTAGAATCGACAAAGATCTTACCTCCGGGAACTACCGAATCCTCGAACTTTTCAAGAGAAGGAAGGTTCATGGCAACAAGCACATCAGGCTTGTTTACGATAGGGGAACCGATGGGATCGTCACTGATGATGACGTTACAGTTTGCCGTTCCGCCTCTCATTTCGGGGCCGTAAGAAGGAAGCCAGGAAACCTGCTTGTCTTCGATCAGGCCCTTATATGCCATAAATTTTCCCGCAAAGAGGATACCCTGTCCGCCGAAGCCGGCAAATAACATTCTTGTGGTAGCCATCAGTTATTACCTCCTTCTGCGTAAATATCCTTATAAACACCGAGAGGATAATAAGGGATCATATCTGTCTGAATGAACTCCAGTGCCTTCTCGGGGCTCTTTCCCCAGTTGGTGGGGCAGGAAGAGATAACTTCAACAAGTGAGAAGCCCTTACCCTCAACCTGATTCTTAAATGCATGAAGAATGGCTTTCTTAGCCTTTCTTACGTTTGCAACATTGTTTACCGCAACTCTTTCAAGATAGGCAGCACCGTCTACCTTTGAAAGCATTTCGCACATCTTCATGGGGAAACCCACGGTATTTACATCACGACCGTAAGGGGAAGTCTGAGTTACCATTCCGGGAAGAGTGGTAGGTGCCATCTGTCCGCCTGTCATACCATAGATCGCATTGTTTACGAAGATAACGGTAATATTCTCACGTCTTGCGGAAGCATGAACGATCTCAGCAGTTCCGATGGAAGCCAGATCGCCGTCTCCCTGGTAAGTGAATACGATCTTGGAAGGATCTGAACGCTTAACGCCGGTAGCAACTGCCGGAGCACGTCCGTGAGCCGCCTGAACGCAGTCAACATCAAAATAGTCATAAGCCATTACGGAGCAACCTACGGAAGCAACGCAGATGGACTGTCCCTGAATGCCCAGCTCATCGATGGCTTCGGCAACGAGACGATGTATGATACCATGAGTACAACCCGGGCAATAATGAAGGGTTGCATCAGTCAATGCTTTGGGTTTATGAAATTCAGCCATTAGTTTTCACCTCCGTTCACTTTTTCGATGGAGGCAAGTACCTCTTCGGGGGAAGGGATCATTCCGCCCGTACGGTTGCAAAGATAAACAGGCTTCTTGCAACGCTCGGCAAGCTCTACATCCTGGATCATCTGACCCATGTTCATTTCAACGGTTATAAATGCCTTAACCTTGTCGGCAGCCTCAAGAATAGGCTTCTTGGGGAAAGGCCAAAGGGTGATGGGACGGATCATACCGACCTTGATCCCCTTTGCACGTGCTGCAACGATGGCATTCTTGGATACTCTGGAAGTGATACCGAAGGAAACGATGCAGATCTCTGCGTCATCCATCATGTATGATTCATACATCACTTCGTTCTCTTCAACCTTCTTATATTTCTCGAAACGTTCGAAATTCTTCTGCTCAAGCTGTTCAGGCTTTAAGTACAATGAATTTACGATGTTTCTGGGTCTTGCACAATTGGTTCCGGTGAGAGCCCAGGGCTTCTCAACCTCTTCGATCACGATATCGTCGATGGCAACGGGTTCCATCATCTGTCCCATTGTACCGTCAGCCAGGATCATGCATACCATACGATACTTGTCCGCAAGGTTAAAGCCCTTGGCGGTAAGCATAGCCATTTCCGAAACGCTGGAAGGAGCAAGCACGATGTTATGGTAATCACCGTGGCTTCCGCCCTTGGTAGCCTGGAAATAGTCGGACTGTGAAGGCTGGATGCCTCCGAGGCCCGGGCCGCCTCTCTGAACGTTAACCACAAGAGCGGGAAGATCGCAACCTGCAAGATATGAAATGCCTTCACTCTTTAATGAAACTCCCGGTGAAGATGAAGAGGTCATAACCCTCTTTCCTGTAGATGAAACACCGATAACCATGTTAATAGCTGCAATTTCGCTTTCAGCCTGTAAAAATGTTCCTCCGATCTTAGGCATACGCTTTGACATATATGCCGCAACCTCAGTCTGGGGTGTGATCGGATAACCGAAGTAGTAACGGCAGCCTGCCTTAATGGCAGCTTCTGCAATAGCTTCGTTACCCTTCATGAGTACTTTCTCTGACATAGGTTTTCTCCTTCCCTTTACTTTTCCACTGTAATTACGCAATCAGGGCACATAAGTGCGCAGGATGCGCATCCGATACAAGCACTCGGATCGATGCACTTCGCAGGATGATGTCCTTTAGCATTCAGAACGGTCTCATCCAATGCGACAATCTTTTTGGGACACGCGGTAACGCAAAGTCCGCAGCCCTTACAAACATCACTTTTAAATGTAATACTTGCCACTTCGATTTCCTCCTTTAACTGACGTGAACCTCATAAGCCGGTTCCTATTATTGTTGGTTGTTTATACTATCTTGTCCTGTAAATGTATGACCATAAGATCCCGGATCTTGTCCTTGACCTCATCGTATATATTTTGAGTTACCGTGGTAAATCTGACGGGTATGCCCGCCATTTCCGAGACCTTTTCCACGAAGGGCACGCTTTCCAGCACATCTTGAGCCGTGGTCTCCGTTCCCAGATTGGAATCGTTGACTATTCCGGTGAACTTCATATTGGCCGTGGTCTCGATCTCCTGCATGATCTCAATAAGAAGCTCAGGTGTTTTGGACAAGGGCCTGAACTTGTTTACCACCAGCAGCAGTTCGTAATCGTTCTCTGCTTTTATGGCATCCGCATATCTTCCGAGAGCCGTGGCACCTCTGTCATCTCCTCCAATATCGAAGATGGCATATCTGTCATGGATATCCACCAGAGAATAGATCTCGGCGGGAAGAGCCGGCAGATCCACATTGGATCCCGCATATAATGAAGAGATCAGTGTGATGCCGTTTTCTTCCAGCTCCTTCTGACTATCCTTGGTCCTGAAATAAGGATTTACGATATCCAGATCGGCGATGGCCACATCATGACCTTCTTTTTTCAGCTTTTCAGCGTAATTCACCGCCACATTAGTTTTTCCGCTGCCGTAATGTCCGGCAAACAAAGTCACTCTTTTCAGCTTATCCATTTTACTCCTGATACTGTTATGTCAGGCATATGAACCCTCTTTCAAGTTTCATATGCCTAACTATTGAAAGTATAATTATTCATCTTATTACAATTTATAGTATTTTGCAAGGATTATTTATTTAACGATGTAAAGCGCTACCATTAAAAAATTTTACATTATTCAGAAGAAGGCCTTTAAAGTGCTTTTCTGATAACCTTGCCGCTTATGGTCTTAGGCAGTTCTGTTCTGAATTCCACGATCCTGGGATACTTATAAGGAGCTGTCTTTTCCTTAACGTAATTCTGGATCTCTTTCTTAAGTTCTTCCGTACCTTCCTTGCCGTTGACAAGCACTATGCAGGCTTTGACCACCTGACCTCTTACCGGATCGGGAGCCGCACATACGCCGCATTCAAGTACATAAGGAAGTTCCATGATGACATTCTCGATCTCGAAGGGTCCGATCCTGTATCCGGAAGACTTGATAACGTCATCGATCCTGGAAACGTACCAGAAGTAACCGTCCTCATCCTTGTAGGCGATATCGCCTGTATGATAATAGCCGTCATGCCATGCTTCTTTGGTCTTATCGGGCTCTTTGTAGTACTCTAGAAGAAGTCCGCAGGGGATACCGTTCTTTGTGCTGATGCAGATCTCTCCGTTCTCTGCCACGCCCACGGGATTTCCTTCAGTATCGAGGAGCTGCACATCGTAAGCAGGTGAAGGCTTTCCCATTGAACCCGGCTTCGGCTTCATGCCGACCAGGTTTCCGATGGTAAGTGTGGTCTCGGTCTGTCCGAAACCTTCCATGATATCAAGTCCCGTAGCCTGCTTGAACTGGTAGAAAACTTCGGGGTTAAGAGCTTCACCGGCTGTTGTTGCATGCTCTATACAGGAAAGATCGTATTTTGAAAGATCTTCCTTAATGAACATCCTGTACATTGTGGGAGGTGCGCAGAATGTTGTTATAGGATACTTTCCGAAAAGCTGCAGGATATCGTCTGCATGGAAGCGCTCAAAATCGTAAACGAAAACGGCCGCTTCATTCAGCCACTGGCCGAAGAGTTTGCCCCAAAGGGATTTACCCCAGCCCGTATCGGATATGGTAAAATGTAAGCCCTTGGTTCTCACACAATGCCAATACTTGGCGGTGATGAAATGTCCTAAAGCATACGTACATGAGTGAAGTACCATCTTGGGATAGCCGTTGGTTCCGCTGGAGAACAGCATGATCATGGGATCTTCGCCCTTGGCACTGTCTGCAGTTCTTAAATATCTTCTGGAGAAGAATACATACTCATCATCAAAATTTCTCCAGCCTTCCTTGTGACCGCCTACAATGATCCTGTTCTGAAGGAAAGGACATTCCTTAGCCGCCTCATCAACGGCATCCGTCGTACCGTCCGAAAACGTACATACTATAGAATGGATGTCGCCGGCCTGGAATCGGTAAACGAAGTCATGGCTCTTAAGCTGATTGGTAGCAGGAACTACAATCGCTCCGATCTTATTAAGTGCCAGGAAAGCTACCCAGAACTGATAGTGACGCTTTAAGACAAGCATTACTCTGTCACCCTTCTTTATGCCGAGGGATGTGAAGTAGTTTGCCGCCTGGTTTGAAAGTTCTTTAAATTCCTTAAATGTGAATCTTCTTTCGTTCTTATCCTTGTCAAGATGGATCATAGCCAGCTTATCGGGCTTGTTCTTTGCGATCTCATCCACGATATCAAAAGCGAAGTTAAACTTATCTGTATTCTTAAAGTTGATGCTGTGGAAACTTCCGTCCTCATTGTCAACGCTGTCAATGAAATTCTCGTAAACCAGTCCCTTGGTCTGTTTTGCTCTGACGATGGCTTCCGTTGCAAAGCCGTTATCCTGTTCATCGGAGGCCATGATCATGGCAATGAACTTGCAGGCCTTACCGCCCACTGCGATCATTCCGTGAGGTTTGCCGGAGGTATAGTAAATGGAATCTCCCGCATTCAGGATCTCCACATGCTCTCCCACCTGCACCTTTAACGATCCTTCAACCACATAGTCAAATTCCTGACCTGCATGTATCGTTGTATGGATGGGAAGGTTCTGTAATTTCTCATCATAATCGTAAGTTACGAGATAGGGCTCAGCCAGCTTCTTCTTAAAGTAGGGAGCCAAGTTCTGGATCAGTTCACCTGCTTCGTTTGCCGTTGTAAGTCCCATTCCTCCTCTTACCACATTGTAGGAAGAAAGTCTTGCACTCTGCCCTTCGATAAGTTCTGTCATTTCAAGGCCGAAAGCCAATGCACATTTATGTACAAATGTGAAAGGCAATTCAGCTTCGCCGTTCATATAGGCTTTAAAATGCTCCATATCCACTTCTGCTTTAGCGGCCAGTTCTTCGTCGGTATAACCCTTTATATCCTGCATATCACGGATCCTCACGACGACTTCATTCACTTGATTCTTCATTTCAGGCTTGACCATGTTTTTTCTCCTTAAAATTAGATGTTGTTGGATGTTGGTTAGTGTCTTGAGAAAACAAAAAGTCTCAAGACTAGTAAACTAATCTTGAGACGAAATATTCATTCCGCGGTACCACTCAATTTCCTGATCTGACAGGCTCTTTAAGGTCTTACAACCTCTTTGCACTAACGTAGCTCTCACGTAGGCCACTACTTACTTTCGCTTTCGCATCCTCAGCTCGGAAGGGATAGGATGATCTTAAGTTCCTACAGGCTCGCACCAAACGCCTGCTCTCTGAAAAGAATCATTAAAAGTCCCGTCTTCGTCACAGCTTTTAAATAATACCTTATTTAATTTTCCGTTACTTTAACACTTTAAATTACTCTTGTCAAGCACCATTTTTATTTTTCTTAAAATGAGCCTTTGGGAATGAGCCTTTGGGGACGGGGTTAGGGGTTCATTTTTTGGCGCTTTGCGCCGAAAAATGAACCCCTAACCCCGTCCCCAAAGG
>JAEEWS010000038.1 GCA_016287765.1 Lachnospiraceae bacterium
GTATATTCACGGGCCAATGCGGAGCTTTCCTTTTCAAAAATGACCTTCCCGCACCAGCTGATGAGAGTGGTTTTGCTGGAACAGATATACAGAAGCTTTAAGATCAGCGCCGGTGAACCGTACCATAAGTAGTGAGTATAGAGTTTTCAAGAATACAGTAAACAGAGGAAAGGATGGCAGTTTTGTCATCCTTTCAAATTTTTTCTCAGGATGGCAAGTCGATAGTTGCCAGAATGATTTTTAAAAATGCAAGACACCGTCATTTTCAGTTGTGGCATAGATAATAATGATTTTAGGATATTCAATTAATGAACAGATAAAATGTTTGGAATATGAAATAAAGCGCAATATGTCTAAAAGAACGGCTATAACTTTCCAAGATGCTTTTGGGCCTTTGAAATCTTTTTCCAATGATTATAATGCGTTGGCAAGCTTTGAGGATAGCCTGAGGACTCAGCGATGCAACTGCCTTGCAGGAAGAGAAGGGGCAATAAACATTTATAACGAAGATAAAAGATCTGCCCGTGGTCTCATGGCATAAGATTAATTATTCTAATCTTATAACGATATATAGCAATGTCGGCGATCTTGAAAGATACAATATATTTACAGCAATAATGCTTGTAAGAAATGACGAAGATGGCAAGATGCAGAAAATAAAACTTTGAGTTTCTTATGAACGGTGATATACTATGTACAGAGAAGCTGAGGAGGTTTGTATAATGCCTGAAATAAGCAGATTTTACGGAATTATAGTTAAAATGATCTTTAACGACACCGATAGGCATCATAAGCCACATGTACATGTATATTACGGAGAGAATGAAGCATCGGTTGCTTTGGATGGAGAAGTTTTAGAAGGCAAACTTCCTGTAAAGCAGTATAGAATGCTTGCAGGCTGGATGGCAATTCACGAAGATGAATTGTATGCTGCTTGGAATAATGCGGTCAGAAATATTGCTTTTGAAAAGATAGAACCGCTTAAGTAAGGAGGTCGTACTCATGTATGAGTGTAATGGATATATGTGTGGGGGAAATCCGGAGGAACAGATAAAGGTTACTGCCGTAAAAGCATTAGATGATATGATCATGCTTGTCACTTTTTCAAATTCCGAAACGAGGCTTTTTGACGCATCGATTCTTAAAGGTCCGGTTTTTGAAGCTTTAAAGGATGATAAGATTTTCAAGGCGTGTAATATCGAATTTGGCGTAGTGACTTGGGAGAACGGTGAAATTGACTGCGCTCCGGAATTTATGTATGAGCATAGTTATGAGTATGCTCGGATCGCATGATTGTGATGACGCTATAACTCTGTGTACAAAAGTCTCTGAAGTGCACAGAGTTTTTTATTTACCTTCAAGTAGTTACGGTGAACCGTACCACAAATGAACCCATGCAAAAGGTCAATAGTCTATTGAGTGACACGTCACCGATAACATGGTAATATCTCGGTATAAAGCTTTTGTATTGGGAGGTAATGATGGAGATTGGAAATAAGATCAGATCCGCAAGGATCAGAATGAACCTGACACAGGAAGAACTGGCTAAGCAGCTGAATGTTACACCCCAGGCAGTATCAAGATGGGAAAACAATATATCCATGCCCGATGTCTCGATGATACCGTTACTGGCAGAGAAACTGAAAGTTTCGGCAGACTATCTTTTACTGGATCAGAGCAATACGTTCAAGTTTTTTGACTCCTGTAAAGATATTGTGCTTGAAGGTGAATTGATGTCGCAGAATCAGATTGACTGTCTGTTTTCGGATATAGAAACTGCTGCGGATGATACAGCGAAAAAAGTGCTGATCGTTGATGATTCCGATTTCATGCGGATGATGTTAAAAGATATGCTTACAAAGAGCGGGCATGAGATCGTCGAAGCAGATAACGGAAAGACAGCCGTAAAGGTGTTTGAAAACGAAAAGCCGGATGTCTGCATACTTGATATAAATATGCCTGAAATGAACGGCCTGGAAGTTCTGGAGTATATCGTTTCAAGATCAAAGGAAACGCCTGTTATAATGCTGTCCGCATTGAGCATGGAAAGCGTTGTAAAGGAGGCTTTGGAGAAGGGGGCAATCGCCTTCGTTGCAAAGCCTTTTCAGGCAGACAGCTTGATAAGAAGAGTGGGATATCCGACACGTTGTTGACGGACAAAGAGGAAGCAGACGATGTTTCCTTTTTTTTGTGCAATTGACATCAAAAAAAGAAACGAGCTATGTTGATTTTTTTCGACTGAACACGCCGTGATAATTGTAATGGAGATGATTTTCATTACAGAACAATCAAACGTATGAAAGAAGCGATGCTCTATATGAATTGGGAATTAAAAATACAGAGCTTATTGATCATGACGGAAAACAGTATTTCGGTTATTTTGAATTAATAAAATAGCATATCAACATCATCCAGGATTCCGCAAGGATCTCACAATCTGTGAAAATGTATTTCAGGGCAAGTACACTTTATTAAAATCCAAGGGATACGAGTACATTTAGGAGAGTTTATGAAAACAAGAAAAGAAGCATTGGCATATGGGCTTTCCTTTCCGGATACTTATCAGGAAGCTCCGTTTCATGACACCCTAGGGACGGGGTTAGGTGTTCATTTTGCGCAACTCTGCGCAAAAAGTGAACACCTAACCCCGTCCCCAGGGTGTCATTTTTTGCTTGACAAGTGGGAAATAATTTGGTAATCTTCGATAGCTATCATTGATAACTTATGGAGAAAAAATGCCAAGAGATAAGACGTTGAGCCATGCCAGAGTGCTGGAGGCTATCAAAGCCGAATTTATGGAAAAAGGTTTCGAAGGTGCTTCTATCAGGAGCATCGGTGCCAGAGCGGGAATGACCTCTGCAGGCCTTTATCGGCATTATCCCGATAAAGAAGCCATGTTTGGAGCTGTTGTGGACCCGCTTATCGAGGAAATGTATGCCTGGGCGAGAAATCACAAAAGGACAAAGTTCAAGCAGGTGGAGAATAAGGCAGACAAGTCGGATCTTATGGATGACAGCTTTATTGATATGATCATTAAAGTAGTTATCCCCCAAAAAGAGGAATGCAGGCTGTTGCTGACGGCGGCAAGAGGCACGAAGTATGAAGGCTTCATTCATGATTTTGTTCTGGTGAACCAAAATGAGATCTATGCTGCGCTGGAATATTTAAAGGAAAACGGGTTCAACGTCAGGGAGATCGACAGGGAAGAAATGCACATGCTGCTGTCGGCCTATGTTACCGCATGCTTTGAACCTATAGTGCACAACTATGATAACGAAAAGATCAAGGAGTATATGAAAACGATGTACGATTTCTTTATGCCGGGTTGGTACAAGATAATGGGATTGAACTAAAGAGCCGAACAGGCTCTTTTTTCATTTTATAAGTTATCGCTAAGGGGTTAGCGATAGCTAACAAAAAAATTCAGAAAGGAATGACTAAAGTGAACAAAGTAAAAGGAAAAGAGCATATGAAGGTTATTTATGCATATGCAGGCTCTTTCAGGAAGCTGATCCTTCTCGGAAGAGTATTGGCGGCGGTCAGTGCTGTTTTTGCGCTGGTGCCCTATTATGAAATGTGGAGGATATTAAAGGTGGCGACCGAGGGGGAAAACCTTGGACGGATCACACCCATTGCATGGCAGGCGGTGGGATTTACCCTGCTGTCTCTGCTCATATACATCGTGGCGCTGTTGTGTACCCATATTTCTGCCTTCAGGGTTCAGGCGAATATGCGAACAGACCTGATGAAAAAGATAGTAACGCTGCCCATGGGAGTCTTTGACGACGAAGGCACGGGAAGGATCCGCAGGATAGTGAGTGATTCCACCGCTGCGACAGAGACATATATTGCCCACAATCTTGCGGATAAAACTGTGGCAGCCGTAACCCCCATCGGACTGGCAGTACTGATATTTGCATTTAATTGGAAGATCGGTCTTTTCTGCATTATCCCCGCTGTCATCGGCCTTCTCACAATGATGAGCATGATGGGTAAAAACATGCAGGAAAAGATGAAGGAGTATCAGACAGCGCTTGGAAAGATGAGCAGTGAGGCAACGGAATACGTTCGCGGAGTGCCGGTGGTAAAGACCTTTGGACAGACGGTTCATTCCTTCAAGCGTTTCAAATCCACCATCGATGACTTTGAGAAATGGGCGACGGATTATACTTTGACGCTGAGAAAGCCGATGATGGGCTTCATGACCTGTATCAACTCCATTTTCCTGTTCCTGATCATCGCGGCCTATCTCTTTATCGGCGTTGATAAAACCCCTGCCGCCGCTGACGTACTGAACATCATGTATTATATCATCGTATCGCCCTTGATCACCGTAGCTCTCACAAAAGTAGCCTATTCCGGCGAGGCAGAGATGACACTGATCGATGCTGTCAACAGGGTGCAGGGCATACTGGATTTAAAGCCTCTGTCTTCCGGTGAGCAGGCATATGAACCCTCAACCCGCTCAATTGAGCTTAAAAACGTTACTTTTCGATATAAAGATGCCGTCAGGGATGCGATATCCGATGTATCACTAAAGATAAAGGAAGGAGAGCATGTGGCCTTCGTGGGAGCTTCAGGATCGGGCAAGACCACTGTCTGCGAACTTATCGCCAGGTTCTTTGATCCCGCATCAGGCAAGGTACTGCTGGGCGGAGTGGATATAAAGGATATCCCCGAAAATAAACTCATGAAGCAGATTTCTTTTGTCTTCCAGGACAGCAGACTCCTTAAAACCTCCATCCTGGAAAATGTAAGACTGGCAAACCCGGGAGCTTCGGAAGAAAAAGTTATGGAAGCCCTTAAAAAAGCACAATGTATGGATATCATAGAGAAGCTTCCCAACGGTATCAATACCGTGATAGGCGAAAAGGGGACCTATCTTTCCGGAGGCGAGCAGCAGCGTATCGCCATAGCAAGGGCTGTCCTTAAGGACGCGCCCGTGGTTATCCTTGATGAAGCTACGGCCTTTGCAGATCCTGATAATGAATCAAAGGTACAGAAGGCCTTTGAGGAAATGTCAAAGGGTAAAACGGTGCTTATGATAGCCCACAGGCTGAGTACTGTTGTGGACGCCGACAGGATATATGTCATGGATAAAGGACAGATAGTTGAAAGCGGACGTCACGAAGAGCTCTTAGCGGAAAACGGGCTTTATAAGAAGATGTTTGAGGAATACAGCCGGTCTGTGGAATGGAAGGTAGGTGCTTAAGATGATTAAATGGCTTCAACATAAATATGCCCTGTCGGAAAAAGGGGCAAAGGACATGCTGCGGGCGTTTGTGAGCGTTACGGTAACAAACCTTGCTCTCATGTTCCCTGCGGGCATGTTGTTTTTACTGATCTCCGATCTTTTAAACGGAGGAATGAAAAGAGAGAGGATACCCTTGTATCTGATCGGAAGTGTTATTATCCTGATCCTTATTGCGGTAACCAACTATTTTCAATATAATGCCACATTCCTTTCTACCTACAGAGAAAGCGGTGTACGAAGGACGATGCTGGCAGAAACCTTAAGAAAGCTGCCTCTGTCCTATTTTGGAAAGAAGAATATAGCCGATCTTACCACAAATATCATGGGGGACTGCGCCCAGATCGAAACCGCTTCCAGCCACTGGATCCCTGAACTGGTCGGTGCGGTCATTTCAACTACGCTGGTGGGCATAAGCTTATTCTTCGGTTTTGATGCCAGAATGGTCATTGCTGCCTTCTGGGTGATCCCTGTCGCATTTGTCATCATAATCACCTGTTCGGGTGCCGAAAAGAGAGCGATCAGAAAGTTTGCCGCAATTAAGATGGATATGAACGACGGTATTCAGGAATGTCTTGAAACCGTGCGCGATCTGAAGGCCAACGACGCAGAAAAGAGATATGTGGACGGTCTTACGGAAAAAATAAAAAATGTGGAAAAGCATGCCCTTTTCACTGAACTTAAAATGGCGGTTTATGTTAACTCCGCAGCCATAGTGCTGAAGTTTGGTATAGGGACCACAGCACTTGTAGGCGGTGCACTTTTTGCAAAGGGTGAGATAGATATCCTGACCTACTTTATGTTCCTGATGCTTGTGGCCAGATTATATGACCCCATGCAGATCACATTGCAGAATTTTGCGGCCATCATTTCCGTGGATACCAATGCGGAACGTCTTGACGAGGTGCTGCCCCATAAGCAGCAGACAGGATCTGTAACGCTTACAAATAAAGGCTATGATATAGTTTTTGACCATGTGGGCTTTAATTACGACGACGGAGAACAGGTACTTAAGGATGTCAGCTTTACAGCAAAGCAGGGAAAGGTAACTGCGCTCATCGGACCCTCCGGCGGTGGAAAGACCACTGTATCCAGACTGGCTGCGCGCTTCTGGGATGTGACTAAGGGAAAGATCACGCTGGGAGGCATGGATCTGTGTTCAGCCGATCCCGAGACCCTGCTAACAAACTATTCAATAGTTTTCCAGGATGTAACGCTTTTTAACAATACCGTTATGGAGAATATCCGTATCGGTAAAAAGGATGCCACGGATGAAGAAGTCATGGAGGCGGCAAGAATGGCGAATTGCGAGGAATTCGTGGAGCTTCTGCCTGAAAAATACTATACCTTTATCGGTGAAAACGGAAGCGAGCTTTCCGGAGGAGAACGCCAGCGTATCTCAATAGCGCGAGCCTTCCTTAAAGATGCACCCATAATACTTCTGGACGAAGCCACTGCATCTCTGGATGCGGAAAATGAAACGGCCATTCAGGAAGCCCTTTCCAAGCTGATCGCAAAGAAAACCGTGCTCATCATTGCTCATCGTATGCGTACCATAGCCAATGCGGATCACATAGTTGTTCTTAAGGACGGTACTGTTGCAGAGGAAGGCACTCCTGCAGAGCTTCTGGCTGGGAACGGAGTATATGCCCACATGGTCGCTGTACAAAAGTGAACCCCTAACCCCGTCCCCGGGTGTCATTCCCCGGGTGTCATTCTTGCAAAAATCGTGTTTTTTTGTTATAGTAACAAAAATCATTGATCTAAACAGGGGACAAAAAATGGTAAAGATAATTTCCGACAGCACCTGCGACCTTTCACCGGAATTGGTGCAGAAGTATAATATAGGCATAATCCCGCTCTACGTGAATCTGGGAAACAAGGAATACAAGGATGGCGTGGACATAGATCCCGATGAGCTTTACAAGTGGTCCGATGCCACGGGAGAAACGCCCAAGACTGCGGCACCCAGCGTGTCGGATATATTGAAATTCCTGGATATGAACAGTGAAGATGAATATGTGATCTTCACCATTTCATCCTCCATGTCCGCCAGCTTCAACAATTGTCGTCTGGCAGCCGAGACTGCGGAAATGACCGACAGGGTGTTTATAGTGGATTCCGCCAATCTGTCCACAGGTATAGGTCTTCAAGTCCTCAGGGCATGTGAGCTGGCAGCGGAGGGAAAGACCGGCGCCGAGATCGTTGCCGAGATCGAAAAGATCAAGGGGAAGGTGAGAGCCAGCTTTGTCATCGACACCCTGACCTATCTCCACAGAGGAGGCAGATGCTCCGGCCTTGCGGCTTTCTTTGGATCTGCGTTAAAGCTTCATCCGCGCATATCTGTTGACGACGGGGCAATGCATCCCGAGAAGAAATACAGAGGAAAAATGGACAAGGTGGTCATGGATTATGTGACCGATATGGAAGAAGCTCTTAAGAATGCAGACAGCAAGCGGGTTTTCATCACACATTCCACCTGTGATCCCGAAATAGTGGAAGCGGTAAGAAGTTATCTTGAAAGCCTGGGGCTGTTCGAGGAGATAATCGAGACCCATGCGGGAGGAGTTATCTCATCCCATTGCGGCCCGGGGACTTTGGGAGTATTGTTTATATCGAAATAAGCATAAAAATTGGGCAGTCGCTTAAGACTGCCCTTATTTTTTATTTCAGTGTGAAATTCTTAAGATCATCCATTATATCGGAAGAATAGCCGTTGAGTTTCGCCGAAACATCTGAAAGCTTCACGGTTTCTGCGGATATCTTGTCGCTGTCCTTTACGATCATGCCGCTCAGATCCAGGATCCGGTTTACGGTTTTCGCCTGTTTTTCGGTGGCGTCCGCATTGTTCGCCGCAACTCCGTTTATGCGTTCAACTCCGTCTGCGATCTCTCCGATGGCCTCAGTGGCACGGGTGATGTCGGTGTAGATGGACTCGAAGGAGGAGTTGGAGTGCTCTACGCCTGCGGTGCAGCGCTCCATGTCACGCATACAATCGTCCGCTTTCCGGTTGATCTGCTCTATGTTTTGAGTGATGGCTTCAACCAGCTCACTGATGTGGGTGGCGGCATCTGTGGATTGATTTGCAAGGGCTCCCACTTCTCCTGCGACCACTGCAAAGCCTCTGCCCGCTTCACCGGCTCTTGCTGCCTCGATGGAGGCATTCAGGGAAAGCAGGTTGGTCTGGGAAGAAATATCTTCGATGGTGACTGTAATGCCTTTGATCTGATCCACAGTTTCCGCAGTGGTACGTATCAGAGCCGTGAGCTCCTTAATGGTGGCATTTAGAGTAGAGAAGCTTTCAGTCATACCTCTGAGCTCTGTCCTGCCTTCATCTGAGGAGTGAACAGTTTCAAGGCAAAGCTCCTTGGCTTGACTGGAATTTTCCGCCAGTTTGGAGGAAACCCCCGCCAGCTCAGTAGCACCGTTGGCAACCTTGGCTATGGAACTGTTCAGTCCGTTCAGGTAGTCGTTCAGCTGCTCGATGGACTTGTTCTGGGAATTACCGGAATCGCTGAGGCCAAGAGATATGCCCGAGCATTCTTCCGCACTTGCATGCATATCTTCCGTGATCCCGCTGAGATTAATGAGCATTTCCCGCATACGGCTTATGTATTCGTTCATCTTTTCGCTGAGGGTGGTGATCTCGTTATTGCCCTGAGGCTTGATCTCCGTGGTAAAATCACCGTCGCTCAAGTCGCCGATCTTGCCGCTTACCTTGGTTACGGGATTCAGGTATTTCCTGATTATGAAATTGAGCAGTACCGACGCCAGGGCAAGAAGCACGAGCGCAGCTCCAATGTTCAGGTACATTGAGGACAGGATGCTGTTTAAGACTACATTATAAGGAGTGGCGCTGACCACAACCCAGGAGGTGGCTTCAACCAGCGTGGCGGCATACATCATCTTGACACCTTCAGGTGTCTTAACGGTCTTCACCTTATTTTCCGCAGAGGCGGAAGTCTTATTAAGTTCGCCAAACACACTTGCAAGTCCCTGTATGATAGGATCCGTGCAGTTGTCCAGAGTTGAGCCCACCACGTTTTCGTCGGTGCTGAGCATTATATCCAGGGTATTAATGTTCACCAGATAAAATCCGGTCTCAGAGTAGCTGGATTTAAAATTGTGGATCCTGGAATCCAATTTATCAAAAGTGATGTCGCTGCTCAAAACGACGTTGGTGTCCAGCATCATGGAGCAGGCAAGGCAGGTTTTACCCGTGGAAGCATCCAGATAGGGGTCGGAAGTAAAAATGCCGCCGTTGGCATTTATGGCACCCTTGTACCAGGTCCTGTCCGTGAAGACAAAATCGGAAGAGGGGATCCACCCTGATCCGTCAAGGAAGGTACCGTCTGACCCGTAGCCTATATATATGTCTTGAAAATCCGAATCCCCGGAAGTAAGTTTTAAGAGAAGCTGCTTTACCGTATCGCGGGACTGTTCGGGCATGGATTTGTATATCCTGGCGGTCTGCTCGACCTTTCCCTTGATAAGGCTCCACCAGTTGTAGATCTCGTAGGAATAGTTGATGGATTCGCGCCCCAGAAGTGTTTCCGTGAGATCGTTGATGTGGTCCGCCTGCTGCCCTGAGCTGATGGCGGTTACGATCAGAATGATGCATACTACTGTTGCAATGACACGTGTAAGAAAGATTTGCTTTAAAGACTTTCTTTTTTTATTCAAGTTGATCCCTCCCATTTTAGAAATTTTAACCCAATATAGAAAATTATATCCATAAAATTGGGAAAAATCTACCGTTCTGACAGAATATTTTTAGATATTTTAATTGAGTCTTTTTATTTTTTGAAAATTAAAGTATAATCCCTTATTGGGGGAAATGGGGCAAAATAAGATAAGGCAGGAATAGAATATGACAGAAAAAGAAGCTATATTTCGCAGACATTCGGTAAGAAATTATCAGGATAAGAAGATCGAGGAAAGCAAGATCACTCTCATCAAAGAAAAGATCGCGGAGATCAACAAAGAAGGAGATCTGAACATTCACTTTTCCGAAGACGCGGGCAAGACTTTCAGAAGTTTTTTAAGCCGCATGTCGGGCCTGGGATCCGCGCCCTCAGCCATAGTCTGTGCCGGCAAGGACAGTGAAGACCTGGATCAGCGCGTGGGCTACTACGGAGAAAAGCTGGTGCTCTACCTGCAGCAGCTGGGGCTCAACACCTGTTGGGTGGGCATGTTCAGTAAGAAGCAGGCTGAGCTTCTGGTAGCGCCCGAAACCGGCGAACGTACCGTTATCGCTATCGCCGTGGGTTACGGAGTAAACCAGGGTAAAGAGCGCAAGACCAAGACTCCCTCAGAAGTGTGGGAAGGCCCCGATGAAAAGCCCGATTGGTTCGTGGAAGGCGTGAATGCCGCGCTTCTCGCTCCCACTGCCATGAATCAGCAGAAATTCACTATCCGCTTAAATGAAGATGAAACCGTGGACTTCATTGACAACGGCGGAGTTTTCAGTCAGGTGGATCTGGGCATAGTAAAATATCATTTTGAAGTAGGCAGCGAACGAAAATGAACCTTTGGGGACGGGGTTAGTGGTTCACATTTTGACCCTTTGGGGACGGGGTTAGAGGTTCATTTTTCGGCGCAAAGCGCCAAAATGAACCTCTAACCCCGTCCCCAAAGGGTCAAAATGTGAACCACCAACCCCGCCCCCAGAGGGTAATTATATCCGCAAAAACTATATAGGAGGAGAGACTATGAGAAATCACGAAATTGTAAAAGCCACGCCCCTGTTGGATGAAAAGGGCAATCTGACGGAACCGGGATGGGCAAGACAGCCTGTTTTTGAGTACAAAAGGGAAGCCATAAAGGCACCCAAGTTTCGCATTAAAGAATGGGACTATTATATTGTGATCCATGACGGCAGACGGGATGGGACCGAGAGCTTTGCCACCGCCTTCACGATTTCCGATGACGGCTATATCGGTCTTCAGTCTGTTTCGCTTCTCCATCTGGATGAAGGAAATTCAAGCGAGCATACGGAGACTGTGCTGAACGCTTTTCCCATGGGCAAGCTTCATTTGCCGGAAAGTTCCAAGTCCGGCGATGTAAATTACGAGGATGACCGCCTTAAGATGAGCTTCAAAAAGAACGCGGCCAAGAGACGCATCACCTGTGAATTCAAGAATTTCCAAGACGGAAAGACCTTGACGGCGGACATACTCCTCACCCAGCTTAAGGCTGACAGCATGTCCATTGCCACACCCTGGGACAAGAAGGCTCATTTCTACTACAATCAGAAGATAAATTGTATGCCTGCAAAGGGTGAAGTTACCTTTGACGGAAAGACCTACACCTTCGACCCCGAGTTTGACTATGCCACACTGGACTGGGGCCGCGGCGTGTGGACCTACGACAATACCTGGTATTGGGGCAACGGCAATGCAAAGGTGGACGGCCACAATTTCGGCTTTAATATAGGCTACGGCTTCGGAAATACAAGTGCAGCTTCGGAAAACATAGTTTTTCTCGACGGTGTGGCGCATAAACTGGACGACGTTGATTTTGGCATACCTAACGACGTCTCCTTTAAGGATATGGCATCTCCGGAATACATGAAGCCTTGGCACATGACCTCTTCGGACGGCAGGTTTGAGGCTGAATTTGTTCCTGTTCTCGACCGCTTTGCCAAGATGGACTTTAAAGTCATAGTTTCCGACCAGCATCAGGTCTTCGGCCGTATGACAGGAAAGGCAAAGCTTGACGACGGCACGGAGCTGGAGTTCAAGGATATTCTTGTGTTTGCGGAGAAGGTGCATAACAGGTACTAATAGGGTTTTTAACTACGTTTACAGTGGGGTATATCATGAAGAAAAAGGCAATATTCTTAGTAGCAATACTAGTTTTATTGGCGGGATGTTCCAATAAAAAAAGTCAGGATCCGTTATTGGAACAATTAAAAATAATCTCCGAGCAGATCAGCATTATGGAGGAAAACAACGCTGAGCTGGCTGAACAATTGAAAGAGGCTCGAGAAAAGACTCAGGAGATAAAATCAGGTAAATCAGCACCTTCAGGGGAGTCTTCTTTACCGACCTCCACGCCTACGCCCACGAACAGCCCGCGCCCTACTTATACTTCAACTCCCACTCTCTCTCCTACCAAGGCGCCGTCGGAGCTGGATATTATTTATTCCAAGCCGGATGCCTTCACTTTTATCACAAAGGCAAATGAAAAGGAGGATTATTGGCAAAAAAGCGAGGTCCTTGCCGGAAACACGATAAAAATTGAAAAGGGTTTAAAAAAGGGAACGGCTTATGTAAGTGTTTATTTTCCGAAGGATCAGGAAACAGACGGTGATTACAATTTGGAATGGTGGATCGATAACAGGAATGGATCCTATTTTGCAGGGAACGATAACAAAGTCAATGCGGTCGAGATAAGAAAAATCGGTAAAAAAGTTCGGCTAAGGGTGGATTATTCTTTTAATAATGCTGCGAAAGAGGCCAGGCTTGTTGTTAAGGTTCATCATAAAGGGAAAACGACTAATAAGGTATACATTTATGATTATCTGGTAAAAGAGGATACGGGAGAAGAATACAGCTATGAAGAATTCAGCGATTCATACATAGAAGTGTACGATCTCATCGGAACGAACGGAGAAAATAATGTAGATAGGGATTTTGTGTTCCTTGCTGATGGAGTTGATTTTAATAAAGATGGATCAAATGCAAAAACAATTTATAAGTCGGACCCTATCGGTTCATCTTTTGTTGAGAACTGTGAAAAGGTTAGATTGACGATCGGAGCCGCAACCGATGAAGGTTGGTGGGATTCCAGTGAAACAAATCTTTTTGCTGAAATGGACAAGCCTGATTTTCTCAGTAACGGATATCTTAAGGTATATTTTTGTGTTCCGGAAGATAGCGATGTTGATGGTAACTATGTTTTTGAAGTGCTTATTAATGAGATAAATTTTCGGTCCATATTTAATGAAATTAAGGATATATCTTTTGATGTACAAAAAGCAAACCGGTATTTTGACATTGTGATTCCTTATGATGAGAGAATAAATAATTATGATGGATTAACGGTAATGATAAAAAGCCATCATAAAGGAACAACCAAAACAGATTTAGAGATATATGGTTACAGTTTTTATGATGCAAGCGGAAACAATGTATTATACGATCTGAACGATATTGATCTCACAGCAACCCATTATAACCATTCGATCAAATCCAGGACTGGGATCGATCATGAAATAGTAAACGAAGATGGAGACAGTATAAGCACGTTTTTTGAATCAAATAAAACCGGTCTGTGCTTTTCTCCTTATAAAGAGGAGGTTTTCGATAATGCTCTTTATGAGATCACTGCATCATTGGATGAGGACGTTGCATTAAAAAACAGTAATTGTCGGATCACTGTTTTTGCTCCCGGCAATATGTCTATTGGCCGGGGTGTTAAGTGTAACACCGATGTTTACGGAAAGGATGATAAAGGGGAAGACCTTCTGTTAACAAGTTTTTCAATAGACTTTGATCCACAGAAAATTATGGATAAAGAGAATACTCTTGTATTTTCCGATGAAAAAGGCTATTACATAACGATCAATAAGCCTTTAAACATAGAAGAGGATCTGTCAGGTGATATTAAAGTGATGATCACCCTGGTTCAAACAAGTGCCGAAGGATATATAACGGATATTACTTTTGATGATTATGTTCATGGCATATATTCCCTCAATATTGCAGATGTAGGCATATTTAGGGATGAATCGGAAAATATCCCGAGTGTAGCATTTGTTCCGGATAAAGTCGGAAGAAAAATATATCTGGAAGATTTTGAAAATCAGTTATTTACAAACAGCGAACTACAGGTTATTCCCGCATCTGATCTATACGGTGATGTCAGGGCGGTAATCGAGAGTTTAAATACGGATATAGCTACAGTAACAGATTCAGGGGTAATAAAACCCATAAAAGCAGGTACGGCAAGGATAAAAGCCACTGAAGTGGATAGTGAGGCCGTAGCGGAATATGAATTGACTATAATCGATCCTTACCTGGAGATCGAAAATGCCAGATTTGTTGTTTTTACCGATAATGATAAATCATTTGGTGTAAATCCCGTTGGTTTTGAAGGGGGAAAATATAAATGGACCAGTTCGGCACCTGGTATTATCTCGGTGGATCAGAACGGGAATATAAAAGGTGTTTCGGCCGGAAATGCAACTATTACCGTATGTGATACGATTACGGGATATAAGGGCACCATTGATGTAAAATGTATTGATTCCGGAGGTATTAATTATTCCGATTATATTACCATCACAAGACATCCTGAAATAAGCGATGAGATCCAATCCAGGGTGGAGGAGCTTCTGTATACGGTTTATGTGCCGGTTTATGATTTCTATAATTACGGAGAATTCAGGCATATGAGCCTTAAGTACGATCACATATTGGATCAGGGTGTTTTCGGTGTTACCTCGGTATTGATAGATGAGCCTATTATTACAATGGATATAACAGCATTAAAAGAAAATCATTATGATGTTATTACGCATGAACTTATACATACCGCACAAAATTATCCTTTTATAACAACTTCGGGAGAAGATGTGACATGGCTCGGAGAAGGGCTTACCGATTATGGAAGATATATGTTCGGAATATGGAATGATCTGGATGGATGGACCTTGACACCATATTCTCCCGGACAGAATTATGATAACAGTTATGGAGTGACGGGTAATTTTATTAAATTTGTTGTTGATAATTATGACAGTCAATTTGCGGTTAAATTGAATGATGCATTTAAAGAAGAGAAGTATTCACATGATCTGTGGAAAGTACGTACCGGCTATTCCATAGAAGAACTTTGGGAAAGATATGCATCGGGAATAACTAAATAAAAGTTGCACCATTTTGAATTAATATTATATGATGCATACGCAATTTGAGAATGAGAGCAATTATTGTTGGAGGATTTTTGGTAGTTTATTTAGGGAGGTATTATGAAAAAGATACTTTTATGTCTGGTCGTGATCGCTTTGTTATTAACCGGATGCGGTAATACAAGAGAAGAAGAGGATATCGCGAAGCAGATAGAAGCTCTTTCAAAGCAGATGGAGGAATTGAAATCCTCTAACGAAAAAATGACGGCTGAATTACAGGAGGTGCAGGCTACACTGGATGAAGCTGAAAATTTGACACCTGTACCCACAGAAACGCCGGTGCCGACGGATACACCTACGCCTACGTATACACCGACACCTACAAATACATCTACACCTACGCCCACCAAAACACCCAGACCTACGGCGACACCCAAACCAACAAACATACCAAAGCCTACGAGAACGCCTACTCCCAAGCCTGTGAAAAAAACAGGGATCACTAATACAGGCGAAATAATAAATGTCAATGGATCGGATCTGATAAATTGCGTCGGAGTGGAGCCTTTAGCGAAAGGTGTAACAAATGACGAATTAAATATTGATCTTATCAGTAAAAAAGGTATTTCCGGCAGTCGTTTTAACCTTAAGGCTGTGATCAAGATCCCCAAAAATGAGGGACTGACCGGAAACTTCAAACTGGAGATCAATCCGGGTTATTCATATAGAGATAATATTTTGATATACTTGAACAAAGGTGAGATTACCAAATGTGACGAACGGTATGAAGAGATAAACGGAGTCTATTGTATTTATTATGATAGAGACTTCAATTTTGGTGAAAGTTCTAATTATAATTTTGTGAGGATAAAGCTTCACGGAACAACGGATGTTGATAAGGCATGTTTTTATTTTGGTGAAATGGTTCTTTCTACGGGTACCGATAAACTGTATCTGAATGTTAATGATACTGATGTCTCTGTTTCTGCAGTTGTTTATATAACAAAAGAAAAATATCCTGTAAATATTATCCGTGGAACTATATGGGCAATAGATATGCCTGTTGAAATATTTGTTGGACAGGAAATTGATTTCAATGTACATAGCATGGATGGAGATGAAAACATTATTTGCAGTTCAAGCAATGAGGAAGTGGCATCCATAAATGAAAGAGTCATAAAGGCACATAAAAGAGGAACGGTAGTGATCACCGGTGTAAACGGAAATACCGGCGATAAGGTTGAATGCGGATTAAAGGTAATAGAACCGTATATTAATGTTGTAAATGAAGTAAATGATGCATTTATCGGGCAAAAAATAGACTTTTCTGCGAAGAGTTTCGGAGATAAAAATGTTGATCTTAGCTGGTCTGTTTCTGATAAAAGTGTTGCCAATATAAACAAAACCACAGGTGAATTTAAAGCGTTGAGTGAAGGAAGTACTACGGTTACTGTCAAAAACGGACTGTCCGGAGTGAGTAAAAGTTTCACGGTAAACGTAAAGGATTTTTCCGATTCGGATTTTAGTAAATATGTTTCATTTAACTTCAACGGGTTGGTATCATCGGATCTTGAAAACAAGGTCAGAAAATTGATCAGAGATATTTATGAAAACGTATTTCAATTTTATAATGACGGAAAACCCGCATATGTAACTATAAATATTAAGCCTTCCGGCTTTTTTGCAAACGTGGGATCCGGGGTTCCTGCATATACCACATGGGAAAATTCGAAAGCGGTTATTTATATGAATGAAAGACATATAAATAATAATCCCAAGGATCTGGATTGTCTGACTCATGAACTCATTCATTGTGCCCAGCAATATCAAGGCCTGACCAACGATCTTGTATGGCTCATGGAAGGCCTGACAGATTACGGAAGAGGAATGTTCGGACTTTACAATGAGGAAGCGGGATGGAGATATCAGCCTTTCACTTTGGGGACCAAATATACAGACAGCTATACTGTCACAGCAGGATTTTTGGATTATCTGACCCGGAAGTTTAATAAAGAGATAGTATGGCTTTTGCATAAAGATCTGAAGGATCAGTCTTATAATGATAGTGTATGGATAGAATATACAGGCTATTCTGTTGACGGCTTATGGATGATGTACGAGGATGAAGCCATGAGTAAAGTTAAAGAATTAGGCGTAGGAGATATTCTCCCTGATTTTACTCTTCCTATACTGAGAAACGGAAATTATGATCAAACAGTTTCCTTAAGTGATTATCGAGGGAAAGTGGTGATCGTGGATTTCTGGGGACTTTGGTGCGGACCATGTCTTGATGAACTTCCTTATATCCAGAAGGTACAGGACAGGTTGGATGATCTTGTAATTTTGGGATTGTGTAATGATACTCCTCAGGATGCCACAAATTATATGAACGAAAGAGGTTTCACATTTAATGTTATTTATGATAAGGAGTATGGTTTCGGAAGAGGACAATGCGGTGTTAAAAGATGGCCTACTACTTTTCTTTTGGATAAAAACGGGAGAGTAGTAAAAGAAGAAACAGTAGATAGCAGTAATTTAAATGATTATATCAATTACATAGAAAGACTGATGGAGCAGTAACGTCAATTTTTTGGTCCAGCAGCAATTATATCTTGGTAGAGTCACTTTTTTGAACCCCGGGGACGGGGTTAGGGGTTCATTTTTGTGACCCAATTCAAATATTTGGCTCCGAGAGTCACACAGAGACCGGTCGGAGCCTTCTTTTTTCGGGAAAAATGTTGACCCAGTAACTATTTTTGGCTGATAGAGCCACTTTTGCGTCGGAGGCCATCGGGATTAGTGGCACATTTTTTGACCCGGCGGCAAGTTTTTTCGGATAGAGTCACATTTTTGAACCCATAACCTCGGCCCCGAGGTTCACATTTTTGAACCCATAACCCCGTCCCCGGGGTTCAAAAAAGCCCTCCGATGAGGAGGGCGAAATATTACAATAACATGATATTGTTTTCTTCTGCGATCTTTATGGTGTCGTCGGTCCATATGCTTGACTGAACCTCGCCGATGTGAGCCTTGCGAAGGAAGAACATGCAGATACGGCTCTGACCGATGCCGCCGCCCACGGTGTAGGGAAGGCGCTTCTCCAGGATGGCCTTCTGGAAGGGAAGCTCGGCGCGTTCCTCGCAGCCGGCCTTTTTAAGCTGGGATGCAAGTGAAACCTCGTCGACACGTATGCCCATGGAGGAAAGCTCCAGAGCCATGTCCAGCACGGGGTAGTACACGATGATGTCGCCGTTCAGTGCCCAGTCGTCGTAGTCGGGAGCACGGCCGTCGTGCTTTTCGCCTGAAGCCAGCTTGTCGCCGATCTGCATGATGAACACAGCACCTTTGAGCTTCGCGATCTTGTTCTCGCGATCCTTGGGGGTGTCGTCGGGATACATGTTTTCAAGCTCCTGAGTGGTGACGAAGGAGATCTCCTTGGGAAGGATTTCCTTAATATAGTCATATTTATTCGCGATGTAATGCTCGGTTTCGCGGAGTGCGGAGTACACCTTGCGGACTGTCATCTTCAGGTTCTCGATGTTTCTCTCGTCCTGAAGGATGATCTTTTCCCAGTCCCACTGATCCACGAAGATGGAGTGGATGTTGTCCGTGTCCTCATCCCTGCGGATGGCGTTCATGTCGGTGTAAAGGCCCTCGCCGTAAGAAAAACCGTACTTCTTAAGAGCCATTCTCTTCCATTTTGCAAGGGAATGCACGATCTCGACCTCTGCATCGCCCTGCTCCTTTATGCCGAATTTAACGGGACGTTCAACACCATTTAAATTATCATTCAGTCCTGTCTCCGGTTTAACAAATAGTGGTGCGCTGACGCGCGTAAGATTGAGCTGCTTCGAAAGCTGTCTTTCGAAATAGTCTTTGAGATGCTTGATAGCGCCCTGGGTTTCCTTGACGCCAAGCTCAGACCTGTAGTTCTCAGGAATTCTGAATCTCTCCATGGTTTACCTCCCTTTTAATATTTTAATGCAATAAATAATAAAAGCCATTTTACGACTGTCGAGGGGGTTTGTCTACAATTTTTTGAAATTTTTGAAGGAAATGAGCCATTGGGGACGGGGTTATGGGTTCATTTTGGCGCTTTGCGCCGAAAAATGAACCCATAACCCCGTCCCCAAAGGGTCAAAAAATGAGCCTATAACCCCGTCCCCGGGTGTCAAAAAGTGAACCCCTAACCCCGTCCCCAATGGCTCATTTCCCTGTCGCAATCTTTATCATTTCTTTCTTTACAAATATGAGAAAAGATGATAAACTTTTGACAAATCGGCTATTATTTTTATAACCAACAATATAAGCCACAAATTTAGGAGGAAAAAATATGTCCAGAGCAAAACAGTCAATGGACGGTAACACCGCTGCGGCTCACGTAGCCTATGCATTCACAGATGTTGCTGCCATTTACCCGATTACTCCTTCCAGCCCCATGGCAGATTATGTTGACCAGTGGTCAGCACAGGGACAGGAAAACATCTTCGGTAACCAGGTTAAGGTCGTTGAAATGCAGTCTGAAGCCGGTGCGGCCGGAACTGTACACGGATCACTTGCCGTAGGTGCCATCACCACAACATTCACAGCATCACAGGGTCTTCTTCTGATGATCCCCAACATGTATAAGATCGCTGCTGAACAGCTTCCTTGCGTTTTCGACGTATCAGCTCGTACAGTAGCTACACAGTCACTTAACATTTTCGGTGACCATTCCGACGTATATGCATGCCGCCAGACCGGTTTTGCTATGCTTTGCGAAAGCAATCCTCAGGAAGTTATGAACCTTTCACCCGTTGCTCACCTTGCAGCTATCGAAGGTAAGGTTCCTTTCCTTAACTTCTTCGATGGTTTCCGTACATCTCACGAGATCCAGAAGATCGAGAAGTGGGACTACGAAGATCTGAAGGAAATGTGCAACATGGACGCTGTAAAGGCATTCCGTGAGCACGCTCTTAACCCTGAGCATCCCGCAATGCGCGGTTCTCATGAAAACGGAGACGTTTTCTTCCAGCACAGAGAAGCTTGCAACCCTGTTTACGAAGCACTTCCCGCTGTAGTAAAGAAGTACATGGGCAAGATCAATGAGAAGCTCGGTACAGATTATGATCTCTTCAACTACTACGGAGCAAAGGACGCTGACAGAGTTATCGTTGCCATGGGTTCCATCTGCGATGTAGCGGAAGAAGTTATAGATTATCTTACAGCTAAGGGCGAGAAGGTAGGTCTCATCAAGGTTCGTCTTTACAGACCCTGGGTTTCCGAGAGCTTCCTTGCAGCACTTCCCAAGACAGCTAAGAAGGTTGCTGTTCTCGACAGAACAAAAGAGCCCGGATCACTCGGTGAGCCTCTCTACCTCGATGTTGCAACAACACTTCGTGAGGCAGGTCTCAACGACGTTATCCTTACAGGCGGACGTTACGGTCTCGGTTCCAAGGATACACCTCCGTCATCCGTATTCGCTATTTATACAGAGCTTGCAAAGGCACAGCCTAAGAGCCGTTTCACCATCGGTATCGTAGATGATGTTACCAATCTTTCACTTCCCGAAGTTAAGCCCGCACCCATCACAGCTACACCCGGTACAGTTGAGTGTAAGTTCTGGGGTCTCGGCGGCGACGGAACAGTTGGTGCCAACAAGAACTCCACAAAGATCATCGGTGACCACACCGACAAGTACATCCAGGCATACTTCCAGTATGACTCCAAGAAGACCGGTGGTATTACAATTTCTCACCTTCGTTTCGGTGACAAGCCCATCCGTGCTCCTTACTACATCAACCAGGCAGACTTCGTAGCCTGCCACAACCCTTCCTATGTTATCAAGGGTTACAAGATGGTTCAGGATGTTAAGCCCGGCGGAATCTTCATGATCAACTGCCAGTGGACAGATGAAGAGCTTGCTGAGCATCTTCCTGCAGAAGCTAAGCAGTACATCGCTAAGAACAACATTCAGCTCTACACCATTAACGCTATCGATAAGGCTATCGAGATCGGTATGGGTAAGAGAACAAATACTATCCTTCAGTCCGCATTCTTCAAGCTCGCTAACGTAATGCCTATCGATCAGGCAGTAGAATTCATGAAGGCAGCTGCCAAGAAGTCCTACGGTAAGAAGGGTGATGCAGTAGTTGAAATGAACTATAAGGCTATCGATGCCGGCGTAGATGCAGTTCATAAGGTAGCTGTACCTGCCGATTGGGCAGATGCAAAGGTTGAGAAGAAGGCTATCAAGCGTGAGGGCCGTCCCGCTACCGTTAAGATGGTTAACGAGCTCCTTGATCCTATCGGACTTATGGATGGTGATTCCCTTCCTGTTTCCGCATTTAAGGATATCGCTGACGGTCAGTTCGAGACAGGTGCTTCCCAGTATGAGAAGCGCGGTACAGCGGTTATGGTTCCTCAGTGGGATCCCAACACCTGCGTACAGTGTAACTCCTGCGCATTCGTATGCTCACATGCTACGATCCGTCCTTTCATCCTTGATGCAGCTGAAGTTAAGGCAGCTCCCGCAAACATCAAGCTTGCAGATTCCAAGCATGCAACAGATGCTTCCATGAAGTTCATCATGTCTGTATCTCCTCTGGACTGCATGGGATGTGGCGAGTGCGTAACCGTATGTCCTGCAGCAGCTAAGGGCGCTCTTAAGATGGTTCCTCAGGAAACACAGAGCGACGAGCAGCCTGTATTCGATTATCTCGTTGCAAATGTTGGCAAGAAAGAGATCAAGCCTGCATTTACAGACGTTACACCTATCGGTTCTCAGTACAACCAGCCTCTGCTTGAGTTCTCAGGCTCCTGCGCAGGATGTGCCGAGACATCATATGCAAGACTCATCACACAGCTCTTCGGTGAGAATATGTACATTTCCAATGCTACAGGTTGTTCTTCCATCTGGGGTGGTCCTGCAGCAACATCACCTTACACAGTAAATAAGGATTCCTTACAGGGTCCCGCTTGGTCCAACTCCCTCTTCGAGGATAACGCTGAGCACGGCTTCGGTATGTACCTTGGCCAGCAGGTTCTTCGTAACCAGCTCATCGAGAAGCTCGAGAAGATGTGTGCAGGCGAGAAGGCTCCCGAGAGCCTCAAGGCTGCTATCAAGCAGTTCCTTGCTACAAAGGATGACACCAGAAACAATACAAAGGATGCTAAGGCTCTCATCGCTGAGCTTGAGAAGTTCGAGCCCAACTGCGAGTGCGGATGCGCTACAGAGATCCTTTCCAAGAAGCAGTACCTCGCTAAGAAGTCCGTATGGATCTTCGGTGGTGACGGATGGGCTTACGATATCGGTTTCGGCGGTCTCGACCACGTACTTGCTTCCGGCGAGAACGTAAACGTATTTGTATTCGATACAGAAATGTACTCCAATACAGGCGGTCAGGCTTCCAAGGCTTCCAACGTCGGTGAAGTTTGTCAGTTCGCTGCAGCAGGTAAGGAGATCAAGAAGAAGTCTCTTGCAGAGATCGCTATGAGCTACGGTTATGTATATGTTGCTCAGATCGCTCTCGGTGCTAACCCTGCTCAGGCAGTTAAGGCGATCGCTGAGGCTGAAGCTTACAACGGACCTTCACTCATCATCGGCTACGCTCCCTGCGAACTCCACGGAATCGCTAAGGGCGGCATGAACCATTGCCAGGATGAAATGAAGAAGGCTGTTAAGGCAGGTTACTGGAACCTCTTCTCCTTCAATCCTGCTCTCAAGGCAGAAGGAAAGAATCCTTTCACCCTTACATCCAAGGCAGGCGACGGAACATATCAGGAATTCCTCAACAACGAGTCACGTTACACATCACTCATCAAGGCATTCCCGGATCGTGCTACCGAGCTCTTTGCTAAGTCTGAGACTCTTGCAAGCGAGAGATATGAGCATCTCTTAAAGCTTGTTGAGCTCTACAAGTAATTAAATAATGATCTTTATCCGGCAGGCATATCTTTTGTCTGCCGGTTTTCTTTTTTTCACCCGAAATCTGCCCTCTCTCCGATAAAGATTTCTTTCCTAAATCCGCCGCGTGTGTTATACTTACTATTTAAGTAAAAGGGAGCATGGGGACTCATGTGTTCGGAAAGGAAAATATATGAAGATCAACATATACTACGGCGGAAGAGGATTGATTGAAGACTCCACACTTTATGTACTTCAGAAGATCACGGAAGTTTTGGAAGAACTCCGGGTGGAGGTAAACCGTTACAATCTCTACGAGAGTAAGAGCGAGATCGCTGCACTGTCTTCAAGCGTAAAAAATGTGGATGGTGTCATTCTGGCCGTAAATGTGGAGTGGTACGGTATCGGCGGCTATATGCAGGAATTTTTGGATGCCTGCTGGCTTTACGGTGATAAGGATAAGATCAGAAAAACCTACATGATGCCTGTTGTCATTTCCAACACCTGGGGCGAAAGAGATGCGGAGCTGACACTCAACAAATCCTGGGAGCTTTTGGGAGGTGTCCTTGCACCCGGTATCACTGCCTATGTGGCTTCACAGTCGGAGTTTGAGACCAATTCGGATTATGCGGCCATAATCGAAAAGAAGGCCGAGGATCTCTATCGTACGATAAAGCAGAATCCCACCACATTGCCCGGCAGCATATCAAATCTTATGGAAGGCAGGATAGAGCACACTTCCATGCCCTTGACCCCGGAAGAGAGCGAACAGCTTTCCAAGTATGTTTCGGATGACAAGTATGTTAAGAAACAGAAAGAAGACATAGAAGAACTCTCCGAGATATTCTCATCTCTCATGGGCCAGGGTGAAAGCGGGCAGGAATTTATCAAGAATTTCAAGGAAAATTACATTCCGCCCAAGGATGATACCAAGGTTGTTTTCGAGCTTAAGATGACAGACACGGAAAAGAGTCTTGTTGTGGACATAAGCAAGGAAAGACTCAGGATCTACTATGGTGAGTGTGAGAAACCCGATGTGGTAGCCACCACCACCCGTGAGACCATAAACCGCATTGTGAACGGACGACAGACCTTCCAGGGAGCATTCATGACCGGAGGCCTTTCCGCAAAGGGCGATTTTAAGATCGTTAGAACCTTTGACAATTATTTCAGGTTTCAGAAATTATAATTGAAGCGGTGCTGTGAGCCTGCTTACCCCGGTTCATTATAAATATATACGGAGGAAAACAGATGAAAAAATTTATAGCAACGATCATTACGGCCGTAATGGTTGTAACAATGGCAAATCCCGTTATTGCCCTGGCATCCTTTAAGGGCTACGGCGAGGACGGACAGACCCATTCCGAAGTGGCATTTTCGGATATGGAATTTGAAGGATATGACGGTGAAAACCTTCGTAAGATCCTCGATGACATGGAAGCCAAGAGAGGCGACGCTAAGAATGCGACTGCCATCGTGGAGGATTACAAGGCTATCTCTAAGGAGTTTGATACATTTGCGACACAATATGCCTTAAATAACATCCGTTACTACGGAAATCCTTTGATCGAGGAGTATGCGGAGATAGATCTGGAGCTGTCCTCTCTTTGGACAGAGCTGGCTGACGCTACCATGATCGGGATCCGTGAAGCCTTAAAGTCCCCTTGCGGAGATGCTCTCAAGGCTTACATTGACAATGAGGAGCTGGTGGAGGATTATCTGGAATACGAGGATATGACCGAGAGACAGATGGAGCTTTCTGTCATCGGCGATAAACTGGTCCAGGAGTACGACGAATCCGAGCAGAAGACCTATACCGTTGAAGTTGACGGCCGTGAATGGACCGCCTACGATGCGGAAGAAGCATATTATAATGAGGAGATAGATCAGGAAACCTACTATGCCATTTCTTTGGAGATCTCCCGTAAGAGAAATGCAGTGGAAGCGGAAATATATGCCAAGCTGGTAAACGCTAAGAATGAGAGCGCCAGGATCGACGGCTACAGGAACTACGCTGAATATGCCTATAAGGACGTTTATAACAGAGACTACAGCCTGGATGATGCCAAGAGACTTTACTCTTATGTAAAAAAATACTTTGTTCCCCTTGCAGACAGGCTTTACACCTACTATTACTCCACAGCTGTATTGGTTGCGGATAGCATATATTCCGACTACGTCATGGAAGATGAGGAACTTGTAGACCTTATCGAGCCCTACGTGGCCAAGGTAGATACGGGCCTTGTGGAAGCCTATGATTACCTGAAAAAGTATCATACCTATGAGATGGACCATTCCCAGACCAAGATACAGGCAGGTTACACCACCAGCCTTTATCAGTACGGCTGTCCTTTCATCTTCAACTGCCCCGACGGTTCCTACTACGATGTGGAGACCTTGATCCACGAGTTCGGTCACTACAATAACTCTTTCCACAATGACGTTTCCTGCCTTGAGGATATGACCAACATGGACGTGGCCGAGATCCACTCTCAGGGTCTTGAAATGCTGATGCTGGATTACTTTGATGACATTTACGGCCAGCAGAACGCCAGCGCTGTAAGATTTGCAACTCTTTATAACCTGGTAAGTTCCGTTATCCAGGGCTGTCTCTATGATGAATTCCAGAATGAGGTCTTCGCTTACGAAGGAGAGATCACAGCCACCGAGTGTAACAGGATCTTCAGAAGACTGGCTGAGGAGTACGGTCAGAAGTACGGTAACGATCTTGACGAAGCCTTTGACTGGGTGCAGGTAAATCACACCTATCATCAGCCTTTGTACTATATGAGCTATGCCACATCGGCTCTTGCTTCCTTTGATATTTTCGCTCTGGCAGCAAAGGACAGAAAAGGCGCCATCGATCTTTATATGACGCTCACTACTTACGGTCTCAACACACCTCTCTGCGAGCTTCTTGAGACGGTGGGACTTCCCGACATCTTTGAGGAAGAGACCATTAAGACCATCGTAAGTGACATTGACAAGTATTCCGACGACATCTATAAGGGTGGTGATACCTACAAGCTGGGTGTGAAGATCATCATCGGTTTTATAGTTGTAGTTCTGGTTATTATAGCAGTCATAGTGCTTCTCATCGTTCTTCACATCAAGAAGAAAAAGAAGAAGAGAGCCCTTGCTGCCGCAGCTGAGCAGACGGTTTACGATACCGACACCATGGGTTCGGAAAACACAGTTTCCGGTGATGAGGCAGAAGTCAGCAGTAACGACGAAGCCGGAAGTGCCGGAGAGGAAGCAGAAGTCAGCAGTAATGACGAAGCAGGAGTCGATAGCGGAGACGAAGGAAACAATTGATCCGGTCATAAACCGGAAACCCTATCATTAAGAGGTGAATATGGGAATCTTACTTAAGAACATCCTTGCTGTGCTGCCCGAGAACGGAAAAGTTTCGGAAAGCGAAAAGGACGTAGTAAAAGAAACAAGCATATGTATTGACGGCGGTCGGATTGTCGCTATAGGCGACATTCCGACCGGCTTTAAGGCAGATAAGGTGATCGACGGTCATGATAAGCTGGTAATTCCCGGACTTATCAACTGTCACACCCATTCCTACATGGCTTTCATGAGAAATGTGGCCGACGACCTTTCCTTTATGGACTGGCTCTTCGGAACCATCGATCCCATAGAGCAGAAGATGACGGATGAAGATGCCTACCAGGGCGCATGCCTTGCCATCATCGAAATGATGAAGAGCGGAACCACCTGCTTTAACGATATGCAGATGAACATCCATCAGACCACAAGAGCGGTGAAGGAGTCCGGTATCAGAGCGTCCATATGCCGGGGCCTTGTGGGAAGCGGTAATGATGAAGGCGGTCAGAGAAGACTCCGTGAGGCTTTTGAAGAAAAGGAAGCGGCAGCGGACTGCGACAGACTCACCTTCATGCTGGGACCTCACGCCCCCTACACCTGTGATGATGCCTATATGCGCATAGTTTCCGAAAAAGCCAAAGAGAATCATATGGGCATACATGTTCACCTTTCGGAAAGCGAGAACGAGATCAAACAGATCAAGGAAAGATGGGCCTGCACGCCTATCGAAATGGCGGAGAAAAACGGGCTCTTCGACGTGAACTGCATCGCGGCCCATTGTGTGCAGATCACGGACGAGGACATCGAGATCCTTAAGAAACTCAAGGTGAACGTGGTCACGAACCCTGCCAGCAACATGAAGCTGGGGAACGGATTTGCGCCGGTAAAGAAGCTTCTGGACGCAGGCGTGAACGTATGCCTGGGTACGGACGGCGCGGCCAGCAACAATTCTTTGAACATGTTCCACGAAATGAGCCTTCTGGCCCTGATACACAAGGGATTGTACAGAAATCCCCAGTGTGTGTCTGCACGCGACACCTTCAGGATTGCTACTATCAATGGTGCTAAGGCTCTGGGACTGGAAAATGAGATAGGTTCCATAGAGGTGGGCAAGAAAGCGGATCTGGCGATCCTGGATCTCAACAATCCTTCGCTGATGCCCGCAAACAACCTGATCGCCGGACTTTCCTACTCGGCCAACGGCTCGGAAGTGGATACGGTGATCATAGACGGCAGGATAACCATGGAAGGAAGAAAAATATTGACCATGGATGAGCAGGAAACATATGCCCGGGTGAACGATATCATAAAGCGTATGGGACTTGCGGATAAGGAGTATTAAATGAGCAGTGAGATCAGAGACATTAATCTGGCGGAGTCGGGAAGACAGAAGATCGAATGGGTTAAGAGAAATTGCGATCTTTTAAGAACGTTGGAAGGGGAATTCACGAAAGAGCAGCCCTTTAAGGGCAAGAAGATCAGCCTTTCCGTGCATCTTGAGGCGAAGACCGCCTACCTTTGTAAGGTGCTGGCGGCAGGCGGTGCAGAGATGCATATCACAGGCTCCAACCCTCTTTCCACCCAGGATGACGTGGCAGCCGCCCTTGTGGCTGACGGCCTGGAGGTACATGCCTGGTACGGCGCCACGCCCGAAGAGTACAACATGCACATCCGTCATGCCCTGGAGTGCGGCCCCAACATCATCATCGATGACGGCGGCGATCTGGTGAACATGATCCACAGCGAAATGCCGGAGCTGATCCCCAATATCATCGGTGGCTGCGAAGAGACCACCACAGGCATAATCCGGCTCGAGGCCATGAACAAGGCAGGAAAGCTCATGTTCCCCATGGTGCGCGTAAACAATGCGGATTGCAAGCATTTCTTCGATAACAGATACGGTACGGGACAGTCCGTATTTGACGGTATAAACAGAACAACCAACCTTATAGTGGCAGGCAAGAACGTGGTTGTCGCAGGATATGGCTGGTGCGGTAAGGGTACTGCCATGAGGGCAAAGGGCCTGGGCGCCCGCGTCATCGTTACCGAGATCGACCCCGTAAAGGCCATCGAAGCGGTTATGGACGGTTTTGACGTAATGCCCATGAACGAGGCGGCTAAGATCGGTGATTTCTTCATCACCGTTACGGGCTGCGAAAAAGTCATCGACGAAGAGGATTTTGCCGTTATCAAGGACGGTGCCATCCTCTGTAACGCAGGTCATTTCGACTGCGAGATAGATATGAAGCGCCTCAGGGAGATCGCTGTGGAGCAGCGTGAAATGAGAAAGAACATCATGGGCTACAAGCTTCCCACAGGTCAGTGGATCTATGTTCTGGCAGAAGGCAGACTTGTAAATCTGGCAGCCGGAGACGGACATCCCGCCGAAATCATGGATATGAGCTTTGCCATTCAGGCTCTTTCCGCCAAGTATCTTGTGGAGCACGGTAAGGAGCTTAAGGAAAAGCTCATCGATGTTCCCCGTGAAGTGGATGAAGCTGTGGCTGTAAGAAAGCTGAATTTCCTGGGTAAGAAGATCGATGTTCTCACACCCGAGCAGGATAAGTATCTCCACAGCTATAATCTGTAGTTCAGAAAGGACTGTATATGAAGATCGGTATCATCGGAGCAATGGAGTCGGAAGTAGGCGGACTCAGAGACAGGCTTGAAGGCTGGAAACTTAAAAAGATCGCGGGAATGGGCTTTTGCTCAGGCAAGCTTTCCGGAAATGATGTGATAGTGGTAAAGTGCGGAGTGGGCAAGGTCAATGCCGCCATCTGTGCGGAGATCCTCTGCGAGCATTTTAAAGTGGACTATATCATCAACACCGGCGCTGCGGGAAGTCTTGATCCCCGTATCAACATCGGTGATGTGGTGATCTGTACCGAGGCGGTCCAGCATGATATGGACTGCGTGGGCTTCGGATCGCCTCTTGGAAAGATCCCCTTCCTTAAAACTTCCGAATTCCCTTCGGATGACGGCCTTCGCAGCCTTGCCAAGAGCATCTGCGAAGAGGTGTGTCCCGATATCAGATGCTTTGAGGGCAGGATCGCTACCGGTGATCAATTCATATGCGATAAAGACCATAAAGATTTTATAGTATCCAATTTTAAAGCCCTTTGTTGTGAAATGGAAGGCGCTGCTGTCGCTCAAACAGCTTATCTTAACGATGTCCCTTTCCTTATCATCCGTGCGATCTCCGACAAGGCGGATGCTTCGGCTGAAATGGACTATCCGGCTTTTGAAAGGATGGCCGCCTGGCATTCAATAAAAATCTTAACAGAAATGGTAGGTAAGCTCTAAAAGAAATGAAAACAGTTAAAAAAGTACTTAATTACATTTTTATCGACGGCCTTGGCGGTATGGCGTTGGGCCTCTTTGCGACCCTGATCATCGGAACCATCATCAAGCAGGTGGGTTCCTATATTCCCGGCATGATCGGAACCTACATCGTTTACATCGGTTCCATGGCATGTTCCCTTACGGGTGCGGGCATAGGCTGTGGCGTCGCAGTAAAGTTTAAGGAAAAGCCTCTGGTCATCTTCTCTGCCGCATCCTGCGGTATGATCGGTGCCTATGCTTCCAAGATAATCGCAGGTACGGTATTTACCACCGTTACCACTCTGGCAGGCCCCGGAGAACCTCTGGGTGCCTATATCGCAGCTCTTACAGGCATCACTGTGGGACGTCTGGTAGCGGGCAAGACCAAGCTGGATATTCTGGTAACCCCTTCCGTTACCATAATTTCCGGTGCGGTAGCGGGCCTCATTCTCGGACCTCCGATCTCAGCCTTCATGACCTGGCTGGGGGACATCGTCAACTGGTCCACAGAGCAGCAGCCCATCCTCATGGGAATCCTTGTTTCCGTAATTATGGGCATGATCCTCACACTTCCCATTTCTTCGGCAGCTCTCGGCCTCATCCTGGGTCTTTCCGGCCCGGCAGCGGGTGCGGCTACCATCGGTTGCTGCTGCAACATGATCGGCTTTGCGGTAGCCAGCTATCGTGAAAACGGCATCGGCGGTTTCTTCGCCCAGGGTCTCGGAACCAGCATGCTTCAGGTACCCAATATCATGAAGAAGCCCGTGATCTGGCTTCCCGCCATTATTTCCTCCGCCATCCTCGGACCCATCGGCATTACCCTTTTTGGAATGACCAATAATGCCACAGGTTCCGGAATGGGCACCAGCGGCCTCGTAGGCCAGCTCATGACCTGGCAGGTGATGACAGCCACAGAAAGTCCCGTTATCGTCCTGGTAAAGATCCTTCTTTTCCACTTCATCCTTCCCGGAGTGCTTGCTTTCCTGATCTCCGAGATCATGCGCAGGAAAAACATCATCAAGCCCGGCGACCAGAAACTCGAAGTATAAAATGACACCCGGGGACGGGGTTAGTGGTTCACTTTTTGAGCCTCGGGGACGGGGTTAGTGGTTCACTTTTTGAGCCTTTGGGGACGGGGTTAGGGGTTCATTTTGGCGCTTTGCGCCGAAAAATGAACCCC
>JAEEWS010000005.1 GCA_016287765.1 Lachnospiraceae bacterium
GAAACAAAGTACGAGGATGTAAAGCCAGTATATATGAATAACCTTTCGGAGCAAGTAGAAACAAGGCTTCGTTACAACATCGCTCAGAAGGTTGGAAATAAATACTACATTGTTTATTCGCATTAAATAGAGAAACAAAGAAAAGGCAATCATTGATACCTATGATGATCCAGAGGTGGCGCGGATCAGTTTAACAGTGCACTGCCTGAATATGCATTAAAGCGAATTGGTGTGGAGAATATTTGATATGACATTTAATGAATTGGTTGAAGTTACAAAAGATATGGACTTAGCTTCGCTTGGTGTTTCACTTGGAAAGCCGGCTGATTGTATAGAATCACTTAGCTGCTATCAAGATGGAGATGAGTGGGTAATGAAAGGAAAATGTTGTACATGAATGAAGGTGTCAGAGAACTTATAAAGGCATTAAAAGAAGCGGAAACTACTCAAATTAAACAGCAGGCTTTGATAGACAAATTGAGCACAGAAAACACACTGTTATCAGAAACTATCACTAACGAGAAATTAGGCAGAATTAACGAAGAACGTCGGTCTCTCTATCAGAGGGTTCGAAACAGTGAAGAAAAAGAACACAAAGCGGTCGCAGAGTTACAAGAATTCAAGAAAGAATGTACAGATACATACAATGAATGTAAGGACTTGATGTCAGAGTTAAGAATCAAAAAGGCTGAAATAGATGCTTACATAAATGCTGAAGCCAAAAAGTTGGTTGAACAGCAAGAAGCTGCGCTTTTATCTCAATACGCTGACAAGAAGAAACATTTGGAAAACCAATATACGGAAAAAGAGAACCGTTTCAAAAATAAAATTTCCGTTCGCAACAAATTTATATTAACACTCTCGGCATGTATAATTATACTGATAGCATACATAATTCTGTGGGGATAAAGACATGAATAATCAAGATATTAGCAACGAAATCACAATAAATTCAACCGATGAAGAAAGAACTCGGATACTATCCAAGAAAAGCCTTGTTATCGTGGCTTGGAATCAATCAAAAGAAATGGTTATTACCGATCCAAACGAGAGCACTGCAAAAGCGTTAAAAAGATATTCAAAAGAAATGGGGCTTCGTGATAAAGAAATAATTTTTTCTGAATTTTACGCGCCAATACGTTTCTCTCAATCAACATTAAAAGAGTCTATAACTCAAATGACAAAAAGAAACGCAAATCTTGTGAACTTAGGAAAACTATTATCTGTATTAGAACCTGTCTGCAAAAATGCTATAAAAATTGAAGTAGAAACATACAGGCATCTCAGTCGTAAAGGACAAGAAGTCAAACAGATTCATCAGCTTTTAAGTGCCTTTCATGACGGTGGAAAAGCCTATCCGGTAAAAATAACGATTCGCGAAAAAGAAAAACAACCTAACCAGTTTTATATGGTGGTTACGGTTGGTGAAATAGATATTTCACAAAAAATTAAAGAAGCCCTTACCAACACAGGAGCTGATCATCAAGAGATGAACGGGAGCCTGTCTGACGGCGGTGCTTCCTTTGTTATGAGTATACCATCTTTTGTAGCAAATTTCAAGAGGGACGAAAGCATTATTCTAAAGAACCTCCCCGATGGCTTATTAAGCAAAGAACAACAGATGATAAAGCAAAAAGTATTGGAAAATGATATTCAGAAAGAAACAGAAATACAGATTCGCTTATCTTCAAACGAAATAAAACAATTGGAATCTCAGGGGTTTACAGAAAATGATATAGATACAGTCATTAAAAGCATTGATAACATTTCTAAAATTAGTTCCGCTCAACTAGAAAATGTTGAAGAATCTCTTAACACTAACCGTGAGGTTATTAAAGAGCAAGCTCTTGAACAGGAAAAAGAAATCCGTGCAAGAAATCAACATACCAAATAGGAAGGCGGTTTGGATGACATATCTTTCTGATAAAGAATATCTCTTATCCCTACCAGATATGACCGAAGACGATTACAAACATTGGCAAATGTTGATGCGTTCTATGACTACATCTGCTCGTATGATGGGATTAAAAGACTGTCCGATGACACAGCAGGTCTTTCGGACAGCTCTCGATAATCTTATGAACTTTGAAAAGGAACATCATATACAGTTTTATGAGCTTGGAGTGTCACTGGCTAATGCACAAGCTTCTGTATAGCCTCGGCGTATGCCCGAAATCTTGCTGCGGTAGATTCGATATGCTTTTTTCTGTCGAAACACTCAAAGTAAAGCGTAAGAGAGTCCTTCAGTAATATATAACCGGTATTGGCAGGCTTGGACGTACTTTGGGGAATAGCTGACATATACAGTTTTCCCGCCTTATCAGCAAGGGTACGGCGAATACCATCAGGATTAACGAATACTGCTTCTTTAGGATCGAATTTGCCGGGTTTTTCGGAATTGATCTCAAGCATACAGCGTTCTCTGAGGGTATCAAACTTGTAACCACGGCCTGCTTTGTCAATTTTTTTGATAAGGTTGTTTACGGACTCTGTATAAGCATTGGTATAAGGAGCATCCCAATAGTTAAGGATATGATCACGGCGATGAGTCATAGTCTTACGCATAGGCTCAAAAGTGGGATAAGGCGGTACAGTCCTAAGCCATTCATCAAACATAGAATCCGCCTCGGTACGGTCTTTGGCAGTGATGTAGATATCTCGAAAGGTTTCTTTCGTCATATAAGCAGTATAGAGGTCTGGAAACTCATTGAACCACTGATTAAGGAAGTCTGTGCCATCTGCGGTCAGATCCTCCCAATTCATCATAAAGAGATATTTGGCACGCTTAAAACGCCTTGTATCAACACCTTCGTTCTTACGATACCAGTTCTGCAAGGTAATACGGGTTCTATCAAGGCAACGGGTTACTTCCTGTACTGCATGGAACTTATCTATGACGATAAGAGCCTTCGGCAATACAATGCTGACGCATTTAGCATATGCGGGCGCAAAGTCCATCGTGACGCATTTGCAGATGTTTTTATCAAGTGTGCGCAGATATGCTTTTACAGTAGGAGCTTTGTTATCACGCTTCATATCAAGAAGCTTCTGCTCTTTGATATCAGTAATAACAAGACGGAAATGATCGTCGATATGAGCCTCATCAAGACCGAGGACTTCCGGCGTATAATCATAAGTCAAAAGTTCTGCATGACTATCAGAATAAGCCTTAAATGCAGCTGCTACAGTCTTATGGTCAACAGAATAGTCGTTACCAATGTAAGTAAAGGTTTCGCCTTTGATGAATCGCATATATAAAGATCTCAAACAGAAGGCATCCTTTTAGCCAAACAAAAGGTGCCGTTTTGAATATGCGACATGTTTCTTACTGATGCAAAGAAAGACTTTGTCGACACTCTGTGGGTAGATATAGCAAATATCTACCCTTTTTATTTGCATTTTAATTCGATTACAACGCAAAACAACGTTCATTTTTTTATCTCGAATCTTTTTAGCATAATACAATCATAATTCTAAAAGAAGGAGGATTAAGGAAGATGGAGGAAGTTCTCCTGAATACGAAAGACATCAAGATCCGTATCGGACAACTCTCCCCGCACGACGTCCAATTGTTAACATATATCGACGCCACGACGCTTTACAACATGCTTGATAAAACGTTCGGACGACGTATGTGGACGACATTGCCGCCGCCGGGAATAGTGCTTGCGCCTAACGAAAAAGTGATCGGTGTTTGGGACTCCGACAGAAATACTTATGTTTACCAGGTTGGAACCGGCGAACAAAGTAGTATCTCTGCGGAAAAAGGTCTTGAATCTGATGCATTAAAACGTGCGGGCGTAAAGTTTGGCATTGCCAGAGAGCTTGGTACGACTCCCAAAATGATTTTCCCTGCGGAAAAATTAAAACGCTTTTACGATGATCAGGGAAGAATCACCGACGACGATATCTTTGCTGTGCAGGATGTCGAGTTTGCAGAAGAGAGTGAAACGAGAAGAATATCGAATATCACGATTACGGTATCGGATGGTAAAGAAATTTACCTTTCCGGAACATTCTTTCAGGACAGGGATCCGGTTTATACCGATTTGATAGCGAATGAAAAGAATGACCGCAGTCAACACAGTGTCGTAAGCGCAGCTTCTCTCAGACAGCAGTCGTCGGAGCAGGCAAAAAATCAAAGTAACGCTGTTTGTCGGCAAAATGCGCAGCGTAACAGTCAGCAATCACAGCATGAGGTCGTAACGGGACCGAATGCGGTCGGGGATGCTGATGCTGTACTTGATGACGATGAGATTATCCTTTTGGGAAATCTTAAAGGTCGTAAGTACAAAGACGTGAAGGGCAGTCCCGAATGGGGTAAATTCCTTAAGTGGCTTGCCCAAGCAAACATCACCAATGCCAGGTACGATCTGGGGCAAAGAGAACAGATCGTACGAATAAAGAACACATACAGAATGTATAATTCTTAGTTTGTTCTGCTATAATATATAGTAGGGTTATCAGAAAGTGAGGAATTATACTAATGTTTGAAGACTTGTTCTATAAAAAAATGGAAATTGGTGAAAAATTGTCCGAGCAGGATGTTACCGAAGGGTGGTTCCCGACCGTTGAAGAAATGGAAACCCATAAGGTTGCAGAGCATTTAACTGATGACGGTTATCTGCCCCTTGCAATCTACTTTTCCGGCGACCCCTTTAAGGACATGGAAACAAAAATGGACGCATTTACTTTACGGTCTTATAAAGACACCGTGAAGTATTGCAAGCAGATTCTTCTGACGGTACCGTTGGAAGAAAGAGTGGTAAGAAGGAGAAAAAAATCAGATGAATAAAATCGTGTTACAGGGTGAAATAGGAAAGATCAATGTAAGACAGGGCCAGGACGGAAAAGATGTTGCTCAGTTTGTGGTCCATGTTGCAAGAAAATATACACAGCAACAGGACGCTGCTGACTATATTCGCGGGCTTGCTTTCACAGCTGCAGCAGATTACATCAAAAGTAACGTTAAAGAGGGAGATAACATTGTTCTCCTCGGCCATCTTCAGACCAGAGACTACACAGACAATTCCGGCCAGAAAAAGTATGTGACCGAAGCGGTTGCTGAGTCTGTAAGCCTCGGGGCGAAAGGAAACTACCAGAATGAGGCGATATTTATGGGACGTCTCACCAGAGACCCGCATCTTTCAAATGGTCAGACATCTTCTGCTCGTTACACCGTAGCAGTTGATCGCAGATTTGGCGGGGATCAGACCGCTGACTTCATATCCTGCGTCGCTTTCCAGAAGAAAGCTGATTTCGCCGAAAAGTATCTGAGGCAGGGTACAAAGGTTCTTGTTGACGGTCATATACAGACCGGAAGTTACACAAACCAGAACGGTGAGAAAGTCTACACGACCGATATCGTTGTAGATAACACTGAATTCGCCGAAAGCAAGAACGGCGGCAATAATAATGGCAACAATTACCAGTCTAACAATTCCAGGAACAACGCTCCCCAGAACCAGGCGACAACAGACGACACCGGTTTTGATGATGGCTTCATGAACATCCCTGACGGTATCGATGAATTCCTGCCGTTCTCATAATTCCCCATCATAAGGCAAACAAAAAAGCTCGGAGATTAAATCTTCGGGCTTTTCTTATTCAGAATTTGAATAAATCATTCATCAGGAATTCTCTGAGCTTCGGGTTGGAGCAGATCATCCGGTCATATGCACTCACGGCTGCTGATAATTTAATTTCAAGCTTCGCCACGTCATATCCGCTCTTTACAAAGTCCTCGACCGATGCTTCTTCACCGCACGCCTTTATTAAGTATAAGAGTTCGCACACATGAGGTGTAAATTTGCTTACATCATATTCGGGGCTTGCCAGAATATCAATATTTTTGAGTTTAAGGAACAACGCCCATTTAAACTGTAAAGGACTTTGCCATATGGTATGTACAAGTTTATAAAACTCGTAGGCATTTATCGGATAGTCGGAAATGTTAATACGAACGTCCTTTAAATATATATCTTTGCATTGTTCGAAGTCTTTGGGTGACATCTTGTGTTCCAGACAAACGTCGTAAATTATCTGAAGCATGCCTGTGGGAATCCCCTTTATCGCAAATCCCTCAAGTGGGAGACTGCCTCCCATACATTTCATAAGAATCGGAACTGCTTCGGGTTCGAAGTCGTCCGAAAACTGCATAGTTTCATAATTAAATATAACGTCGTTGTTCAGATTTCTTCTGACTTTAGAAGTGTCTGTCATTTTTTTAAACCTCTCATCTTTTCAATACTCGTATTATATCAAAACGTCGTGCGTTTGGAAAGTACCCGGTAATTTTTCAAGGTAAATGCAACACCTCTGTTGCAATAACTATTGACAAAGGTTAGAGGGGCGTTGCAATAAGTATGACAAATATAACTGTTCAATAGAAAGGAAAATGTATGATTGCAAAAGATTTATACACCAATGAATGGTGCGAAGACGTTGCCACAACTATAATTGATAGTATTGTTTCTTTTATACGTGCTGACGGCTTCGATATTAGCAAATTTTCTTTAATTAGCGTAGAAAATAGTGTTTGGGAATTTGTATCAGACAATGAGAAAAACAGAGGGTTTTTGCTTTTTTATGATCCCAACAAAGTGAAAACTCCTATAGCACAGTACCAGGTACATAATGGCAACGTATACTTTTCGTTTAATGCGAGAAACATCACAGAAGCTTATGTCCAACACAACAGAGAGATATCCGATGCTGACTATGTTCTTCTTTCAAGAACGTATTCTGAAACTGAAGAAAAAGTTGAGGCGGATATAAAACGTGCCGCCTTAAAATATAGTTGTGACGTGGTCTGTGATATTTATAACTGCACGCCAAAGCAGATTCATGAATTATCGGGCTCGTCAATAAAATAAAGCGGAAAGTACCCACGACCATTTGTCGTATGCTTTGTAGTGTAATTATATATTGTTTATATCTTTTATATCATAAATATCTTTTATATAAAACATATAAAAGAGTCGTTTACATAATGGCACCATAATGATATACTTATTGTCGTGAGGGGAAGTCCCCGCACGACGCTCTGTCAAAAACACAGGAAAGGACCTTAAAAAGATGTCTCAGGAAATGTTACTCGATGTTTTGGAACGACTTCCTAAAGGGGATGCAGAATGGCTTTTCACAAAGTTCCTTAAGCATGAACAATGGATCAGAAAGAATCAAAAAGACAGGTACGGAAAAGTAATCACCAAGGCAGATCCGGTTATGACTGTCTTAAGAGACTACTTTGTAAAGACGGTCCACGATGCCGAGCATGACGAAACCATGCAGGTCGTACAAAGATTGTCCTATCACAGAGGTAAAGTCGTAAACACTGCTCTTATATACATGGATGCAGAAAACATTGAGGTCGAGAATATTGATAGAGAAAACGGAGGTCGTGAGTGGAAGAAGATCGAGGATTTAATCTCGGAAGAAGAGCTGAAAAAACTGGATAGGGTACTGAGCGTCGACGAACTTAACAGCTGTACTATAAGCGATTTTAAAAAAGCGGTTAGAAGGATGGGGCCGGTAGAGATTCAACCTATCCCAAAAGGATACAAAGAACATATCATCGAAGTCTTTGAAAAATACATAAACGAACATCCCCCAAAAGAAGGAGATTATTATACGATAGATGACGGCGAGAAAAAAGACCTCGACGAAAGCAGATATGGATACAACAATATACCATATTATGAACGTAACATTCAATTTACGGAACTGACAGAACCCGGAAAAAAAACAATAGATCCGACTGGGGAAGTCTATCGCGCTTTCAGGCTCAGGAGAGCCGGTTCAAACGGTGTACAGTTTTGTTGCAAGGTGGAAGGTCCCTATGCAGAATGTGCTGAGTTAGGTTACCTCGTTGATATGCTTACAGGATGGAGGGGAGATGAAAAAGAACCGGTTGGTTTTCTTTCTCTCACCAATAAACGCCTCGCATTTGATGATACGTTCTACTTCCCTTACGTATTTGAATTTAATCGTGAGCGCAGCGGAAAAACACAAAAAAGGAACATTCACTTAAGCGTTGGATATGAAGATCTAAAAGAACAGATAACAAATGAGATGACCACTTTTGTAAGAAATAGATACAAAAGCGAAGAAGAAAAATATGTCTGGGAAAAGTGTAACCTAACCGATTATGGAAAAACCTTAGAAAGACAGGCTGAACTTGTTACCAAGCTCATTGAATTCGAAAAAAAAGATATTGAGCTGTATTATGCCTTATTGGAAGCCGGTGTTGATCCTGAACTCGAAGACGCAATATCTTATATGATCAGAGAAAAACTCGACATAATCCAAACGTACATAAGGCCGATTTATACAATGGATGATTCCATTGATGAAGGCTACGGACTATATCGAGTTACTCCCGACAACGATTTCCATATCAAATTGATTAGGGAGCGTTGCGATTTAATGCTTGATGGTATAAAAGCGACAATCCGGGAGTGCACAGAAAGACAACGCCCGGAAGCGGACAGATACCTGCAGAAAATGCCGGAAATCGCAAAAAAAGTCGTGAGGGAAACAATCGGCCATGATTTACCGAGTAATGACGTCGTGGCGGAGAGAGCATCAAAATTCTTAAACATTCGAATGAATGAAAGAGAAAGGTGAGCTAAACACTGTCTTTTTGGCAAGAGGCAATACTTTGCCTCTTTTTTTTGCAAAATGAATAATGACTATTCATTTTGGGAATAGTCATTATGGACAGCGTGGTGGCACTCAGCGACAGTTCAACAAATTGACAAAATTCTCCCTTAATAGTATAAACATACCCTCATTTCAAATGAGGGTATACAGATCGAACAATTTGGCTACACTCAATCACTAGCTGCTTCGGTCAGTCATACGACATTAACTTTACCCCTCTTCTGCCAAAAGGAAGAGGTTTTTTTCTTAATTTTCCTATTTATACAAACTTCGCTTGATTTGCTTCTTGAACATCTTCATTCACTATTTCCGAAAAACGACGTTTATTTAAATTTCGACCTCCATTTACTCATAATACAAAATAAAAAGCTCAAGGAGGCTGTTTTATGGCGGGATATGATATTAAGTCCGAAATGGACTTAGCGAAAGACACAATGCAATATGTTGGGCAGTCATTCATAGACATTCTGAATGCCCTGATCGATTACGGTGACCACCAGGCCGAGTATACTCCTTACAAGCTAATGGCTGATTATCTGAAACGTGATAAGAGAGTGACCGTATATGCCATTCAGGGTAGAGATGTTGAGGGTGCCTTTCTCGACGCCCTGTATAGAAAGAACATCCCTCACATGTTGGTATCAAACAAAGGTATGGTAATGATCCCTCCCGACTTCTACGAAGAAGTCAGACAGATTAATTATCAGTGCTGCATAGCAAAAGCTAATGACTACGTAATCGAGGTCACGACTGATGAGATGGAAAAAGCCATAGCGGAAACGGCACAGGTAAAAGACAAGAGTGTCAGCATCCTTCACGGGCTTGATCCTAAATTTGCGGAAAGCTTAACCAGCAAATGTGCAGAGCTTTCAAACGGCAAGCAGGGATTTACCGTCGGGAAAAGTCCTGCTGACGACGGAACAGTAGATTTTCTCATTCCTTCTTCAAAAACGTACACGACCCGCTCGGACAACGGAATCAACGACCTCGCTGAAGCTTATCTGGCGGCATCGATGTCTCATTACGGTGCGAGAAGCCAAATACATATTAAGCATAAGGAAGATGACAAAAAGGCCCTTGAAGAGCTAAAGGAAAAAATAGCAGAGAAGAATTCTCAGGCTATTTATTATACAAGCGGACTGTGGAATAAAACGCTTGAAAATAGCGAAGCAAAAAGAGATGTATATGTGAAAGTTGCAAACGGTACAGCGGAACTTTATAAGTACGACGAAAGCATTGGGCAATATCAGCTTGGTTACCAAGCTAAAATGGATTCTCCAACATTTGATAAAGATTTACGTAAATTATTTTCGCAGATCCTGAACATAACAAAGGAACGCTTTACTTATGACGAACTCCAAGCTGAACTTCATAAGGAAGTGAAACTGGGCAGTGATCGTCTTGATGAAGATACACAAAATTCCAACTGGCGAGCATTGAAAGAACTGGATGAAAATCTCCGCGAGGGTGTTGTGGCAGTTGCAAAGCACAGAGTTGAAACCGAGCCAAGCAGGATGATGAATCTTTCAGATAAAGCCGTACTCCAAATTAAGTATCAGAACGAGATCCTGTCAGCTCTGTCCGAAGGTAAGACCGACCTTCCCGGGTACGACTCCAGAGATCTTGAGACCTTACGACTCACAATTGAAGAAAAATGCAAAGGTCAGGAACCCATGACTCTCGGCTATAAATCCCTGAAAGACGAATATCTGGCAGGCTTAAGAAATGCCGTGGACAAATCTAAGGCCATAACAATGGAAAAGAGAGATGCCCGCACCGAAAAGCAAATCATTCACGACAACAAGGCTAAGCAGAAAAGTCATGCCAAGACAAAAGAGCCTACAAAAGCCGGAAGTCGTGATGAGGGCATAGAGCATAGACGGTAAAGAGGAAACGGAAAGATGAAGAAATTAACAGAAGAAGAAAAGAAAAAGCTCCAAAAAAAGAGAGTCGTCAGAGAAATAATTGCTTCAATACTATACTTCTTTGCAACACTTATAACGCTTCATTACTCTGCTGTTAATAACAGTAAAGAAATGTTGCGTGCATCTTTCGCTGAAAAGCTGAGCCTTGCGGTGAAAAACATAATCTTTGATCCGCTCGAAATTATCCCGCCCAACTGGACGTTGTTGTTTGTCCTTATAACGGTATACGCGTTTATCGCCTTACAGCTCCACCTCCGCCAGATTTCGGCCCGTATGAGGAAAATCGACGACCTGGATACGATTAACGGTGACTCTCACCTCATGACTGAAGAGGACGTGATAGACTTCAATAAAAAACGTACGGATCCACTCGGTAAGCCCGAGATTGACGGCCCTCAGAATATGATCCTGGCCAAATACTTACGACTTACAATGAATACGAGATACCCTAAGGCCTTACAACGTTTGCTCCCCTTAAACCTTAACTGTCTCGTCGTGGGTGCATCCGGTACAGGTAAGTCAAGATTCATGATTGGCCCCAATATCCTGCAGTATAACGCTAACTACGTTATTACCGACCCTTCCGGAGAGCTGCTTAAGACTTACGGCAAAGCGTTGGAAGATAATGGATATAGAGTAAGCGTGTTCAATCTTACAGATGTATATAAGGGAAGCCGATATAATCCTTTCCATTACCTCAATTCTGAAAAGGATGTCTTTATTATTGTAAAGACACTCATCCAGAATACAACACCCCCCAACTCACATAAAGGTGATGACTTTTGGGAAAAAATGGAAACGACACTTCTCAATGCATTGTTCCTGTATCTCTGGCACGTGCAGCCTGACGAAAGATTAAAGACCATTTCCAAAGTAATGGAACTCATTCACTTCGCGGAAATCGACGAAAACGATTCTTCTGTCCAGTCACCTCTCGACCTTATGTTTGAGGAACTGAACAAAAAGGATCCCGGGAACCTCGCTTATCAGGAATACACGACTTTCAAACTTGCCGCAGGTAAAACACTTAAGGAAACTCTCGTATCCGTAGGTTCGAGACTCCAGGCATTTGAACTTGACGACGTCAAGTATCTTACCAATATCGACGAATTGCATCTAGAATCTTTCGCCGACACAAAGCAGGCACTTTTTGTAATCCTTCCCACCGGTGATGAAACATTTAACTTCCTTGCGTCGCTCATGTACTCACAGCTCTTTATGACTCTGTATAATTACGCCGAAACGCAGGCCTCGTACGGATGGATGGCATGTACCGGTCCGACTAACGTGATTAAAGTCGCAAGAGCAAAATCCTCAGAAGAATCAAAAGATGCAAAAGAAGAAATCGAAAGATTCATAAAAGAAGTCCATGCAGGAACAAAACTCGTATGGAATGAGGACAGGAAATATTATGAGATTCGTACGGAAAACACAGACGAACTCATTATCTGGCGCGGCACTGAAGAAATGGCAAACAAAGCCATTGCAAACTTCAAGAACCTCAAAGCGGTTAAGTGTCGTAACGCCTGTCCGATGCATGTACGATTCATGCTTGACGAGTTTGCGAACATCGGTGCTATTCCGGCATTTGAGCAGAAACTTTCGACAATCCGTAAGTATGAAATCTCTTGTATGATCGTTTTGCAGGGTATCGAACAGCTGAAGACAAGATATAAAGATACAGCAAGTACGATCATGGCGAACTGCGATACTCAGATCTGTCTCGGAGCTTCCGATGAGGCCACAACTACTTATTTCTCTAAAAAGATGGGGTTCAAGACCACAAAGACGGCAAATTACAACTTCAAGGGTAATTCCAACGAAGGTATGTCGATCAGCCGTTCCAAAATTGAAGTTATGACGCCTGATCAGATCAATCGTATGGACTCCATGGAATGCCTTGTTGTTATTCGTTCTCATTTCCCGTACAAGGGCGAAAAGTACAATGTAGAAGACCACCCGAATTGGGCATATGTTGAAGAACATAAGGATGAGTTCAGCGTACCCGAATCGAAGGACATTAAAAATCGTCGTGTCGGTCCTCTCTGGTTACAGGAGCAGAAGAAGAAAGAAGAGGCCGCCGCAAAACGAAAGGCAGAAGAAGAGAGAGCCCAAGCGGAAAAAGCGGCTGCTGAAGAAAAAATGGGAAAACCTGTTACCGAACAGCAAATTTCCGTTCCTACTAACGACTCTCAGTCTAAACCCACTCTCGCTAACGATGCTCAGGCGAACATTAGTTCCGTTTCCTCTGATATTGTAAATGAAGAGGCGGATCCTTCTTTAAACGCCGATATAGGAGAAATTAACGTCGATGAAAACCCGACTCCCGTTATAGAAGATGGAGACAGCAAACCACCGTTTGCAGATTCTTCAACGGGTGGTACAAACAGCAGTAAGTCGTCAGACGGAGTGGTTTCCGACGACCAGTCGTCAATGGGATCATCAGGCTTCTTAAGCTCAACCGCTGCACAGAAGATGCAGAACAAGGCACGACTGGAGAATGCGAGAAAGTATCAGCAGGAGGTCGATAACTTCAAAGAAAATCCTCTTCCCGGTTTCAAGGATACTGCCGACAGTCTTATGGAAGCTTTCGGCATTGTAGAAGGAATGGAAGATGCTCAGATAAAAGAGGCTGTTGAAAGCCTGTTGTCGTTAGAGACTCCTCCGGAAGAATTCTTGAACTACGTTCTGACAGATTAGTCAGACGATAAGTAAATGTGCGTAAAACAAAAAAAGAGGCAAGGTGTACACAAAATATAACATAGACGAAAGTCGTAACAAAAATATTCTTTTCGAAAGGAAAAAAATTATGAAGAAAATCGTAACCTCATCCAAGAAGTCCACATTCACAAAAATCGTGAGAGGAATCCAAAAGGCAGCTCCCTATGTAATGGGATTTGCATTCGCAATGCTGGCAGGTGTTGCTTCGTTCGCTTTTGCAGATACTACAGCCAGCAGTGAAGACATAGCATTCATCACAAAAATACTCACGTGGATCATCCGTGGTATCGGTCTGGTCCCTGCTGTCCCCGGGGTCCTTTCCGCAATTGAAGGGCTTGCTGCATACAACGAGGCCAGAGAGAATTCAGGCGGCCCTGAGGCTGATAAAGCTAAGAAGAAAATGGGAACTGCTATTACAAGCCTCCTTCTTGTCGCGATCATACAGGCTTCAGCGGCAACAATTGCATCTACGATAGCTGGCTTTATTAACAGAGGAATCATTTAATACATACCAGATTGCACCAGTTTCTGCGCCCGGCGTACAACTTCTGTGCGGCGGGCGTATTTCAGAAAAAATATGGAAAACACATTTAAACTAAACTTAACACAGAAAAATATAAAAAGGTACGCAAGCTTCTTAACGATTGCATTTATCCTTACTGTTGTACTTTTTCATAATATATTCGCGTCCGCATCACAATTCGCTTCAAATAAAGCAACCGGATCAAACGAAAACCTTACAGGCTACGACTCAAGCCTTAAGATTCATCGTATGGCGCGGGAAATTGCCCACGGCGCGATGAATGAGATAATGTCGGTTATAATCCCTGATAAGGAAGAGCCTTCCGCATATGCGCAGATTTATCAGATGGTAATAAGCTTCAGAATAAACGGAGATACGACTGTAGGAAGACTTTTAAGTTCAGATCCTACAGGTCGACATTCCGGTACAGATATTTACCGCAAAACCGAATCGAGTACACTACATACGCAAAAAAACGGTGAAGACATAACTGTTTTTGAAGACTTCTTTAAGGGCATTATATCAATGGCTAAATACATAGCACTCCTGTGGATGATTGCCCTTGCCATCATGAATTACATGGAAGCACAACAGCGAGAACAGGCGTCCAGCGACCTTTTTTATAAGATGGCGACGCAGGTTGCGGTAACCGGAATGATTATCATAAAAAGTGATATGATTCTGGAAATGATTCTTATCTTCGGAAATTGGCTCGCTGCATTCGTCTGCAAGTCCTTAATCAATTTTAAGGATCCTGAGGCAACCGGCGTGAGCTGGGCAGATCTTGTAAGAGATGCGAGAGGAGACGGCCAATTAAAAGGTGGAAGCATTTTTACGCAAGCTCCTGCATGGGCTTCGCTCGTGCTCCCCTGGGGTGCGGTAAAACTCGTAGAAATTGCATCTAAATTCGTTATCTTACAGCTTATCTTTGAACTTGCAATAAGACGAGTACTCCTGCCTTTTGCTATAACTGACATATATCACGAAGGTCTACGCTCAAGAGGAGCTATGTGGTTTAAAGGTATTTTCGGTGTCTTTATGAAGATCCTTACATGTGCCATCGTGGCAGCTCTTATAGCGATGTTCTCGGATATCATTATGGAATTTAGCACAAAAGGTATGGACAATGCGGAAGCAATGGATGGGAAAGTGTTCGCGGTTATACTTATGTCGTTTACCGGACTCGGGCTCATGCTTAAATCCGGTGAGTACATAAATAAACTACTGGGAATTAATTAATGAGGTGGTTTTATGATCGAAGTTGATTTTAACCGTGATATTAAAAATCTTGAACCTAAATTCATGATGAACCTTACAAAGCACCAGTGCAAATGGCTTCTCATAGGTCTTATCTACGCTGTTCCGATTTGTGCTGTCGTGCCCCTTAAACTGTACGGTCGTATTCTTCTGGGCGTCGTCCTTTTGATTCCGGCTCTCATCGTCGGAACGATCAAGTGGTACCACATGAACATGGATGTTTTCATCTTTCGTTGGTTATACGCCCGCGTTTGGACTCCCTCACGACGTAAGCGTACTTCTCAAAACACCATGCGTCGTGCGTACGACGCTTTGCTTAAAGAAGACGAGCGGGAAGCATTAAAGAGGCTCTCGGCTAAGGAAAGAAAAAAACTAGAGAAGCAAAAAGAATCCGGACCTAAAGTCAAGTATTCAAAAAATCCCGACTTTAAGGTATTCAGATAGGAGCTGTTTAATTTTATGGCAAAGAAATTACCTAAGAATATCGCTGAAAAGCAAAGAATTTATCAGTTACCCCAGAATATTAGAGAGACCATCCCCCTTTGTGGCATCATGAGAAACGGTATCGTCGAAACGACGCCAGGCACGTTCACAAGGTCGTACAAGCTTCCCGATGCAAACTTTCTCACAGCGTCGTTAGAAGACCATGCTCGTATCTATAGAGAGTACGGCGCTTTTATGAACTCAATCCCTGAAGACATACGTTTCCAGGTGAACATTTTCTCACATGAAATTGATAAGAAGATAATCACTAAAGAGTTAAAGATACCGCCTCAGCCTGACGGATTCAATAAACTTCGTCAGGACTGCAATTCCATCGTGTTTGCTGATCTTGCAAAGAGCCGTAAATCCGTAACCCAGGATCTCTATTTCACGACTTCAATTACGAGAGATAACGCGGAGCTTGCTTCCAAGAAACTTCTCCAGATGGATGAAGAAATTACAAAAAGCATCAAGGCAATAGCAGGCACATTGCCTAAGGCTTTAAACGGATTTGAAAGGATGTCGTTACTTCACGACATTTATAATCAGGATTACGGTGATAAGCTCATAGACGAAGAATCTGTTCTGAAAGCAGTTTCGGAGGGCTCTTCGATTAAAGATATCATCGGTCCTTGCACACCGTCATTTGACTTTTCAAATCCGTCACGTTTTATGGTTGGCGATATGTATGCACAAGCACTCAGCATTTCAAGAACAAGCTGGCCCGGGAAAATGGCTGCAGATTATCTTTCGGAATTGGTTGGCACCCAAAATACGATGCTCATCAGTCTTACATATGAGAAGCTCCCTGTAGATAAAGCTGAAAAACTGGCCAAAGACAACATGAGGAATGTAAGCGGAAAGATCAGTGAGCTTCAGAGAAAAAACGCTCAGGACGGATATTTCGTTGACGCTCCTCAAGAGTTACAGCAAGCCGACGCCAACGCGAAAACTCTTTACGACGACATTACAATGAGAGATCAGCGTCTTTACCTCACGACTTTTATTATCGTCGTGTTTGCCCATACGGTTGAAGAACTTGAAGGCGAAGTATCCAGTCTCAAACAGGTGTCGTCAAAGAGAGGATGCCCTCTTTACACCACGACCTATCAGCAGGAATTTGCTTTTAACCAAAGCTTGCCTCTTGCAAGATCTGATATGGCGAAAGGTGAAGAGAGATTATTCACGACTGAAGAAGCAAGCGTTTTCGTTCCTTTTTCGTCGGAATCGCTTTCGCAACCCGGCGGTACATACCTTGGTATCTGTCCTGCAAATAATAGGCACATCCAGCATAACAGACTAAGGGGGCAGAACTACAATGGTCTCATTTTCGGTGGCCCCGGTTCCGGAAAATCCGTAACAGCAAAGTACATTCTGCTCACGACGCTCTTAAGAGATCCTAAAGCTCAATTCTTCGTAATCGACCCTCAGGGCGAATATGGAAAAATTGTGCGTGAAATGTCTTCAATCGCTGCAGAATATGTCTTTGCACCCGGCTGCGGCAAGTATTTGAATCCGCTCGATTTGGATATCACGACAAGCGATGACGAAATCGATCCCATTGCAGCAAAAGCCGACCGAATCGAAGAACTCATCACGATCATTGCTGATACTGACCGTCTTTCTCCTGCGGCATCGTCAGTTCTTAACCGATGTGTAAAGAGATTGTACGTTCCTTATATCGATGAGCTTACCAGAGCAGGAAAGACCTTCGACAGAGATAAGTGCCCGACACTTACATCTCTTTATTCGGAACTTAAGCTTGAAGCTCGGCAAGATCCTATGGCCGGAGCCATTGCTGAAGAGCTTGATAAATACGTCAGTGGAACCTTCGATACATTTTCGAAGCACACAAACGTTAACACGTCCGCGAGGCTCATTGTGTATAATACCAAACGTCTTGGAAAGGGCATGAGAGAATTGGGCCTCTTTATCTGCATGTCAGATATATACAACCGTATGATCGAGAATAGTAAACAGGGAATCTTCACTCATATTATCATTGATGAGTTTCATGTTCTGCTCGAAAGCCCCAGAACCGTAACCTTCCTTCTTCATATATGGAAGATGGCAAGAAAGTGGATGGGCAGTCCTACAGGCATCACTCAGAATATGGAAGACTTGATGCTTTCAAAGGAAACAAGAGCTATCTTTAACACCACGTCGTTCATAGTCATGATGAACGCACCTGAACAGGACAGGACAGCCATCGGCGAGCTGCTCCATCTGTCATCGGAACAGCTTAAATTCATCACCAATGCCCCCAGAGGGCAGGGCCTATTATATAACGGCAGAGTCACAATTCCTTTCACTCTCAATCTTTGTCCTGACAAGGATAATCCGACTCAACTGTTCAAGATGGTGAACACATCACCGACAGACAATGAAAAAGAAAAAGAAAGGACCGCAGGGTGACAATTATGGGATGGGATATTGCAGATAACGTAATTTTGATCATATTCTTTCTTGCATTCGTCGTTCTGACCATTATAAGAGGCGTGAAGAATCGCAAGAAAAAGGACGAATAATCGTACCGGCCTGTACGATCAGAGAAATAATCAAACAACAAAGAGTCGTTCGATTCTCAAGAGGGAATTTGGACGACTCTTTTTTAAGCAATACTGTGTCATTAAAAATGACGTTTTTTTTAAACTGCACCTCTTTTTACCAATAATAATAAATAAATTATGCAAAGAAAGGGGTTAATGTGTTTATGGCTGACTTAAACGAAAACAAGACATCAATCGGTGGAGACAGTGTTCTTGGCGGTGACAGTAAGCTCTCGAAGTCTTCTGGATTTGACTGGGATAACGCAATGAAACAATCTGAAGCCGTCGAGACGCCCGATTTTACAGAAGGTGCCAACGGCCTTAACTTAAATCCCAAATCACCCATAAAGATGGCTGAAGATTTGGTGAGAACCACGACGAAAGACACTGACGCCGCCTACGGTTACAGTAAGACGCGCGAATTTATTCACGACTCCGGAGTAACTGAGCTCTTTAAAAGACACGACTATAACACAGCCAGGGACGACGTTGATAAATTTATGCGTCACTCTGAGATAGAAACCGGGGCAGATAAAAATATCTTCAAACGTGATAACGATATCAAGCTCGGTGATACAGTCAATGGTTTTAGAGACGTTGAGAAACTGACAGGCCACACTGCTTCAGATTTCGATAATAACTTTTATGCTCTTAAGAAACATCTTGAAAAAAACAAAATAAACACTTCAAACCTCACCCCCGAAAAGATTGAAAAATATCTGAAACAAGGGTTTATTCCTGCTTCAGGGAAAAACGGCAAGATACTGCTTAGCAGGGATAAGAAACTGGCAGAGATCCTTAAGGAATTTCGTCTGTACAAGCTCGGAGAACAATCACGACGCATAATGCGAGACGGGAAAGGCGGCGTCTTAAAAGCCGGCAAGTCAATTGGCAAAAATGCCCTTACGCAAGGTATTAAAGATACTGATGCCATGCAAGGTGTCAACTCTGTCAGATCAGGAGTTAACACCGCAAAAACGGGCGCCAAACTCGTAAAGAAATCCGCTCTCGCTGTTCCTAAAGGACTGGACGCGGCTGCAAAGACAGGTCTTGCAGTTGTTGATTATACAGGAAGAGCTGCGCTTTTTATGGCTAAAAACTCTGCTGTGGCAGGCAAAGTAAGAACAGTTTCCGGTAGAATATCCGGTGCGAGATCCGGTTACTCAGATTTTTCTTCAAAGGTGCGGAATTTCCCTTCAGATGCAAAAAATCGCGTAAAAGAAGAAATTAAGGCATCGGTGAAAAAACGTGCAGAAGCTTTGGGTAATAATCTGGCTGACAGAGTCGCGTCAAAAGCCATAGATGGGGCAACAGGCGCTGTGAAATCGCAAAAGTTCTTGCATGGCCTTATGGAACGATTTAAGGGGACTAAGACTAAATTCGGAGCCTTGTTAGCTCGCGGCAAACTATTCCGTAGCAAAGCGAATGCGGTTTTTCACCCTATAAGAACCTTCCAGAGATTTCTTAAGAGAAGGCTTGCCATGGCAGCAAAAAAGGCAGCAAAGGCAGCTTTAAAACTTGTCGCTCAAGGAATTAAGGCCCTGCTTTCATTACCTCCAGTACAGATTGGTGTTGCCGTTGTAGGAGGAGGTGGCATATTAATACTTGTTATTTCAGGACTTGTCGCCGGTTTGGGCGGATCAGACGGAGGATGGCGCGGCGGGCTTAAAGCAACGCAAACGTGGTTCAAAAAGACAGGTCTTGTCGCATCAAGAAATTTTCAGAACTTCTTAGGTGATAGTATAGTCGACTACATTGACACGACTAAAGGCGATGAATTTGGTCTAAGCGATTACGACTATACAGTATCTCCTTTACAAAACACTGTAATCCATGTCTGTGAAATATATAACTCATATCTTACAAACCTCATGGAATATGATAACGATGCTGCAGCAGCTTATTGGGCCATTCCAAAAGGCTGGTATCTTGTGGACAGCACCGCCAAAGGTCGTGATAAAGACCTGTATGGTGACGGTGTAACCTATACAAAGTCGTATTACAATAAATTCTGGGATCCGGAATTAAACAGATACGGCGTGGAAAGCGGAGATATCGTAGGATACAATCTTGCCCGCTATTGGGGACCGGCAAATTACAGATATGAATCGACAGTAAACATGTTTGATAAATGGTACGACACGACATATAAAGATGTTTGGGTACCCACGACATATAAAACTGTTTATGTAGGTCCAACTTACAAAAGAAAAAAGAACTCCCAGGGTAAATGGGAATATGTTTATGAACTGCAACTCGATGAAGAAGGCATTCCTATGACTGACATGGGAAGACCTATCTACAAGTTGGACGCCTACGGGCAGAAGATAAGAGTCGTAGATGTGCCGGCTCATTACGAAGAAGTCGTGGATGTCGAAGGACACTATGAAAAGGTCGTGGATGTACCGGAGCATTGGACATACAAACCTTACACAACATGGTTTGAAGCCGTTGGAGGTCTTGACGGCTGGGTAAACCTTGAACATGAATCAGATAAATCGTGGTGGCAGGGATTATTCGAAAACAATGTCCTCAACATCGGCGACTGGTACTCCTATAACAAACTGGACTTTGAGGTTTGGAAAAACAGCCCCGCTCATAACGTTCTTGCTCGGAAAACTAATGACAAAATAAACGTTACCATCAAGTATTCCGGACTTAACAGCAGTTCAAGCACAAAAGACGCCCACTCGCAAGCCTATTATTTAGATGAAAACGGCTATTACCATCCTTACGACTTCGAACAGATCCAAAAAGCTATTATATGCATGACCGTTGCTATTACGGACAATGGACAGGAATCTGTTGAGGCATATGAAAGGTATGCAAAACACCTTCTTGATGAACTTATTAATAACTCAGGTATCTCATTAAAAACATCGTATGCTGTTCCTGCAAGAAATACCGTTAAATGGAGAGTTCACGATGAGCAGAGAAAACATCCGGATGAAGGTTTGTGGAATGACGTTACTAATTTTGTTACAGGAAATGACACTTCAGTAGCTGATCGAGAAACATCCGACGCTTCGCAGACACCGGTTATTAACATCAAAATCTTCATGAACCGTTGTGGCATTCTCGACCTTATGCAACTTGACGAAGAATCTTTGTCAGAATACTGGCTTCACCACGTAAGCGGTTTGGAGTCGTGGAAGGATACTGACAGAATATGGGACGGTTGGTTTGATGATAATGGCAACCTGACAGATCGTGGAGAATATGCTCTTGATCTTTATAACTTAAGCGACGAGGACTTCAATGCATATTTTAATAACCTTGTTTTCTTTGAGGATCCACAGATTTTCGCAAGCAGAGAGTAAAAAGAAAGAGGCCGTGATAGTTCCCGGGCTGAAGTTTGGCCCGGGATTTTTTCAAAATATGATTTCAACACACTGTAGAAGACCGTTTGACAACATTATTTCTACATAATATGTTTTGTAAGGGGGAAAGAATAAGCAGCTAACTGCAAAAAGTGATCTCCTTATCGGCTCATTGCTGTATCTTTCGTTCAGGCGAATGCAGTACCTAAAAAGCTTATAAGTTTGTGCTTGTGTCATTTTCGTTTTTGTTCTAATGGAACCCGCAAATGCAACATCTTCTGTACGTGGTATAATCTGCGGCGGCCAAAGATAGGAGTGCGAGATTGCAGTCTTTGGTCCTTTCTGAAAAACAAAGCACGTTAACATATTTAATCATGATGAAATCGATCGGATGTTAATTGTTTTTAAGGTGGTGAAAAAGTGAAAGAAGAAGATAAAGCTTTACTTACATCAATCAAATACTTCCCTATCAAATCTAGGAAGACCGACAATTTTTTCATAAATGCACAAGGTAGCGTCTTTTTCTTTGCAAAAGAAGAGGATGCGAAGACTTTTTCGGAGAATGAAAAAGATGTGCAGCCGATTCCTGCCCACTTCTTTGAGACGACTGAGCTTGTGTCAAATCTTTACAGCTTGGGAGCAAAGTCCATCCACATATTCAATAGTCCAGATGACATAAAGACTATCCCCATCGAGAAAAAAGATGCAAAGCAGGGTTATTACAATCCCGTCGTGAATTTCAACGTTCAACGTCTTAAGCACACCGGAGAAAAGTCGTATCTTAAAAACTTAAAGGATCAATATCTTATAACTCCTGTACTGTTATACGGACGTCGTGCGGAACAGTATCCCGTCGTGAGATACGCGTACGGCATAGAGCCCTCGAAGAATCCGAGTCCGAAGTACTTCGTTCTTTTCACGTCGTTGCAGGAATTTGACCGCTGGAATGAAACTCAGGGGAAGAAGTTCAAGCCCGTTGAAATTGAAATACGTCGTTTCAATACTATCCGGAAAGACAACCCTATTATGATCAATCCTCTTTCAGATAAACTGGTGCTTACGCATACGCAACTCAAGAGAGTGTTGTTTGCCAAATAGGTGATCATATAGCCGAAATATGGTTCAGAAAGAAGTGGACAAAATGAACATAAATGATATACTTGATAAAGTAATTAGGAAACCGTACTACTACGTTCCTCCTTGTCCGGAATGCGGAAGCAAAAGGACAGGAAAGATCATTCTCTCACACGACGCCGATACAGACCAATATATAGTCGAAACGGCATTAAAAAGCGGTGAACTCACGACTGTACAAGATGAATATCCCTTCGGTAACAATCTCTATTGTGACGACTGTGGTTTTACTTGGTGGGGACGACCGGAACTTATGTGGGTATCACCCGGAAAAATACTGGAGGAGAAAACGGCACGCGGCACGGTTGAGCTATTGGATAAATTAAAAGACACATCAAAGCCAAAAAAGAAATCGGTACTGCAGAAATTTCTTGTATTCAGATCTCCAACGAAGTAAAGGAAAATATTATGGCATCAGCTAAAGCAATCAGTAAACTTGAAAAGAAAGTCAGTGACACTGAATTCAAACTAAAAGTCGCCGATATGATCTATGGAATTGAAAGATCGGTATCCCTGGACTTTCCGGCTATATCTGCTGACAGAAGAAAAGAATGCATTCATTTGGGGGATATTTGTAGGACAGCATCCCGTCGTGAACTCAAAGAGGCCGAGAAACGCAATAAGTATTTAAAAAATAATGAAGGCGAGAATTTCAATCCTGACATGTGCACTGGTATACTTTATTATTCGACAGAACATAACTTCCCCGACTTTTTGCATAAGAAACTGGGAGCTACGCGCGTTAAATCACAGCTTACGCAGCTTCTTGCAGAACATAAAGCTGAACTTGATAAACTTACAAAAGCGATGTAAAAGTCGCTTTTTTTTTATGTTTCTTGTTTTTGCTCATAATAACAGCATAAGATAAACCGCATAACATCGTAAGTGCCTATGCGGAATTAACTACGATTACAGAAAGGAAATATATTATGGCTAAAGCAAAGAACACAAACCCTCGTTCAAGAAAGCAGGCCGACAGAGAAAGAGACGCCTGGGCGGACGGAATGTACGATGGCGTTGACCTCGATCAGATTGGGGAAGAAGCAGAAGCACATGAAGAAGAGAACAGAAAGCCTCTTACACGTGATGACTTTGAAGGATACGTAAACGGACTTGAAACTCCGAATAAAGAAAAAACAGGGGCTCTTGCAGCTTCACTGAAAAATTACGGCGTTGAAAATTACAACCCCGAAATTCCTTCCGTAACACGTCCGGACGAAACACTCATCGACTTTATCATCGACTGCATCCGCACCGCTGCACACGAAACATTAGCTGCAAAGCTCGCTCTCCTTTATACAGAAATAAGTAAGGGTGTTGGAGATTCACATGAAATCGACACGCCTTTAAGCCTCACCATCGCAGAAAGTCATATGGCAAGTCTTGGTTACGACGATACTCTTATCGATCAGGTAAAAGCTTACGTCGATGCATATGACATGCCTGTTGATACGCCTGAAGATAGAGCTGCTGTCCTTGACAGACTGTCATCCGCAGGGATTGAGCCGGAGATAGGGGCAAGCGAGCTCGGAAAATCGCATGCAAGCGTCATCGCAGAAACCAACCGTAGGGAAATGAAGGAACCCTCTCATGAGGAGAGTGTCCTTATGAGCAGCTACAGTGCTCTCAGAAATGAAAGTGCTGCTTATACATCCTCGGATACCCACGAAGTCCCCACTGCTCATGCAGAACGCACTAATCTCAAATATGACCGTGACAATGGTTTTGCATTCGCAGTAGAAAATGTACTGCCTGATGGCACGCCTGACGAAAAAGCTTCTTTAATTGAAGATATGAATAAAGACATTGAAAAAGCCCATTCAGAAGGTAAATCCCTCATCGCTTTCAGTCTTGATGAATCCTATGCACTTGTGGATCGCATGGAAAGGGAATGTGCACTTCCTACAGAATTGGGAGATGCTTACCGCACTATGTTTGCCGGAATGTGTGAAAATGCTGAAATGAAAGCACAGGCTGCAGTCGTATATGAGTCATTGGCTCAGGTCGCTGAAAAAGCAATCGAAACCAAAGATCTTGCTCCGGTAATTGCGTTCACAGAGAAAACCGTCGTCGAAGCTGTACCTGAAGTTGCAGAACTCTCAAAGAGCGTAGCGGATACAAGTAAGGAGATATCGAAAGCCGTTACAAAAACAGACGAAAAAGAAACGCCCGTCGTTGCAGAAGGATTGGAGGAGATCGAAAGATTTGACGAGCAGACCATTGCATCATTAAAGCAGATCAAATCAAATGCTAAGCGTGAGGCAAGAAAAGCAAAGCACGAAACAAAAGTAGCACTTGTTCAGAACAAGAAAGCAAGTCGTGAATTCATTGAAGAGATAAAGTATCTCGAAAAAGACATAGAGTCAAGGATGCAAAGTCTTGCAAGGCTTGAAAAGAAAGCTGATAAAACTGTGTACGAACTTGATAAAACTTATAAAAAAGAAGTTTCACGCTTAAAGCAGGCGAGAGCCAATTACGACTCTTTAAACGGAAGTCTTGCAGAAGCAAACAAAAATATCCAGGCTTTGCGTAAACAGCGTTCGGATCTGCTTGTGGAGTTTGAAGAAGCCCGTAGGCTTAAGAACCGTGCAGCTATGCATTCTATCAACAAAGAAATAATCAGCATCGAGAAAAGCATCAGAAAAGAGGATCGCTCTCGTTTCAAAATCGAGCTCAAAAGGATCGATGCTCAGACAACACTGGCAGTCCGCCAGGTATACGTTAACGACACTCTCGGAGTTAGGGACAGAGTCCTGACAAAAGTCGCCATTGCCAAAGCAGATATTGAAAAGCAGACGGCTGCTTATCATAAAGCAATCGAGGGTCGTGACGACGCTGAAAAAGCAAGACTTAAATTACAGGAAGATCTTGATAAAAAGCTGGCCGAAGCTCGTAAACCTCTTACCGGTGAGCAGGACAAGACTCTCAAGAACGAGCGCACTTCCGATGAGAAGTCGATTGAGGCAGAAAAACGTCTTAAGGATTACAATCCCAAGGAAGTCGAGCAGAAGCTCAAGGAATTCAAAGAACTGGGAGTCTCTCCTAAAGATGTTCCCATTGTCGCTCTGTATGCATTGCAAAATCCGGGCGCACGTTTGGAAGGCTATTCCTGGAAAGGCAAGTCTCGCGAATTCGCTGAAGCAGTTGTAAAGGCATCCGAAATCATGCCTAGAAATGTGACAGATTCTCTCACTTACGACTTGATGCCGATTTCTGCACTCAAAAATCTTACTGACGACGTGTCAGCGCATAAGAACGAACTGGATGGCCGTTCAATCGTATCCAAGTATATGGATACGATCAACGAACATGGACGGTTTTCAGATATGTTCTCTGTTTCAGACAGCATAGAAGACCGAGAGCTTTCATCACTTATCTCCATGTCCAAAACCGACGATTCTGCATTTAGGATCCAGGCACTTGCCAACAACGCATTTGAAAAGTCAGTAAGTCGTGAAACCGATCAGAATAAAAAAGAGCAATACGCCAAGAAACTGGAGTTACTTCGCCAGAAGAACAAGTACATCGATGGTGTCATTGCCTGCACGAAGCTCTGTAATGAACTCAAAGAAGGCCAGTACGGATCCATTCAGGTGGGTCACAACACTTATACGTTCACTAAGACGTCAAAAGCAACAAGTATTCAGGAACACGGGGAAGATGGCAGTTCCAATTATATTGACGCCACAAAGTTCGTAAAGGCTTATACTGAAGCTGTTCATGACGATCGGGAAACAGCGAAGAACATTGAAAAAGCGTTTAAGGAATCCATCAAAGATTCCAGACGCGCTGCTGACAAAGAGGAACATTCCGAAAATCCTCGCGCACAGTCCGGCGGATTCGGCTCCGTAAAAACTGATGACAATGCGAAGAATAATGGCCACGTTGACAATAATACTCAGAAGAAGAAACGTGAGTCACATGGCGGACTCTCGCACTAAACAATCTGCGGTCGTGAGCAATCACGACCGTTTTTTCTTTCAAAGCAACATTTTCTTCCATAATATCCAATAGAAATCAAAACAAGAAGGAGGAAACAAAGTTGGGCAAAGTAATCGAAATCAAAAAATATAAAGACGGGAACGACACCGTCGTTATATTCCGCAACATGGATATCTCAGACAAGTTGCTATCAGAGCTGTTCATTAAAAGCCTGGCGTCGTCGGTTAACGCCGCTCTGGACAACATAGACGACTCTCAGATGGAGTCTTTACCGGATCCTGTCCCGGAAGTGCTTGAGACATCAAACGACTCACAGTCGTCAAATGGCGGCCCTGACACGACTATCGTTTCTGAAGAAGAACCTCACGACGTTCAGTCGTTTAATGACGTACCGGAAGTCGATATAGAGCATGCCGTCGTTAAAAGCTTTATTAACGACTTTAACGCCAGCAAGTCGTTAAAGGAAAAACAGGGGTTATTCAATGAAGCAGTTAAGGCGTTCAAGGAAGAGTCGGCCGCAAACAGTCGTGAGCAGATATTCCTCGAAATCCGCGAAATGCTAAAGGCGTTCTTTGCAAATGCAGAGCCATACGAATACAGGGAGAAGCTGGATGACGCGCAGGTCAAACTCTTCTATAAGTCGTATGTACACTGGCTTACGGAAAACGAAAGGCGTTGGATGACAGAGAAATACAAAGTTGACAGCTGGGCGTCGTTCCTTAAGTGTCCTCATTTGAAACTCGGAGTCGGGGATATAGTAAGGTATTTCCAAAACGGACCTGAAGAAGAGTAAAAAAAGAAGTCATCGAATCTTAATATGATCCGATGACTTTTTTACGCTATTTACTCACCCCAGAGTTTAGACTTGGTGTTTTTAAGAATATCGTATTGTGTTACAAGTTCTTCCGTCATGCGATCGCTTGACAACGTATGCAGAACGTCGTATGAGCCAATAAATGACACAAGGTCGTAAGCGGAAAAAAGTTGCTTAGGGGAAAGTCGGAGTGCAAACGATGCATACGTGATTATATAGCCTGCCCAATACATCAGGTCTTCTTCTATATCTGTTGTAATGTTGCAGGGAAGACCTTCCCGCTGAAAGTCGTGAAAAATATAAAGCTTGCTTTGACAGATCAGGCTTTCATTAAGCTCATATATGCCTTGAGCCGTTTGAGAAAGACACCACCTTTTAACAGCGTCCGGAGGAAAACAACCGGCCTGAGCAGCAAGTTCAAAAACACTGCCTATTTTTCTGCACATATTTTTTTCATCGAAAGATAAATCATAATTCATTATCAATGACCTCGATTAATTTCCAACAAAAGTTCCCTTGTTCTTTTACTGGCCTTTTCTCTATCGGCTTTAAACTGTTCCTTAAACTTTTGACGTTCTGAACCTATCAGTTCTCTTGAACCCTCAAAGCGAAGTGTCTCTTTAATGGCACTTTGATTTTTGAAAACATATTGCTCTGAGTATTGCATGCAGTTAATTACTTTAACAGCATTTTCCTCAGAAATATACCCATCCGTAAAAGCATCAAATATGCTGTACATTCTGTCATCAGCTGTCGGCCCAATTATCAGGTCATAAACAGAATCATCAAAAGGCTTGGTTGTTTGCAAACGATTTGCCATAACATAATTAAACCATTCCATATCTGCATTTAACCGTTTTACATTTAAACCAGTAGTATCGCATACGTATTTATTTATTACAGAACGGTTTTTGCTGCAAGCCCATTTACTGGCCATAATTTCATCTTCCGTAAGATAAAACCCTGCGCCGAAATCAATTTCCGTACGACTTCTCCCAATGTCCGGCTCGGTGACTTCAACGCTTGAGCCGTGAAACAAAACGATCATAGAAACCTCCGTGTTACAAACAGACTACTATTATAATACAATTCGCGACATGAGCAGTCAAGCATATGTAGCTTCACATCATGTCGCTAAAAACCAGATGCAGACAATCTCATCATTCCCGTTTTCAAAAAACGACCAATAGTCCTTGCCGTCAACATAGATCAAGTGTCCATATACACATATGATACACATATCATTGTTTTCCGAAAGAAAATCTTTGAGAACAGGTCTTTCGCCCCGTTTAAAATATTGTTTTTTCCTAACCCCAAAAAACCTTCTGATAAATTTATTAACGTCGTCAAGCTCCAGATAACCGTCGTTTTTTAGATTGTCCGGTAATTCCGCGTTAAACATCACCTGATATATTTGCTCGTATGCACATCCGGTGGCGACATAAGAGCAGGGAAGCCCATGGTATTTACTCTTCGGATTGATTCTCATTTTTCGCTTCCTTTCTTTCTGCACGACGAGCTGCATCCCTCGCACGACGCGTAGCATTCAACGGCTCATGTTCTTCCTTATCAAAACGACTCCTTAATATAGCAGACCAATAAAGAAACATATCCCTTTCTTCATAAGGTAATGACGCGTGGAACAACTCAAGCGGACTTGCAAAAACGTGACGGGTGAGAACATCGCCAATCCACTTTTCTTTTAGCCAGGTTACAGCGGATCTTTTCTGAAAGAACAAATAAAGCTCCTCGTTTGACATGCCTCCGAGATAAGTGTGAACAAGATACCGCATTACGATCTTGGCACGACGTTTTCCCCTTTCATCAAAAAAGAAATTTTTAGGTCTCCGCGACGTCGTATTCTCATCGGTAAATTCTTTGTATTCTGCAATTGTCGATGTCGTAAAATCATAGTTTATTTCGTCAGGGAACGCTGCGGCAAGCATTTCGGTATAATCTGGCAGAAACGCCCTTCCGTCGTTAAATCCAAATGCAGGCAAGGTGAGTTCCAGTCGTAAGACCTTAACCCACTTGGGCGTCATATATGTCAGAGCGTCGTTGGGAGACCAGTTCAAAAACTTTGAAACAGCGTAACGCCAGATGATTCCTGCCTCCTTTTTGTTGATCTCGTTCGTACTGTTCATGGAAATCTTGAAATTACTTTGTCTTCCCATCAAAACTTCTTCATATTCCCAAATTATTTCCTTCTCTGTAAGCATAGAAATTAAGCCCTCCTTTCACCGGCTACTCTATAGTATGTTGCAAACAACACCCGATAATAGTTTTCTACGGTGAATAAAAATCACATTTTTGCTTTTCGATTATTTTTTCAATGCGGTGAAATTCTTCATAATAATCGTATGCTGAAAATAAAAAGGAGGATAAAACATGGAGACAAAAAAGTATTTAACCGCAAGAGACCTCGCAAAGAATATCTCATGCGAAAAGTACCAGAAAGTCGGAGAGCTTAAAGTTACAGCAGACATCCAGCAGAAAACCACAGCTCTTACGACTACAGACTTCGCAGCCATCGCAAAGATGTACTGGATGTCTGACAAGCAGTACATGGCACAAAATGAGTTGGAAGACGACGAAGTCATTCACAGCTATACGGAAGTAAATGATATCGTCGTAAATTCCGTCTCTGGAACGACTGATGAAATGTGTAAGCCTGCCGAAGATGCCCGTGTAAAAGAACTGGCAAAGGGATGTATCAGATATGTAAGGGATGAGAAGAGAGTCAATGACGGTATCCATACTGTAGAAATTGACAAAAAAATCCCTGTCACTGCAAATGATGCCCCGGAGTTCGCAGAAACATTCCCGAAGCTCAAGGAACTGCCTTTTCTTGCGTCGTTCAATGTACTTCTTACGTCAGAGGAACTGGACCCCGCTACAGGAGAAAATATCCCTGTACTCGAAGGAATCACTTTTAAGGGTGGGCGTCCTTATTACTCGACAATCAAAGGAAAGAGACCGCCTGAGTTTGATCCCGAGTTCAACCTGAAACTCAAGGCTTTGCAGACTCTTGTCCCCGAAGGGAAAAGCGCCAAACTGGTAGTTTCGATCTATTACATGAGGAATCGCCAGGATAAGGAAGGCGAGGATTGGACACAGAACAACTTCTTTGGGAATAACATCGTATCTCTGACAGAGGTGTATAAAAACGATGCTGACTTCAAGAAGAAGATGCCTGTGAATGAAGAAGCCGTAAAAAACTTTGAAGCGATCAATGCGGTCCACGAGTGTGATCCCGAAGACTGTGAGCGATGTATGGCAAATGCGTTCTGCAACTTTGTCCCGACTCCCGAAGCAATCGAACAGAAAACTGCAAGAGAGTATCGGGAGGTCAAATATTCGGACGAGCAGCAGAAGGTCGTGCATCACAGGGTAGGAGAAATGCTTTGTATCGCCGGCCCCGGATCCGGAAAAACCGCCTGCGTCGTTGGTAACGTTAAATACAACGTGAAAGTGGATGTTGACAGCGCTATGAATGGAGTTTCGATCCCGACAGACGCGAGGATCAACGATGAGGTTCTGAAAAGCCTTGGAAAATATCTGCTCATCACATTTACCGATGCCGGCGCAAAGGAAATGAAGGAGCGACTGGTTTTGGCACTCAAAGCGGATGGTTATGATGTGACAGAGAACGACGTTAGGATCATGACGTTCAACTCTTTTGCTTATTCCATTTGCCGTAAGTTCTACGACGAACTGGGATTCTCAAAGCAGCCGGAACTGGTTGATGAGATTATTCTTTCATCAATCATTGTGAACTGCCTGAACGAAAACCGCATTTCAGGGCTTGATTATGAACATTTTGACATGTCAACAAAAGACTGTGTCGGTGCACTGGCTGTCGTAAAAGAAGCCATTAACGTGATCAAAACGCAGCAGATTGACGTGTCGGATCCAAACGCAGCGGCAGAGCTCAGGAATAACATGAAATATGGTCGTTTCATCGCAAGTTCCATGGCGTATTCAGAGCTTTGCTCAATGTATGCGGACATCCAGAAGATGTTCCTTTCCGAAGGAAAAATGACCTATGCAGATCAGGAGCCCATGGCTCTCAAGATGATCAATGCGCATCCCGACTATATTGATGATCTTGGAATCGAGCGGATCATCGTCGATGAGTTCCAGGATACCAACCCTATTCAGATCGACATTCTGAATAAACTCTTGGCCGCAAGGAATTACACATCTCTCCTTTGCGTAGGCGATGACTTCCAGGCAATTTACGGATTCAGAAATGCGTCGTCAGAGTTCATCTTGAACCTTGATAAGTACGTCGGGCGGACTGTCGAAAAGGTATATCTCACCGAGAACCACCGGTCAACGCCTCAGATTCTCGATGTAAGTAACGAATTCATAGCTACCAACCAGAATCAGCTCAAAAAACAGATGAGCGCCGTAAATGAAGCAGGCAAGCCGGTAGTCGTAAGAACGTTCTTTGACAGGAACGAAGAGTTTAAATACGTCGTGGAGAGTGCAATAAAGCTCTACGAAGAGGGAACACCCCTAAGAGATATCTGTTGCCTGGTAAAGAAAAATTCGGACGCAGATACACTCGCAGCAATGTTTGCTGAAAAAGGTGTCCCGGTCGTTATGAAAAACCCACAGAAGTTCCTGGAGAACAGTCGTGTGCAGGCGGCATTAAGTCTCATGCGTGCGGTGAACAATCCCTCAGCGACCGAGCTGTACCTTGGATATGTTCAAGCTCTGTTTAACGGCAACGCACTGGAATCCCGCACGGTTACGGAATTATCCGGCATCATCAATCAAATGGCCATTTCTTTTGCCGGGTTTGCCGATGCGGACGAACACTTCCAGCGGAAAGAGTTCCACAAACTCCTTGATGCGATCAACCTTAACGACGAATTGTATGATTCGTTCTTAAAGAAGGTTTACGCTCAGGAAGATTTTCCTTCAGAACTGCAGTACATGTCCGACTTCATGCGTTACGGAAAAGCTGAAGAAGAAAGACTTAAAGCAGATTATGAAGGTCTGACGATCACGACTTGTCACTCTTCAAAAGGTCTTGAATGGCCCGTTGTTTTCTTAAGCATTTCAGGAATTGATAACGAGATGTTAAAGGATCCCGATGAAATAGAAGAGTCCCGTCGTGTAATCTATGTGGCTATGACTCGTGCAAAGAAGCGTCTTTTTGTAACCGGTGTCGGCTATGTTGGAAGAAAGCGCAGAAACGATATTTCGACTGACCGTTTCCTTAAGGAACTGTGCGACATTGTCGGAAACGAATTTGTTATCATAGATACCGGTAAGGAAGCCAGAGAAGAAGAGCGTCGTCAGAAAAACGCTGAAAAACAAGCCCGCAAAGAGTTGTACTCCATTAGGAGCGGAACGGCATCGATTCTTGCCGGACTTGAGAAAGTGAGTGACGCGAAGCTCTCTGCAGGTGGTCGTGGGAAATCAAAAACACTTACAGCAGCCGAAAAATTGGAATATAACAGGCTTGCTGCAAGTGGTAAGCAGATGTCTTTAAAAGACATTTTCGCAGCGTCGTAAAGTAAGCCGCATCCTTCGGGATGCGGTATTTTTTGTCCTTATTATGAATCGCATTCTTCGGAGTGCGTTTTTTTATTCTTTTCGTTCTTTTTTTGCAAAATACCAACATATGAAAATAAAAAGGAGGAAGCGAAATGGACAGTACACAAAAAATATCGGATCTCACCGATAGCGCTTTAATTACAGCGCCAAACAGAAAATATCTTGAGTTTAGAATCTCCGTCGCAAACACGACCCGTGGTCACAATGACATGGTCACCATGGATATGAAGCCTTCAGGCAACTTTGTTTACAAGGAAGGGCCGATCGGAGATACAATCATTGCACCCGGTCACATAACCAGAAGAGTTCTCCCCGGAGCCCTTTGGGATGAAACCTACCGTAAAGTTTTATCCCGCGGTTACGCTCTTGCCGGACAGCAGAAAAGAGAGACAAAAGATATTACAACGGAAGATACCGGCACGACCGAAGAAAGTCCTATTGAAGACGAAGCAATTCGCAACTTCATGGCAGGTCTTATCGGAACAGCCGCAGTCACTATGTCAAAAATGTTCACCGTAAAGGTGACCGACATCAGTGATGAGCATATCGAAGCTGCCACAAAGATCTTGAATCAGCTCTGGGAGTCGAAAGACACAATATCAGTAGCGTCGTTCAACGCTTTACTGGACAAGCTTCATTTCGCGGTTCCGAGACGTATCCCTAACGTACGCCTTGACCACATAGCATCTAAAGCCCAGATCCAGGAAAAGCTTCAGAAAGAGCAGGACATTTTCGACTTCATGGTTTCAAACGTATACGCTGCGAGGCATGGTGATAATTCTCTGATCAAAGTCGTGAGGGAGAAACCACCGACGATACTGGAGAAGCATTCATGCGAAATGTGGCAGCCGTCAAAAGAAGACGAAGAATTTGTCCGGGAGCTCATGGGTTCTTCAGCAAGCAGGATCTCAAAGATTTTTTGTTGCAAAAACAAGGAGACGGAAAAGAAAGAGATCGAATACAAAAAGGTTCATAAGCTCGGAGAGTTCGCTGAAAAAGAGTGGCAATTCAAGACTCCTCAGGGATCTTCCAAGAACGGCATCTCTTACCTCTTCCATGGAAGTCGAGACTGCAACTGGTCGTCGATCATTTTCAACGGGATCATGATTCCCGTAACAGCGACCAATGGTCGTGCGTTCGGTAACGGAGCTTACTTCGCAGATCTCGCCCAAAAGTCGATTGGATATACATCAGTATCAGGGTCGTATTGGGCAGGCGGAACCGGAGGTCGTGGAATACTCGGCATATATGAGGTATGCACAGGCGAGGTATACGACATATATGGTGAAGGAAAGGGAGTACCCAATGACTGGGCTGATCTTCAGGCAAAGCATCCGGGAGCGGATTGTCTCTGGGCAATGTCCAAAAGAAACAACGGGACATCGTATCTTATGAACGAGGAAATAATCGTTTATAAGCCAGAGCAGTGTACTGTTAAGTACATTGTCGAGATAAAATAAGCTTACAAGATTTGTTTTTCATTTTTTGTCCATCCTTTTCAAAAAATGTCGGTTTTAAAAAGCCGACATTTTTTTTACGAAAAACAATATTTGCATAATATAGACAGAAATTAAGAAAAGGAGAATCGCTTACACGACAGGCAACTCTCCTTTTCTTTCTTTTGAGAAAAGGAGGCGCAAAATGAAAAAAATGAAAACAAAACTCCTGTTTCTGAAACCGCCTATAGTCAAGCCCGGGGTTGTAATCAGTGGTTACGATGATAACAACTGGCCGATCATAACTCCGGAAGAGTATGCTTCGCATCTTGTTAATGCAGATGATAGAGGGTTCGATAAAGATTACCCTGTAGAACACGTCACACTTCCTGTTGGTTTTATATTGGTTCGCTTCGGACGTGACTCAGGGCGCTTCTACACTGACCCCGGAACCGATTATGAGCAACTTGCAATGCCTTATATCAAGGATAGCATAATTCGGTGGAAACAAACGTATGTTGTAACCAAACCCATAGAGGTTGATAAAGGGATAGTGGCGAAAGGCTTCGATGATGTCGGTGGAGGAATACAGTACACTTCTCGAAAACGTGCTAAGGATCTGTTGAAAGAGCGTTCCTTAGGAAAACTTACCTTTCTTGGCAGGATTTCCGCTAAGGTATCACGTATTTGCAAACTGTTTAAAAAGATGTTATAATGTAGCAAAATCTATCAACTTCTTTAAACAACAATTCCAAAAGGAAAGAAGTAAACTATGGAAAACGAAAAAACAAAAGGAATAACAACCAGCTCCCACGACTCTAAAAGAGTCACCAATGCTTTTCATAAAGCGTTAGCCGGTAAAAGATTACACGGCAGCGTTGTATTTGGCAAGGCGGCTGACGCAACGTGTATTGTCAGTGACACTCATGGTTATGTCGTATACGACACTGAGCGATGTGCCGTATACGATCAGAAACATTACGCCATTCTTGAGGATGCATGCCGTGACGCAATGGGTAGAGTGCTTGGAGAAAGAGATGCGAAAAAAGCTGTTAAGTCTTTTAACGCCGAATTAGCCGGAACTAAAAGAACAGCTGAAAACATCCTGCGTCTATCATTCAAAATGTTTAGAAATCGCTTAAGTCGTGTTTAAGCGTAGCGAGAGAGATGCTTCGGCGTCTCTTTTTTTTACCGAGAGGAGACAAAAAATAGAACCGTTAATACTTGCTGAGAATTTCTGCCCAGAGTTCCGTTTATGATATTATACTTGTGACCTGCATATAGGTCGGTATAAGCGCAAACTCATATATTCTAAAACCTGTATGTCTATCTCTGTAGTCGTTAATAAAGTGTAAAAATGTATCGGTCGGGAAAAGTATCTCACATTCGCCGCGATCGCAGATCGGATCAACTCCGAGGGCTTGTGTTCCGCTGTCAACATATATTTTCATGATATCATGTTTCTCGCTGGTAGAGTCGAGGATGCGATTTCTTGCTACATCGAAAAGGAGTGTTGTGCTCAGGAAACCTTTTTCGTGGTAACGCTTTTCTTTCCCAAACGGGAATTCCATCTCATGCATCATTTCTTTCGCATTTTCCACTGTTCTGTAACATATAACGTTACTGGGAAGAGGCGGAGCACAAAGAATCATCTCATTGATGAGGTCTATTGCAACATTTAAGTCTTGGGGAGCGTCACATGAGTCTATAACACCTTCTCTAAGAAATCCATTGATTGTTTCATACTTGGTTCCCAAATACTGCTCAATGGGTAAAGCCGTAAATGCTCTGCGTTTAAAGCCCTGTAATGCCATGCATTCCATGATTTCGCGTCTCTTCATATAATCCTTACAATAGGTACCATATCTTTCTGATACAAATGCATTAACTTCTATTTCTGTTTTGTATTCTTTGTATTTTGGTTCAATATTGATATTCTTTTTTAAGTTTGAAATGTTACTCATAGTTGTTCTCCTATAAGAATGTAGTAAAATGGTGGTTACAATGAACAATTATACTATGACGGCGGCGATCTAACTTCCATAAGGATTTGAAAACCTCCCTTCCTATGAACAAATATGTAATTCATCCATCGAAAAAAACTCTATTGCTAGATTTTTATACAATAGCCTTACAAAGTCATATTGGAAGAAACCGCCGAAATTCTTAACGCCGAGTTTTTCGGGATATATAGAAAGTGAAAAAAACATCAAAAAATGTACAGGAGCTTTAGAAATTTGGGGACTACTGGGGATGGATTTGACATACAGAAATAGAAAAAAGATGCTGGCAAAGGCATTGGACTTCCTTTCAAGCTTCAGGTTTGAAGAGGTGTTTGTAAGTCGTCTTCCCGATAGCGAAGCAAGCAGGAAAACGATCCTGGCAAATAACGGGAAATCCCCCTAAACTCAACATGCTCCATGCCATCAAACAATTCTTGCGTTGTTTCTCGCACGACGCTCTTAAGCCATCCACGACGTCCTTCTTTTTATTCGCGGTTCTTTCATTCCCCCGACGACTTTTTTCTTATAATCCAACCTTTTTCCATAATACTGAACATCACAAAGAAAAGGAGAAACAACGTTATTCCTTTTCTTCAACTGCCTACGGGCTGCCCCGCACGACTAAAGGTCGTCAACGGGATTTCAGCCACATGGGCTGAAGAAGGAAATATTTATGGACACAAAAAAGTTTTTAGGTCTTGAGAAGGATGTCATTGTCGTTGATAAGTTCAGCGGCAAGAATTACGTCGTAACAGCCGTTAACGACGGAAAGGCGACAGCAAAACCGGCTGTGACATCAACAACTGGGGAGACAGTTCCTGACGAAAATGCACCTGCGGTGACGATCACAGAAAAAAACTGTGCGTTATTTCGCTATGTGACGAATCCTAACGCCAAGAAGGTCCCTGAGGTAGAGATCATTGACGCGGGGACGATTTCCGTAAACGGTAAGACTGTTAAGACCGGAAACATCGCTGTTACTGAAGTTCTCGCCAGAGGAAATGGTACAGTGTTCTTCCTGGCAGATGCAAAGGAAGATGCTGTTCCCGGAAAAGAGAAACTGCTTGTCCTTTATGACGTTGACAAGGACAGATTCTCCAAGGAGATGAATGCTTCAGTCATCGAAGCTGTGTATGATACCGATGACGAGGTCATTTTCAAGATCGTATCAACATACGAAGAGGAGAGAGAGACGGCCGACGGAAAGAAAGAGACAAGAACAATGTTCCGCCTCGCAGGTTTTCTCGTTTTCGACAAGCTGGCCCGTTCAACAACGCGTCGTAACTTTGTCGAAGTATACAGTCCTATCGAAGCAGTCAAGAAGCTTGACGCCTCAGATGGGGAAGTGCTTGTTTTTGAGAGCTCAAAAGCAGCGATCGGCGGCGTTGTCCTTCCCACAGCACCTTTTGTGGCGATCTTCGATGTAAAGACCAATGTTATCACGTACGTCGAGAATGTTAAAACCGCAGATGTCGTTTCTCGCCACTGGGGTTATACAACACTCCGGGGAGAAGATACAGTGGTTGTCATCGGAAACGGAATTCGTTATGACATTCCCGATTCAAAGGGAGTGTTGAAGGGCTTCTCAATGCTTGACAAGGTGGATGAGAGAGGAAAAGCATCATTGTTCTTCTCAAACGAAAAGCGTGAGATGAGAACCGTGACTGTTACGGAGACCACTGATCGTGGCAGACTGTATGCGGTAGAGACTGTCGAAGCTGAAGAAAAGGTAGCGTAATATCATAACCCAGGAATTCTGTTTCCTGGGTTTTTTTGCACAAAAAAGCTCCGACCGAAATCGGAGCTTAAAACAATTAATGACATAGAAAGGTGCTTATAAATTATAGAGTGGATTTTCGCGAAGACGAAGATATTCTTCGATCATTTTATCTTCTTCCTCTCTCTTTATCCTACGCTCTTTCCGGATTTTTCTTGCTTCTTTGGAAAAATAGAATTCCATAGAATAATCAAAACCCTCCACTAAGCCTGCCAACACGATCATTGCGCCTCCAGCAGCCATCGATGCCATGGTTGTCCCGAAAACCAACAGCATTGCTGCAATTATGACGCACGTGATCAATAAGGCAAGCAATACCTTTCTGCCCATCGTCATGGGTCTTCTTACTGCGAGTTGTGTCATTTAATCATTCCTCCTTTTAATAATTTTGTACTTATATTGTAGGAAAAACACTTGGTAATAAAAAAAAGTCGTCATAGCAAATTGATATTTTCAAACGTAAATTTCTTAAGGTCTAAAAGTTCTTCCATACTTAAAGTAAAAGTAAAGTTCGACACCGGAGAAAAAGTTACCGCCAAATAAGGCAGAAAGGACACAAAACGATGAACCGAAAGCTTTCCACCCCCGTACGACTTCGGGTATTTCAGTTAAAAGACCGTGAACGACGTAGCATAATGCTAGAAAACAAAACTTTTATCGACCTTCAGACGGACCATGTGATCGACTCCGATTTTCTTAATTCGTATGAAGAGGTTTACAATACCGAACGTCGTACCCCTCACGACTTCCTGTTTCATACCCGTCGTGACGACTGGATGCTTGAGTCGTTCATTGTCGACTTTAATGAGTCAGTTCCTAACGACTGCAAGCCAATCGCTACCGGAGATATCATTGTTGTCATTAAGGAAGAGCAGGAAATGCCGTATTTTTACGACGCAAAGTCGTGTGTGAAATATCCGCTGTTTCTGGAACATGTAAGAATGTTAGAGAAAAGAAAAGCCTGCTGAAAGCTTTTAAATAAGCTCACGGCTTAAGAAGAAACAAAATGAACAAAACCCTCGTCGTGAGGGCGGGATTCCATTGGGAACAATTATTGTGATTACCGTTCCCAATGGGACGGCCATCACGGAAGGGAGCAAAAAATGTTTCTGGAAAACAAAAAGAGGACCATCTGGTCAAACGTCGTGGCTATTAATGACTGGCGTGACAAGGCCGAAACGGCTTTGATGGAAGAAGGGAATTTTAATTTCACGGCTCTTGACGTGGGAAGGAAGGCCTTTCTCTTAAACGAGCAACATTTCACTCATGTGAAAACAGCGCTTAATATCAAACTTGAAACTCCCATTGTCGTTATCTCTGAGCTCAGATACAATGATTGGAAGATTCCTGCTTGTCAGGTTATTCCCGGGAACATCGCAAACTGTTTCCAGATGAGTTATGGGGCTGTCATCTGGTATCTGGACACTCACGACGATTTGCGTTCCGTTATGAATCATCGTGACGGTGTGAATTATCACTTGTTCCGAAAGTTCAGAAACGACCTTACGCCGTTCGATTACGACTACTTTATGAATCTGGTCGTGGATGGAAAATCTGACGAAACGACTATTAGTCGATATACGGAAGAGATAGGACCGGAAATCGAAAAGGCCAATTGCTGGAGATAAGCGACCAGGTGATAAACAACGTCGTAAATTAACCTTGCAAATCCTTTTGCCGGATCCTTCGCTGGTCTTCACGACCGAGAGTCGTGGGGTAAAATAGCGGTAACACCAATACAAAGAGTCGTGCGAGAGCACGGCTTTTTCGTTGCAAAAGAACAAAAGTCGTGAGGGCAAAGCTTGGGTGAAATAGCGATCATAGCGTCGTGGGGAAAGCCACTATAAAAGAAAAGACGTTTTTTTCTTATGATTATAACCCTTTTTCATAATATGGAATGTCACTAAAGAAATGGAGAATACAAAAAGCTATACTCCTTTATCACAACTGCCTACGGGCTGCCCGGTGCTATAAGCCAACCGGATCTGCCCGAATGGGGTGGAAGAAAGAGAACAAAATGGAAAGTATTAGAAGAACGGCACTTGTATCCGCATTAAAGAAGCACTTTGAGTCTGCTGACGGAGTTGCATCCTACGACGTAGCACTTACTGATTGCCTTAAGGCAAATCAGCATTACACAGCCCTCAGGATCACTCCTACCGGCGAAAAAGTTGGTGTTTCACTCGACGTGAGTCCTTATGAAAAGATGCTCGAAGATGGGAAAACCCTCGACGAAGTCATCGAAAAAATAACGGAGACAGTACGTGTGGCTTTTAAACATGCCCCGACGAATGGTCTCGACCTTGACAGCCTTAACGACTACGATACGATGAAGGACAAACTGGTCCTGTCTCTCATTGGAGTTAAAGGCAATGAGGCATTTCTCGCAGGGATACCTCATAAGGTCGTCGGCACGGATCTCGCCCTCTACGCAAGATTCTTGATAAAGGACGACGAAACTGGTTGTTCGAGCGTCGTTGTGTCAAACGAGATGCTCAACGGTCGTTCTGCAGAAGACGTCCTGAACGATGCCATTATTACCTCTCCTAAAAACCGGCCCGTAAAAGTTAAGAGCTTGTTTGGAATGGTAAAAGAATTGGTTCCGGTTCCCTTTGAAGACCCTGATCCTACTGCCGAGGAAGACATTCTTGTCGTTACATCGGAAGTGATGTCCGGAGGTGCGGGAGTGATATTCTATCCCGGCATGTTCGAGCGACTTTCCTGCATGCTTGGCGGCAGCTTCTATATCCTGCCTTCTTCCAGACACGAAGTACTGGCAGTAAAGAAGAGCGCAGCAGACTCACCCGATATGTTGCTCGATCTTGTGTGTAGTGTAAACGCTACAGAGGTCATTGCTGCAGACTTCCTTGCCGACAGCGTGTATTATTACGACGCCGAGAACAAAGAGTTTCGGCGTGTGGCGACAAAGAGCGAACATCTCGCCGAAGCCGTTTGAACACGTCCGTGACTTGATTTCTTCGACGAAAAAGGAGTATTAAAAACGACAAAGGGGGAGAGAGATCTTCCCCTTTGCTGTATCAAAAATGTACTGACAAAAAAAGCAGCCTAATTTGATAGTCCTAATCCTCTGACGAGAGGTACGCCTAGGCGGTAAGTGTAAAATACCGCCTGACGGGCGGTATTTCTTGTAAAGGAGGACAGAATGCGTTCTTATGCACACAAAGAAGAAAAAAAGATAAATCCTGCCAAACTTACGGCACTCTCCGTATATCATTCCTTTGATTCTGAGGCACCTGTATACTTGTTTTCGGCGGAAGAAGAAGCAGTCGCCGAACTTAAAAAGCAGGTCGAAGATGAAATCAGGATCGAGACGAAAGAAGCCGGACACGTTCTGGGTGAGGACATCTTCCTTACTAGGGCGAATGATTACAGTTTTGCTCAGATTAGGATCATAACACCCGATGGCGAAGAGAGTCTCACCGAATGGAACCTTGGACAGATCATCGACCGGACCAAGGAGGGGGATCGCATGAAGCGGTATCTTCTGGCAACTAATGCGGGAAAGGAATCCCTGCATGAATACTTCTGGTATCCCAAGGCCAAAGAAGATGAGATTCTTGTGGAGAAAAAGCGGATCGAAGGTGCTGATTTTCACCGTCGATCTTGCGTACATTACCTGGAGGGTGAAAGCCATGCTGCCCAATACGGAGAATGGCGAGACGCTCTTATAAACAGGACTCAGGTGTTTAAAGACAACAAGTTTCTGTTTAACGAGCAGGTTATACAGGGATTTAGGCCTTCAGGTTCTATACTGTTTGTTAAGACGTATGATCCGACCATGAACGAACGTCTCACAAGCTTACGAACTCTTGTTGGGAAGAATAAGAAAGATTTTGCTTCGAGCTTGGGTATTCCTTACAGGACATATCAAGACTGGGAACTCGGGAACAACAAGATGCCCGAATACATACTCGACCTGATTGGATTCCGTGTGAAAAATGATCCAACGTTGTCTGATTAAGCGATGCGTTCACGGATACTTCCGAAAAAGGAGATGGCGAATCTATACCTCGGTTCATATCCACATTGGCATGAAACAAACAATATCAAACAAGAAGATCTCTTGCCTTCGGGCAGGAGATTTTTTTGCGTTTTTTAATCAGCGTATTGAATACATATTACGGATAAATCTTAAGAAAACACCACCAGAGAGTGTTTTTTGATTAGACCACAGATTCTGCTTTCACTCTTTGGTAGTTTTGTTAATCTCTTCAATATATCCGGCAGTGATAATGCCTGCTGGAAGTGCAACAATAGCGATGCCAAAAACCGAGGAGATCATAGTTATTACTCGCCCCATTGTAGTGACCGGATAGATATCTCCGTAACCTACAGTCGTCAATGAAACTGTGGCCCAGTATATGGCATCAAAGAAAGTCTCAAACGAATCCGGCTCAACGTTGAATATTATTAAGGCGGAGAGCAGGATGTACCCTCCTGCAAAAAGACATACGGCCAAAAGCGATGCTTTAGAATGATGCAGAACGTTGGCTATTACCTCAATGTTCCTCGAATAGCGCATTGCCTTGAATGCACGGATTGTTCTGAGCGCCCTCATCATCCTTAATAAACGTAATGCCTTGAACCCGCTGTTAAGGATCCGAAGCGACGGAAGTATTGATATCAGATCTATGATAGCCATGAACGTAAAAGGATACTTTACAAATGATACTGCGCCCTTCGACAACTTATAATCCGCCGTCAACCAGCGAAGAAAATAATCCATTATAAAAAGACACACAGTAATCTTATCTATTATCGAAAAAATTGGCATTTCCGTCTTAAACGCCAAAGGGATCAGACTTGCTATGATTGCTATGATCATTATGTAGTCGTATACAGCACTGAAGACGTCCTTTTCTTCAGCTTTCTCGATAATCTCAAATATTCTTTTTCTGCTCATCTCATAGACCTCCGGTGTACGTATGGTAAGATATATCAGACGAAAGGCGTATCACTCAAATATAAGTACTTTTCTTACTGCCTCGCAAAAAACATTATGAGTTCTTCAAACTTGTCTTCTAATCCTGTAAAATTATGGTCAGCTCCGGATACAAAGAAAGATTGTACCGCCTCATTTTTTATGGACGAAAGGAGCTCGAAGAAACGAAACGAAGGATCTTTGTCACCGTAAACGAACATCATGAGTTCGCCTCGAAAGAGCTCCGCGCCTTCCTTCGTTTTATGGAAATTGATCATAAGAGGCGGATTGATAAGTAGCGCACGTTTAACAATATCTATTTCCCACGCTTGCTGAGCTCCGATATATGCTCCGTTTGAGTTTCCAATATACGTTATCTCATCAATTGCCGGAAATCTGTTTACAAGGGACGCTATTTCCTCAGGCAGGATACAGTCCTCATCAACAGGATTCGCAGCCACACAAACAAACCGACCGGTCTCATCGTGGAGCTTCTCTGCGATGGAAAGATACTTTCCGCCTTCCCCATATATGGTCCCGCCGTTCCCGGTCTTGATAAAAACGCAGGGCATACTTCCCTGGAACACGCCAAATCTTTGATCTATCTCAATAGGGTAACAATTCATTCCGTTAACGCCTCCTTGCGTATTATCGCAAAAAACAACTCCGTTTACAAGACGCATCCTGCATCTATTATTTCTGCACAATGTTGCACGATGTCCCACGATTATTTCATCGTGCGGAAAAATTTCCCATCATAAATGATATAATACCTTTTGTAAATGCCTGATGTATGGTAACATAGGGATAAATACGGACTACAGAGGGATATTAAGGATGCACATATTTGTCTGCATAGATAATAATAACGGAATGCTTTTTAACAACAGGAGACAGAGCAGGGACCGGATCCTGATCGAAAAAGTCAAGGAGATCACCGGAAGCAGTTGGCTCTGGATCCGCGACTTTTCACGTACACTTTTTCCCGACGACGTCATCGTAGATAACGATATGCTCACGAAAGCAGGAGAGGAAGATTACTGCTTCGTCGAAGACGTCCCCTTGAACCCATATACAGAAAAGATCGATGAGATATATTTGTTCAGGTGGAACAGGGATTATCCTTCGGACACATTTTTTGATATTGATATGCTGAGAAACTTTTCCCTTAAATCGACGGAAGACTTTAAGGGATCTTCACATGAGAAGATAACTCTTGAGAGGTGGGTTAAATGAGTAAAAAGAGAAAAGGGAAACAGACATCGCCGTTCTTCACCATAACAGGCTGGATCGTAGCCATATTCCTGTTGGTTGTCGGTCTGGTATTCTTACCCTCTGCTGCATCGATTATTCTTATATGCGCCGGTGTGCTCTGCATTCCCGTTAAGCCGTTAAGAGCACTTTGGAATAGGATACCCAAGGGGAAGATCATAAAACCCGTTCTTATCACGGCCCTTTTTCTTCTTGGCATAGTACTGTCTCCCGGTAACAATCTGAACCTTCCCATTGTCAATCAGCAGACCGAAACAGAATTAGTGCCTGTAGATGTTCAGGGTGCAGACGAGGCAAGTAGCGGTATGCCTGAAACAGACGCAGAGCCTTCGTCGGATAGCCTTGCCGCAGTCGAAGCGGGAGAAACAGCAGAACCCCCTGCAGAGGTTACTCCGCCCACGGACAATTCCGAAATCGGACAGGACAGTACCCATACTCCAACTCCGACACCGACTTCAACATCAACACCAAAGCCGACTTCTACACCAAAACCCACGGCGACACCCAAGCCGACATCCACGCCAAAGGCCACAAGCACACCGAAACCGACTAAAACTCCTGCTCCGACGAGTGCAGCGCATCAGGGCGGAAGCTTTTCTTTATCCGACATTCCGGGATACACGACATCCCCCTATGCAGTAGTAAACAACAACGTACCGTACTTTACCGATGCAGAGATCACAGATGCGTTCAGCTCCTATGAGACATATGCCGAGCTGGACAGGAAAGGAAGATGCGGGGCATGTATAGCAAGTATCGGAAGAGATCTCATGCCGACAGAGACAAGAGGTGAGATCGGATCCGTTAAACCGTCCGGATGGATCCAGGCGAAATACAACGGTCTGGTAGACGGCAATTATCTGTACAACAGATGCCACCTTATCGGATATCAGCTCTCAGGCGAAAACGCAAACGTAAGGAACCTTATAACCGGCACGAGATATCTGAATGTGGACGGTATGCTTCCCTTCGAGAATATGGTCGCAGACTACGTTAAAGAAACCGGAAATCACGTCCTCTATCGTGTAACACCGATCTTCGACGGAGACAATCTCTTGGCAAGTGGTGTACTCATGGAAGCTGAATCGATAGAAGACGGCGGAGAAGGGATCCTTTTCTGCGTATTCTGTTACAACGTTCAGCCGGGTGTATCGATAAACTATGCCGACGGGTCAAGCTCTCTGGCGAGTGATACAAGTGTAACCCCGACACAGGCTCCTTCCATCGAAAGTCAGTACAAATATGCGGTCAATCCCAAAAACGGAAAGATACACATCATCGGGGCGTGTGCAGCTACTGGCTCCGGCGACAGTGCGATGACGGACCCTAAGTATTTTGTTACATACGAAGAGGCTGAAGAGTATTCAAAGCAGATAGCTCCAAAGCTTGAAAAGAGAAAATGCGGAAATTGCTGGAAGTAGAGAGGGACAGTTATGCGAAAGAAAAAGAAGGCATTGAAACAGAGACCATATAACTTTGACTACGATCTTGAATTCGACATCTATAAGCAGATCGAAAAAAAGAAAAAAGGTAGAAAAGCAAAGGCTATCGAAAAACAAGGTATTGAGATACCTAACAAATATAGCGCGTGGAAGGCGGGAGTGATCGAACGTTATCCCAAGCTGATTAACAACGAAGACTTCTTTCACTTCTTAAAATCTAAATTAAGAGGTGCCAAAAGCATTTATGATAAGACGATAACTGTCACCGTTCCAATAGAGGTAGGGGTGATGACACTCTTGGTTTCCATCGAAGCATCAGTAGATAAGAGCTTGGCGGTTAACATGGTGGCAACTGGAGTTATGGCTACTGTTTTAGTGAGTGCGCTGGCTGTTATACTAAGCGGTTACGAGAAGAAGAAAACATTCGACGAGGATCTTATTGAGGTCCTCTGCCCGAAGTATGCTGATAAAAGCTGAAATGGAGACATAATGGAAGATAAAAATATTGTATTGGATATTATAATCGAGTTCATAAAAGGGTGCCAAAATAAAAAGCAGACGCTTTTTAAGAAATAGTTTATTTTAGGGACATTATTGTTTCAAAACTGTTATATTTTGGAATTCGGACTAAGAGCAGTAAGTTCCACACGGTGGGAGAAGGTTAGGGATGAGGTTTTAGAAAGAGAGGACATAGAATAGTGAAGGCGATAACAATTGGAACAATATTAACTGACGGAAATCAGAATTACACAATAGAAGAGCATATTGGGCATGGCGGATTTGCTGATGTATATAGGGCTGCTTCTAATAAGGAGCCAGAAAAACAATATGCAATAAAGGTGGTCAGAGATAGTGACCCGAACCAAGTATATAGTTTTAAAAACGAATTTGATGTTGCAAGTAAAGTCAATTCTGAACATGCCATAAAATATTATTACATGAATGAGCATGGGCAGAATGATTATCCGTGTTATATTATTATGGAATACGCCGATGGAGGCAGTCTTGATGCGGAACTTAAGGAGAGAACTTCCAATGGAAGCCCATATTCTAAGAATGAGCTTCTTGATATCTATACGCAACTAATAGATGGAATGAATGATGTTAATAAAGTAGGAGTTCATAGAGATATTAAGCCGCTGAACATACTCAAAACCATAGGTGGTATTTATAAAATCAGCGATTATGGACTTGCTAAATATGTAGAAGAAGCCACACGATCTGCTTCAAAAACAATGAAAGGCTACGGTACAGATTTATATTATGCTCCTGAATTATGGGCAAACCCATCCGCACATGGTATTAATGATATCCAAGTTGATATTTATGCAATGGGTATTGTTTTCTATCAGCTTGCAAACTTGTGCTATCCATATGACTTAAATATAGATCACAGAGCTATGCACATGACATCCTCAATAAAACCGTTCAGTAAAGAAGTTGACCCAGTTTTTCAATCTTTAATCCGAAAGATGATGGAGAAGTCTAAGGCAAAAAGGTTCAATAACTGGGCGCAGATTAAGGATTTTTTGAATGATTCTACAATTGGAAATGGCAAAAAAAGAGATCCGTTTGTAGACAGTATGCTCAAAAATGCGGCGATGAAACAGGAAAAAAAGGATGCAGAAACTGCTAAGTCTAATATGGAAGAATCCAAAAGAATAGAATCATTCAGAAGGCTTGTTAGTCTGATAGAGGACGCAGTTTACAATCCATTGAAAGAAATAGTGGATGCATTTAATGCTGACTCAATTGCAAAAAATATCGATTTGGGGAAAATGAATATTGATGACGACGATGAGAGTATTTCGTTTCACTATTCTGTACAGCCTTTATCAGACGATGATGATGAAAGAACTATTGATTTTGACTTTAAAGTGAAACATACAGAGAAAAGGAAGCCAGATCGCGTTTTTCCAATTTTATCATCTGGATATAATAACTATGATGACATGTATGATATTGAAAGGCGACTAAACCCCCCTGAACGTAGAACAACAGAGTATAAGTATAATAAAAATACAATTTTATTATGGGGATTGGTAAAAGCAGATTGTGGAGCAGGATTCAACATTGCTATTCTGGAGGATCCGGCTGATCCACTTTACGGGAGAATGAAGACATTTATTCGCACACCGAATGTAATGGATAATGAGTCGTGGTTGCCCGTAGAAACAGAAGAGCAGCTGAAGAAACTTTGCAACATGCAATTCAGAGAGTTACAATACACAACTAAAGTTGATGACTTCGATTTTGAGATTGTAAAAAGATTGATTAAGCAGAACGAGATTTATAGTTGTGATACTGTTAAGGATCCGATTGAACACACGAGAATGTTTCCGATTATGTAGATAGTGTCTGCTTGCAAATTTTGGTCGAACGGCGTAGCCATTCCGCTTTTGGCAGTGTGACGACTCTGTTTTGAACGATACTTTTCAATAATTGTAGGAAGGCTGATTGGTACCTTGTACCTTATTACGACTAAAAAAACGCCGAAAAGAGGAACTATGTCAAAGGAGAGAGATGCTGCGTTTCGCGAGATTGAAACATTACAGGAAGAATACGTAAATAAGTTAATTGGCCTTATCAATAATCCTGAGTACTCAGCCCTTAAAACCATCAACTTTACTTCTCCTACAGGTACCGGCAAAACCAGGATGATGGGCAAGGTAATCAACAAGTTACCGGATTGCTATTTTATTATTACCACCTTATCCAAAGGGCAGTTACACATGCAGATTAGAGAAATGCTTAAAAGTTACTGCCCCAGTGAGAATTATTATGTCTATGGAAGTGCTGATTATAAAATCAATAGCCGTTTAGACGCTAAAGATATCATTCATAGAATACCTGAAGGGACGAGATGTATTTGGTTGCGAGACGAGGGACATATTAAGACGAATCGATACGACGAACTCTTGCAAAACGTTTGCTTCAAAGTCATTAATTTCTCTGCCACAAACAGCTACAGCGATATAGAATGCAATTTCACAAGCACCATGATGTTAAGGACAGTTGTTCAGGCAACCGGAAGTCCGGAGGATGCAATAGCTAAGTTACTGGATATAAAAAAATCCCATGCAAATGTTGCTTCCTACAATCCTTGCGCTATTTTTCGCCTTGTTGCCGGAAACAATGAACTTTATCAGGAGATTATCCACTTATGCAAAAAGTACGGTCTTAATTACATAGATTTGAACGACGATGATTATGTGATGGCTGAACTATGCAAAGACGACAATATATATGACGTAATCATCAATAAATATAAGATTGTAGAAGGCATCGACATACGAAGGGCCCATGTCCTATATATGGATAACAAGCCGAATAACAATGCAACAACTATTCAGGCGATTGGCAGATGCAGGAGAAATGCCCTTTTGTATCGTACTGATGTAGATATATTGGATCCTCAGAATGAGAAGCTGTTAGAGCAAACCAGGGAGTGTTACGTTTACTATAGGGTATCGGATGCAAAAACCGATACAGACGAAAACGGTGAACTTCAATTGGCTTTTTGTAATTACATATCATGTGAGGCTTTAAAAGTAGGTTCAGTAATCAATGTAACAAACGGACAGTTAAAAAACGGGCTGCACATGGTTGAATTGCAAGGCTGCTCCGGACAATTTACCATAGTTCAAGACCCGGATACAGGGTTTAACATTGTCGATCCACTGCCGTCGAATGCTTTTTACGAAGAACAAACGGAGCAGAGAAATTATTATGTATATACAAATTTTATCGATTTCCCTGAACACAACTGGGCCAAAAAGAAGATTCTATTAGATGACATAACCAAAATTCCAGCTATGTACGGTCATCAAATGATAGGTGATGTTATCACAGATGATTCCTCAGAAAACAAAGGGGAACCAACATATTGTCTGTTTCGCCCAACATTAAAACGGGAAACTGTAGCAGTCGATAATGAAACCATCTCATATTTCAAACACCGGAAACAGGAGCTTCTCGATAGGATACCGAAAGATGTGACTGATACTCTTATCTCTGATATAAGCTTCGACATTGATTTAATAAGGAAGGAGAACTCTCTTGCCAAAAAACGCTGGAGAGGCCTTGTAATTCCTTTGGCGGGTGTTATACGCACAATTGAGAACAATAACGCTCTTTCATCAATTCAAAAGGAACTACTAAAAAGGTGTGCTTTTCAAAAAGAAGCCAACGGAGAGAAGATCGAATATATTGAGAGGTATATCGCTCAGTTTATAGAGACCTTTTTAGCGACGAAAGGCGAATTTATAAATCCTGATAAGGCTGTCGCTTTCTTTTTACAATGTCCGGAACGCAGAGATAGTAATGCTTTATTTGCAAGCGTTGATAAACGTATTAACGATTATGTCCCTGGAGGATTACTGTTCCCCGCACAGGATCCGGTGAAAAGAATAACAATGGCCAAGGTGGATTTGGCATTCCGACGACTCGATCAGATGATCTTGAATATACACTCAAAAATTCAGATTGATGAGCGAGAAGCAGTTTTTCTCTGTAATGATACATTGTTAGAACAACGGATCAGGTCATTATTGGACATCACGGAAAAAGACTTGACCGCTGGGAAGGCTATTATATGCTATTCTGAAGAAAGCGGAATATGGAAGGATTTAAGCCCTGAGGAACTTTATCTTTTCAAACGCGGAAGTATTGGACCGATAATAGATTTCGTAACTCAATCTCGATTGATGGAATACCAACAAAGTGCGAAAGTTCCTTATACCAAGGTTGTTAATGACAGAGAAACAGCAATAATTGGCGTAGATAAATTTCAAATGCTTGTTAGCGATGGCACCAGTAAATGGAGCGAAAGCAAATCTGTCACCTCAAAAATAGGAGGATACACGAAACTTGACCGATTCGTGAGCAAACGATATGCGGATGAATTACTTGACGCAAAGAGTCAATTGTTTGCTGGCATCAACACTTTTGATTTCGATAAAAAATGTAATTCCTGCCTGGGATATTGCGTTGAGTATTATTCTAAGCATCTCGTTTATGGTAATAGTTATCTTTACGACTATGTGGAAAGAGCCGCACGGGAAGCGGACATTGACCTGCGCGCAACTTACAAAAAGGATTCACAAACCGTTAATGGCCTTATTGTTAGAGCTTGTCTATTAAAATACCGTGAGCAGATGATAGCATGCTTTGGCATCGGTGTAGGAAGATTTCTTCCGGCGATTTCGGCAAATATGCTTATTAACGAAAAATACCATAACTTTGTAAATACGGTAGTAGAGTTGGGCAGTAGAACAGCTGAATACGTAAAAAGAGTTTTGTATGCCAATTGCGATGCCCAAAACACCGTGGATGCAAATCTTACGGTAAAACATATAGCCGGTCTTGCTGACTATATAACCAACGATACTATATTGGACGTAAAGGTTCGAAATAATATTGACGAGAAATGCGTCCGTCAGGTGTTGGCGTATCACTATCTTTCAACAAAAAGATCCGATCTGAATATCAAAAGAGTTATTGTATATGATGCCGTCAGTAGTCGGTCTGTTGTTATCAAGATATCTGAACATAACTTACGATAGATTAATTAAATGCATCAACATATAAGTATTCAAGGCAATGGTGTCTTTATTACCAATATCGTATTTCCATAGCAAATACCCACCTTATTATATCAGTAACGGTGATGGTTCTTTACCTGATGGTGATGATTTATCACCGTTTGAACGAGCAAAAATGAATATTGCTAAACCTATTCATGAGTGATATTAACTGCAGAAAGGATCTATATGGAACAATCCAGTTATAAAATAGTTCATTATTTCGAAAAAGAGTTGGGGGATGGCAGGAAGCCTGATTGTAACGGCTTTTATAGATTCTCAAAGAATGAAGTCGCTAAAGCAGTAGGACTTTCCGAAAGAACTGTATCTCAGGCAGATAAAGTCTTTAATGTCAAAATTACTTTTTGTGGGAATAATCGCGGTTGGAGTAATGAAAAACAGGACTATGTTGAAATGATTAGTGATTTTGACTATAAAAATGGAACTTATTCTTTTCGTCGAAATCCAGAGTCAGAAATCCCGGAACTCGATTACTATTGGGCTCCTAAGGTAAAGGATCCCTACTTTACTTGGAAGTTCTATGATGAGAAGCATAGGCGACGAACAAACAGCGAAAATGCTTATGATGGAACTTATCCCTGGTCGTGGAAAGAAGAACAGATTATAAAGTACAGAGCAAAACACGGGGTGAGGGGATGAAATACCTTTAAGTGCATAGGTGAAACAGATATCGATAAGACCTACGTAATGTCTAAAACCGCCGTTGCTTACCGTATGCCGAGAAGGATATCCGCGGCCAAGAGAGAACAAGCCCGAGAAGCCATAAAAAAATCAATTTAAAATAGCGAGTGTTACTCATAGTCCGTTGACTTATAAGTAACGTAACAGATAATGATAAGCGGAGGTATTTGCTATGATCACTGAAAAAGTAGGACAGCGAATTAAACAACTTCGCAATGAGCAGGATTTGAGTCAAGAGAAGCTTGCATTAAAGGCTGAAATTGATAGAACGTATTTGGCGGGGGCAGAATTGGGGAAAAGAAACGTTTCGCTAAAGAGCCTAGAAAAGATAGTGAATGCGCTAAATGTCTCGTTTGAAGTATTTTTTAAAGGACTATGATTGTTGACTATAAGTAACAATTGGGGTATAATTACGGAGGTGCAGAAATGGAATTGATGATTCAAGATCCGACTTATGCAGCGAGTATGAGACTGGGAGAAGCACTGATTGACGCATGCAATAAGGGGCTAGATGGAGCTGGCGCATTTGCATTTGCAGAAGAAAACGGGATTGATCTGTTTTTGGGAGATCCAGACTTTGGTAACTACATTAAAACTCACAGCTATGAGTTGGTTGTAGGTACGGACTCCATTACGGATCCAAAGGCTGTTTCAAGACTGAGAGCGTATTGTAAACTGTATCATAATTTGACGGTTTACGCTTATGTTCATGATTCCAAAAAATACTTGTTTCATCCGAAGCTTACATGGTTTGAAACGAGCAGTGGTGGATTATCTATTATCGGATCAGGAAATTTGACGGAACGTGGACTGTATCATAATGTCGAAATGTATTCCTATAATGCGCTAAGCAATACAGACTTTGCAAAGCTTAAAAGCGACTGGCAAGATTGGTTGGATTATTCAATCAATAGCAATCTTATTTTTGATATCAACGACCCGATTATTGATCTTGCTGTCAATTTGAGCGCTGCAAAAAAAATAAGATCTTTTTCGACACCAAAATCTTCGACTGGGACAACTACGGCTCCGGATCCATCGCTTGCCGCACTATATAAAGCTCAACCCAAGACTACATCGGTACGCAAAACGGTTACAACTCCAATACCTAAAAAGGCCAAGCCGAAGAAGTCATCTACTGTAATAGCAACACCAATCCCTACAGTGGCACCAGTAGTTGTTGCACCTACAGTTAATCCTGTTTGGACTGTATCTTCGACAGATAGAGTATTAGTAGCCGAGGTTCCGAAGGCTAGTGGCAGATGGAAACAAATAAATTTTGATAAAGCATCCTTCCAGAACTATTTTGGCGCTACGCCAGGTGGTACGGCTGGCACATACAGGATCTTATTAAAAAGTGTTGATACGGCAGGAGTATTGGGGACGACCGAACCAAGGCCGAGTGTTTCGGTTGCTAGTCACAATTGGCGTTTTGAGATAAGTGCAGCAAATGGTTTGCCTTATCCTACCGGTGGCAACAGACCATATGTTGTTTTCTCCGAGGCATCTACAAGATCGTTCATATATGAATTGCTGATGCCAGGGGATGCAAGGTACTCTGAAGTAGACAGCTATGTAAACAATTGGAAAAGAGCTAATGGCGTTACTGGCATAGCAAGATTTATCACTGATGTAAGCACCATTAAATCAAGTACTCCAAGTCTTGGGCTCTGGAAAGTATAAACATGGATACAAGTGTAAAAACAGTTCATTACCTTGGTAGTAAGGCTCGTATGCTATCTCCTATTAAGCAGTATATAGATGAACTTACTAACGGAAATGGAAGAATATGCGATTTATTTTGCGGCTCTGGAGTAGTATCAGAATATTTGCTGCAACAATATGATGTATTAGCAGTTGATATTCAAAATTATTCTAAAGTGTACTGCGAAGCGCGTCTGTTGGGACTGCCAAAAGAATTTGATTATAAGGGCATTATAGCTGAAATAAAGGAATCTGAAGATAGAGGAAATAACTTACGGCTATTTAAATCTATTTTAGAGTACGAAGATGAGTGCATGAAATCACTAGTCTCCGGAAAGTTGGAACCAATATATGAGATAATTGAAAAAGGATCCTTGTATGCTTACTTGAATGATATGCCTTACAGTGAAACGGATATTTCAACCTCTCTTAAAATGGTTTTTTCCAAGATAAAAGACGACAGAGAAGTAGACCCTCAGTCTTTGGACTCAATTGTAACGCGTTATTATGGCGGATTGTACTTTTCATTTAGACAAGCTATCGATATTGATGCTATATCTTCATATGCCTTTTCGCAAGATGAAAGAGTTAGAAATGCCATTTTAGCAGCTCTTATGGGAGCAACAACTGACATAGTAAATACAATAGGTAAACAATTTGCTCAGCCTTTGAAAGTAAGGAATAAAGATGGTTCATTAAAAAAGAACCTTGCTAAAAAAATAATAGCGGATAGATCATTAGATGTTTTTGATCGATTTGAGGAATGGATGCAATACTATGTTGAACTTCCACAAAATAAGCACAATTTTGAAATAGTTTGTGATGACTACGTGGAAGTTCTAAAACAACTGCAACCTGGGGATGTAGAAGTAATTTATGCAGATCCCCCTTATACTCGGTATCATTATAGCCGCTATTATCATATCCTTGAGACAATTTGCTTGCATGATAATCCGCAAATATCTACCACTTTTCCCAATGGGAAGGGTGGATTAAGTAGAGCAATCTATCGTAATGATAGACATCAATCTCCGTTTTGTATAAAGAGCAAGGCCCCCAAGGCATTTGATGATTTATTTAAGCTTGCAAATCGAGCCCAGGCTTCAGTGGTTCTTTCATATTCGCCATTTGATGCAAACAGTGGAGCTACGCCGAGATTGCTCTCAATCGAAGATATTATAGACATCGCCAAAAAGTATTACAAAGATGTGTCGGTGGTATCTCCGGGACAGTTTATGCATAGTAGGTTTAATAAGCAAGACAATAACTATGAAATCAATTATGATGCCGAAAGGTTAATAATTTGTAGGAAGTAACAGAACGTGACAGTAAAGAAAGAAGCGTTTTTAAAACAAGAAATAGCAAATCCGCACGTAATGATTTTAGGCCCTAATGAGATCGTGTTAGATGATCTGATGGGACCTTATCGAGACAAAGTGGATTTAATATACATAGATCCTCCATACAATAGGGGAGACGATTTTAAGTATTACAAAGATAATCGTAATCATGATGAATGGCTTGATTCTATGGAAAAAACCATCCGGAAATTAAAGGAACTGCTAAGCAATGATGGTAGTATTTGGATATCTATTGATGATGCTGAAATGGCTTATTTGAAAGTCTGCTGTGATAGTATCTTTGGTAGAAATAATTTTGTTACTACAATTGTTTGGCAAAAAAGAAATACGAGAGAAAACAGAAAAATTTTCTCTAACAATCATGAGTATGTTTTGGTATATGCCAAAGATGTTAATAGGTTTAAAAAGAAAAGGAACCTGTTACCTGCAACAAAAGACTTGATGGATAGGTACAAAAATCCAGATAATGATCCTCGAGGACCATGGCAATCAGTAACGCTTTCAGTACAAGCAGGACATGCAGTGGATTCTCAGTTTTACACTATTGTGTCTCCGTCTGGAAAGAAGCACAATCCACCCAAAGGAAGATGTTGGATTTACAACGAAGATAGAATGCTTGAGGAAATAAAAAAGAATAATGTTTGGTTTGGGAGTAATGGAAGTGGTGTCCCTAGGTTAAAGAAGTTTCTTGCTGAATCAAAAACTGGAGTCGTTCCAGAGACGCTATGGGATGTTGCGTTTGCCGGGACCACTAAAGATGCTAAGCAAGAATTACTCTCATTGGACATCTATGATGAAGAAGTTTTTGATACACCTAAACCGGAGCAGCTGTTGTATAGAATAATGCAGATTGCTACGAATGAGAACGATTTAGTGTTGGATTGTTTTTCTGGATCAGGAACTACTGTGGCTGTAGCGCATAAAATGAGAAGAAATTATATCGGAATTGATATTGATAAAAAGGTGTATAAGTACGCTGGCGCAAGAATGAAAAAGGTATGTGCTGGAGAGAGTGGTGGAATATCTAAACTAGTGGATTGGCACGGTGGAGGAGACTTCCTTTCTTGCGAATGGAAGTAATTGGTATAGTAACATAAGATAAGCATAGCAAATAACTACGTGAGTAAAGGAATCGAGATATAATCGGTTCCTTTTTTTTGTTTTCAAAAGTAAATGATTCGTAAGCGCCTAACACTATTCGCTTACTGAAAATCAGCGCAGAGCGTACCTTGATTTTTCAAGTGGCTTGTTGAGCAGACGCCAATTAGTAACGCTGCTCGACTATAAGACATTTATTATACTATCCTCAAAACGCGGATGTTTTCAATGTGCAACTAAAAATAACTTTTCTATAAAGGTAAAAACTTGAACCACTATATATGCTCATGGTTTTTGTCTCCTTTAGGCAAAAGAATGGACGAAAAAGGAGAAAAAATAAGAGAAACAAACAACCCGAGAATATCCAAAGACGATGTTACATTAGTATTAACACCCCAAGATGTTGATAATTAATTTTATATTAAAACCAGAAATTTCAATAGTCTTATAGACATTTTTAAAAGCACAGCGTATAATCAACGCAAGATTAAAGCAGTCAGGCTAATCTGTCTCTAAAACTTCTATTTACACAGGCAATAGTTTCACATTCTACGAAGAAGTTTTCAACTTCTTTCATTCGCAAGGAGGTGCCAAAATGAAACAAAAAAGAGTCATATTTTGTATCTTCTTAATTGTCTCAGTTTCCTTTATTCCAACGCAAAAAATCAAGGCGGCAAACCATGATTATTTGCGAACTGTGTTCGAAGGCGCGTACTATATTATTTCGCCAAAGTGCGCACCGGAAAAATGCTTAGACGTTATGGATTGGAGCACAAAAGATTCCGGAAACATCCAAATTTGGTCCATCGAAAAACGAGACGGACGATTTCAAGATAACCAGTTGTGGAGAGTCATCCTAAATAAAGATGGAACAGTTTCTTTGATGAACAGGCATTCTGGAAGGTTCCTTGACTGTTCAGGTGGAGAATCAAAAAACGGAACTAACATACAGCAATACACATCCAATGGGACCGATAGTCAAAAATGGACTCTTGAACGTAGTGAAGATGCCTACTGGATTCTCCGTTCCGAGCTTAACCCCAACATGGTCTTGGATGTGTCTGGAGGCGCAGATGTCAATGGCACAAACGTTCAACTCTGGAGCATAAATTTGACTCCCGCTCAAGAATTCACATTTATTCGGGTTGGTGAGGCAGATGAAATCGATGAAACAATAGGCTTCGAATGTGTCTCTAAAGGACACAATGTTGAGTACTGCAAGTTTTGCGGTTCAAGATTTAGCGATCTTGATGACTTCTGCATTAAATGCCATAGTTACAGACTTCATAACATCGAAGCGCCCTATTATTTTCGCGAAATCGGCACCCCTGCTTACCATCAACAGCCAAACATCGAAAGCGAGAATGTAATGGTCCCATATTGTGCTATGCACTACTTTACAAGAGTCCGCAATGAACACGGTGAACTTTGGTTTGGCACCCGAGATAACGCATTTATCCATTCGTCAAATGTGGCATTTGACTTTTGCTCGAACGCCTCTATGGCACAAGATGATATTAGTAATACAGGCGTCTTATCACTAGGCGACTTTTTGACTTATTTCGTGCGGGATGGCAAATATGATGTCAAATCCTATTATAATTTAGGAAACACGACCTATAAAGTATTAATCGACAACCAACATGTCATCCAGATGTCAGGAGAAGATCTGGGAAACACTTTATATGCCTATGTAGCACAAAAAGCAGGCTTATCACTTGAACTTGCCTTGTATGGTGGAGGTTTAGAAGGACATCCCATTAAGACACTAGTCGCTGCCAGCTACGACGATTTGTCGAAGGCCGATGATATGAATGACTTAATATCAGAATGCCTTGGTTTTCAATATGCCGAAACCGGCGAATGGAAAGACACAATTCAACGTTCATTCATAATCAAACATCCGAAAGCAAAGGACATCTATGACTATCAGAAAAAAACAATTGAGCCGATATACATCGCATTTGAATAAGGAGTAGTCGTAGGATGTCTGACAAAAATGGTTCCCAAATTCTTCATTAATTTGGTATGAACAAGCTTAAACGTGACACAGTTTCGATAAACGCCAGGCTTGAGAGAAGTACCAGTGAACGTCTGGGTGCTTATTGCGAAGAATATGGTGTAACCAAAACGTTTGCGCTCGAAAAGGCTATAAATACTTATCTTGACAAGCAGATAGAAGCGCCAAAAATGTTAAAGAAATTCACAGAAGAATAGAATAAAGGCTTATGGTGCTATTAGCCATAGGCCTTTTTCATAAGTGCCTTATCGTTGAACAGAATGTTAAACTGGAGCATTATACTCTACAAAGATTGGAGTATACTGCTCCAACTCTATTTGCTCTCTTGACACCGCCGCCGATAAATGTTACTCTACCCGTGTTCGTATGAACATATCTTATCATTATCCGGAGCATTTCCGCTCGCCGTTTCCCTTTTTGCCACGCCGAAGGAGGATAAATGTTTACGACCGAAGACCTTTTAGCAATGGACGACTATTTCGACTTCCTGTATGTTGACGACAGGGCAATAGAAATGAAGTCCAGAAACACGCACCACTATTGGGCGATCCTGATCGATGGCCCGAGAGCGTATCGATGCCTGCACAAACATCGCGCCGATGAACAGTATCATCCGCAGTGGGCCTTCATGACGCTGTTCGACGTTGTTCTGAGCATAGTATCTCACGACGAGTATCAGCTCCGGGGACGTAAACCTATCAAGTATGTACATCAGGCGCGTAATCTTTTTTCCGACCAACTGATAGCAAAATATCCCCTGGAGCCGTACGAGATCGGAGAGGGCTGATCAATCAAATGAAAGGGTGGTAAACAAAAAGCCTTGTATTCAGAGACAATTCAGTGCCAGTCTCCAAAGAAAAGGCTCACAGGCAACGGGGAGCTTGGCAACGTACTCATATAGTTTATCTGTTTTTGACTCGATATCCTGCATAAATCTATTATCCTTTTATACTGTTTCACGAAATTGTATCCTTGCATTGATTACATATACCAAAATTCGTTCCTTCAAAAATGCGAGCAAAACTCTTAATATTAGCCTCTTTATAACACTTCTTGCACATGAATAATCGATCGCCATCAAGTCCGTATACAGGTTTGTCACAATTATATACTTTTAAAGCAGTATTATGTTCAAGCGCTTTCACTCGTTTCTGTATTGCAGAATTACGTTCATCTTCTTTAAGTTTTTTTTCTAAAGCTTCCCGACGTTGGATTTCCTTCTGGCGTTCAGCTTCAAGTTGCAATGCTTTCCTTCGCTCAGCATCGCGGCGTTCGGCTTCCTCTTGCTGTTTTTTCCATTGTTCAGCACGCCAGCGTTCGGCTTCTTCCCGCTGTTTCTTTTCGTTTGAAATCCTCTCTGCAAAAGATTGTTTTTCAATGTCAAATAACTTAGATAATCTTTCTCCGCGAAAAAGGATGTCTCCATCAGCAGAGATCTTATATTCTTTTAACATACCGTTTGCAAAAATAATCTCTTCCCACAACCCTTTAAGATTCTCTGCATAGAATAAAGCGCTTAACATTGCCTTATCATAATCTGAGTTCTCGACCGCCAAGAGCAAACAATATCCCTGTCTGCTTTGTACTTTCATCAGCCCCTCTGGATACTGGCCATTGGTTCCTGCATTTGAAGCATCAACAATGTGAATAATATGAATCCCTTTGGAGTTTTCATCCAAAATGGAGAGCTTTTCATCCGAAAGATTTGCCCTGTCATGGCAATAATTTATGGCTATACCTGCATTTCTTGAGATAAAAGAGAACTCATATTTCCGTGAGCTATCCGTCACCGCAGATATCGGGACCCTCAGATTCAGATCCTCAGCATGCAGGTTATCATCCAACCAACATTTAAGAACAATTTTTGAATATATAGATATCTTGCCTTCAGTAATCAGATGGCAATTTAGAGCATTTGTCCCTTTAATTCGAAAATGTTGCGCCCGTACGTTTTTATCCCCTGCAACAAGAGTAAGGTTCGCACCACATCCGCACTCACAGAACAGCTCGTTATTTCGAGCTAAAGTCCGCAATTCCTCAACCTTATCCGGAATGTTAATCTGGCGGCCGTCAATCACGGTATATATCGATGCTATATCTATTATTTTCCCTTTATACAACGCTGCCGATCTTCGAACCATTTTGATTCACCTCTACTTATTCTCTGCTTCATAATAAAAGCAGTCTTCCCATTTACACTCAAGAGCTATACACAATAATCCCGAAAGATAAGCAGTGGGAGAGTATTGTCCGGTTTCAAGAGAACTGATCGTGTTTTGAGTGGTCCCGGCTCTCTTTGCTAATTCGGTTTGAGAATAACCTTTTTCTAATCGCAGTTCTTTTATTCGATTCTTTAACTTTAAATGTGAATTCATTGCATCAATGCTCCTAAATACGCGAGAATACAAAGTATCCCCACTGTAATCTCGATAATACCCAAAACAAGCTTACGTTTGCTTTTAATTTTACGCGATTCGTAAATGTTTGCAACTGCACACATACTGAAAACGATCGCCGGCTTCCCAAAATCTGGTTGCTGCTTAAGAAACATTTCTGCAAAAACCATTATTGCTAAAATGATCAGCCCTACAATAGTCCCATATCCAGCCGCCTTCTTTGTGATTACGGACTCATATTCACCATATTCAGGGTTTTCATTTTGAGCCATTTTTAATATTTCTTCGTTATTCATGTACGCCTCCTTACCAAGTTATCCGATATAATTATACCAAGTTTTCCGATTATGTCAATCATTTATATTTAAACAACGAAATCTGGTCTTGCAAGGGTATTTTTTTACTTTTGAGAGGATAGCGCTATACATTTCTATTCGCTAAATAATAATTTTGCGAATAGCCATTGATTTCCGAGCAAAAATAGCATACAATAAGCCTGTAAATATAATAACCACACCAAAAAACGTGTGGTTATAATTTCAGCTTTTTATACTTTTTCGCATGAATTACGCATACAGCGAATCCGAATAACCTTAAACCACGTATACACCGATTTTGAGGGAATTTATGAGCAGAGAATATAAAGACTATAAACAGTATATGGCCTCAGAACACACAGAGACACTTTTAAACGAGCTCCCGACCTTTTGTCGTGACTTTTATCTGGGTAAACGCTTGAAGCTCGCAGAAACGACCCAAAATGCGTATACAGGCTATATGAATACGTTTCTCGGATACTTACACGACAATAATTCCGTCTGGTCGTCAAAAGAAATCAAGGATTTCACTTACGACGATCTGGAGCTTATTCGCCCTGAAGACGCCCGGGAATTTTGTTCCTGGCTCCTTAAGCAGCCTAAATATCCGAATTCGACTAAGGAAAAATACAAATACGCGACTAACAGTAAAAGAACTGTCATCAATTACGTTGCTGCATTGTCCTCATACTGGACGTTCTTTGTCCGCAACGGGTATTTGTCCTCTAATCCCTGGCTCGCCTTAGAACGAGCTAAAACGACACAAAAACGCATTATACACATTGAAACCAACGACGACAAGCAGGCTTTTTTGGATACCGCAGCCTACGGAAACGGATTATCCAAACGACAGCTGGCAGCGAAGAAAAAAACGGCCATAAGGGACATTGCAATCTGTAAGCTCTTAATGAACACCGGAATGCGTGTATCTGAGCTTGTGGGTCTCGATGTTGACGACTTAATGCTTGATAACAACTACTGCAATATCGTAACCAAAGGCAACAAAGAAACAAAGGCGTTCCTCTCCGACTCCACGGTTGAATGTCTTCGTGAATACCTTAATTTCCGTGACAGTCTCCATTTATTTTCCGATAACCGTGCCCTCTTCGTTTCATCCGCAGGACATCGTATCGGGGAAAGACTCTCCGTTCGTTCAATCGAGAATCTTGTAAAGAACACTGCCATGGCATCTGGAATTAACGACGCTGCGAAGATGACGCCACACAAGTTAAGAGCGACGAGAGCTATGGACATACTGGAAAAGACCGGAAATATAAGCCTTGTGCAGGCAGAACTCAATCATTCAAACATTTCCACATCGCAGATATACGCAAAGTCAAAAGAGACAGATAAGGAAAGTATAAGGAATTTGGAATAACCAATCCTCAATCGTGAGTCAACCCTATAATAAGTCTTTTATCTCTTCATAATATTCATCTGGATGTTTGCCCTGATATTCCTTGAATTTGCGAATCAGTTTTTTGTATTCGTCCGGCTGAATGTATGCCACTGGATTTTCGTTTGATACTGTGTCTTTGTAAATGTTTGCAAGGTTAACCATAGAAGTCTTCCTTAGCATATTGTATGAAGTCTTTTTTATAAGCTGATACATACTCTGAAACTCAGGATTATCAAAGTACTTGTCTACTTGACTCGTAAGAGTAAGATAATACATACTCTGATTATCTTTTGATACTGCAATCGCAATCATTACAGGATGCTTTCCCTTCGGATCGGGAGTATAGGTATCCTTGAATATAATTCCTCTTTTCTCTATTACGTCTCCCTTATCATAATTCATTAGTAAATCACCAACTCCCCTTCATCATCGACGTAGACGGACCATGTGTTACCCTTTTGTTCGTTTCCTATAGCAGATAGCTTATCAACATATTTACCGATATCAAGAGTTCCCTTCTCAAAAAGAAAATTATTACCGTTTATCGTGGCACTCTCCTGTTCGGGATCCTCAGCCGTGGCCTCAATAACTTCCAACAAAGCATCAGCGGTTTGTTCCTCTTCTTTTGTTAGCTTGTTCAACGCAGAGACGTACGCCATTAGCCTATTGACCCGCTGTTCTTCTAGTCTTGACAGCTTTTTGTCGACGGCATCTTCAGTCAAATTATTTACCAAACTTTTTAAAGCCTTATAGCGAGATTCTTGTAATGCCACTCCTCTACCCGATATAAGCTTAATATAGAACTCCATTAATCGATCTCTGCTATCCGACTCTTTCTCATACTCATTCATTGTACCATCTCCGTTTTTCTTTTCATTTGCCAACCTCAAAAATCTAAAAAGTAAAAATACTATTTTCCATCTTTTCGCGCCGCCAATATCTGCGCTTTCAATTCTTCAACTTCTTCGCGAAGTTTTGTTCTATCTGGTGCAGGCGAGTTTTTAATCGTTTCAAAAATCGCACGACCATTTCTGCCACTCAAAGCAGCCATATTGGGAATGTAATAGCCTTTTTTAACCATAATAATCACCTCTTTCATGGCGCTTTTCTCCTTTCTTAATAATATTTTATCATCAAGAAAGGCTCAACCCATGTCATCATGTGTTCCTCAAAAACAGATTTTGTCGTCTTTTACAGCGATATTCAGATCCTCACATAACTGTGCAATTGCAACATCTTCGCCTTCCATAAAAGAGAGATTGACATATTGAACCATAACGTCAAACGGAACAATATCTGCCAATTCACGGCTTGTTTTTCCAGAAGCAAAATACAGACATCTATACAATCGTCCCACGGTTTCAGCAAGATCTATGTCCTGTTTTTCTGTAGTCGTAACCAATCTCGAACCTATCTCCGGAAGAATAAAATCCATGCATTCCGACGGAAACTCAAATTGAAATCGTGAGTATATTGTATCAAAGGCTCTTTCACAAAAATCAGACCGAAGGTATTCATCCGAAAAGACTTTACTAACATAACCATGTTTTGCAGCATATCCAAATATTTTTCCTTGCGTCTTGCAAATCTTGTAATCGATCTTATCCATTTTACCGCTCCCTTATATCGCGTTCTTTTTTTCGTTCAGTCTTAATTATTTCATCCAAATAGCGTCCCTGGCCTCTGGTACTTCTTACTATTTCTTCAATTACGCGAACCGAATTTATTCTAAGATTGGTTGCATCCTGTCGAATCCTATTCAATTCATCCCCGTGCAGCCTTTTTTCTTCCATTATCTCGATTTTTGAACATGCGAGCTCACTTTTCAACACGTACTGAAGCCCATAATCAACTGATTGCAAACATTTCATAAACGTCTCATCTGTGATCGTGTACGATGAAAACCGTTCAAGAACATCAAGCATACGATCATCAGCTATCGGTCCAATAATTACGTCGTATCTATCAAGTTTTTTCTTCCACGTGCGTGCCACTTGTAAAGAACTGAACTGTTCATCAAGCTCTCGAGCTGCTAAAATAGCATACAGCCAGTCTTTTCCATCAAGTTTTAAAATTCGTTTCTCATCGATTTCTGTTAGTTTGAGTTTCATTTTGTATAGAATCGGGTTCCGATTTTCGCAAATCAAACTTTTTGCTTGTTTCTCACTCGATCCCATATAGAACCCTTTTCCAAAATCGCATTTTTTTCTGCTATCCGGCTTTATATCACCAACAATTCCACCTTTAGATCCGTGATACAAAATTATATCTTCCATTGTTATAATCCTCTCCCATTCTACTCTCTTATGGCTGTTTTATTTTTCCTTGCGTCTTGCATATCGTGTGATCAATCTTATCCATTTTCACGTTTTAGAAAATATCCAACCCTATTTCTTTATGCATTTGATCTTTTTCCAGCCCATAATACTCGCAAAGCATATCCGTTGATGCGGTTTCCTCCAGTGTATGATGAGCAGGATAATTAAGAATCAGTTTTTCAAACGGAACCTTGACAACGAGTTCCGTTCCTTTCACTCCGGTTTCATAAAATAACTGTTGATAAGTATACCCCACCCACCAGGCAACATCGGGGCTGAAGATCTCTCCGTCCCCTGAATAAGGCATTGTATTAGGGAACCCAATCTTTGGATATATAAATTCCAGGCATGTCTCTGCATCTTCTCTTTGACACGGGGAATATGCAACTTCCATATTGCGAACACGGAACGAGCTTGTCATATATCGATCAGAAAAGATCTTCATGTCGCACCCATCTAAAGCTGCTTTTCGATAAAACGCCGCTTGGGTTTTACATATATCTCGTTCCAACAGTATTTGTTGATATTCTTTAGCGTTCATGTAAATTCTGCAATTTCCTTTTACATATGTTTATGCTTCTATTAACGAAACCCGCATCCCGTAATAATCATAACACACGATGGCGGTTTTTGCATCTGTCTTTAAGACTTCCAACCACCTTTTACGGATATCCTTCTTCTTTTTGATGATTTTTAACTGTAATCAGATCCTTACACATGTGCAATCCCAGCCTTGTCGATATCCCTTGAAAAGATAATATCCCTGTTACTTTTCTTAATAGCTTCGATCAGATTTTGCTTCTTGGCATCAGTTATGCCGGGATACTGATTGATAATCTTCTGAAACGATTTATCTTTAAGTACACCCACGACATCACATCTTGCTGACATTTCCTTACAGATACGACCTTCTACATCCTTAAATTGCTTGCTTTTAACAGGCACGTTCGTGTTGTTTGTTGACCAGTATGCCGCTCCACAGTCAAACAGGGGAGCTGGCCCAATAAACTTGAGAGTATTGATGTCACGGATAAAGGCTATGTTGTTAAGGTGTCTGTCGCCATTCCTGGTGACGAAATCAACAAAGATAAGCCAGCGAAGATATTCCTCAGCGTCAGGAATATCGTAGAGTTCACACATACTCAAGATATGTTTGAATATACTTTCGTTGTTTTTATCTCTTGGCTTAACGTCGTAAATATACGACATAGGGACGAGTTCGGTATTTTCAGTAATGAAGTTCTTGGAAACGCTGCACATCTTCGTTCCCTCGATTCTTAGGTCGTACCCTGCCGATTTGATCTTTTTGAGTTTCTCGCAGAATACGGAAACAAGAACTTCGCTCAACGGCTCCTGCTTAGCTGCAAAGCTTCCTGCTTTTACAAGTAATGATGTCTTATCCGGATTCTGTATCCAGCGTTTTCTAAGTACACCGTTGGTCGTTAAATCGGGAGAAAAGTTGTTTATATTTTTCTTATCAACAAGCCAAGGTTCAAAAGCCATCTTGCCAATGTCTTGGCTGTATTCGTTGGTAAAGAAGTTTACATCCGCCCACGTCTCGTCACCGTGCTTCAACCAGTACTGGTCTGTAAGCGACGCATAATTAAGTTTTCCGGCTTCCGGATACCTCCATCGGTCTCCAAATTCGGAAACCATATCTTTGAGACCTTCTCGGTTATCCGGGATGCAACGTTTCTTAAGCCACGACTCAAACTGAGGGAACTGCCACCCCTCATGAAGACAAAGAGGCAGCAAATCAGCGTTCACGACTTTTTCCACAGCACATGGAAAACCGTTTTCATCCTTAAGAATCATTACCTTTTCATTCTTTAAATATAGTTCTGACATAACACGCCTTTCGCAATTATTGAAGAAGTGACGCCGCAATCATCGATGAAATATCGACATCCTCCATGCCGGCCTCCTCTTCTGCCTGCTTTTCTTCAAGTGGCTCACGCTGCTGCTCAGCAAACTTGTGGTCAGCATCTTTGATTTCCTTTAACTCCTCTTCCATTTTACTGACAATATCTTTCATGCTCTTAAAATTACGACCCTGGACGGCGGTGAAGATTATTCTCGTCTTGTCTTTCTCAAGATGTTTTCTGACAACATCCAAAATGCCATACATCTTGGCATCTGTTGTTTCTTCTCCCACAATAATGAATTGATCTCCATAAATCCTGTACACATTGGTTGATCCAAAATTCTCTGCAAGGAGTTCCGCTGTATTCTTAATGATGTTATCTCCGCTCTTATAACCATACTTTGCGTTGATTTTCTTCAATTCACAAATGGATACTCTTGCAAATGTCGAACTCTTAAGGTCAAATTCTTTAACATCACGGTTAAAGGCATTGTTATTCATGACACCGTACTTACGTTCTCTGTATGCCAGGTCAAGAACCGCAGCATATGTCTCACTATCAACAACAGTTGAAGCTTTATCAACTTCTGATACTTCCGTCTTATAGCCAAGAATTTCGTCATTTTTAGTCCGCACATCTTTTTCAAGTCGAGAAATGACTTCGTCCTTTTCTTCGTTCTCTTTTTCAAGAGAATCATTTTCTGCTTTAAGCTCTTCGATCTCAGCTTTAAGCCTTTGGACTTCTTTGGAATTTGATGTCTGAGCCGCAGAGCTTTTTTCAGATTTCAGCCTTTCAAGTTCAGACTTCATTTCGTTTTTCTCGTCCTGAAGGGTATTTGCAAGCCTTATCAAACCTGAAAAGTCTCCATCGTTAAACTTGGCCGTGTTTTTTACCTTTTCCGCCTCGGTCTGAGCTTTTTCTTCTTTCGCTACTTCTCTCATTTCCTCTGCATGGGCGTATTCTTCAACAACTCTTGGCAAAAGTTCTTCAAACAGACCGTCTTCTCCAAGGGCCTCTTTTAATCCCATATAGGGCAAGCGATATTTTACATGGTGTTCATCTTTTGGAAGCGAAAATTCAACAGAATTCAACATTCCATTGTAGCGTACTTCATCCACAGGAAAACTGCTGAACTTAAGAATCTCTGAGGCTATATTTAAGCATTTATTTACTGCCTGACGTCGTGCGTCATCTTTATCCCAGGAGTCGTATGATTCAAGGTAACCCTTGGGAAGCTTATCATAACTTTCTACAAATCTCTTAATAACCGAATCAATATACATTTTTGCATTCAGCCGAATTTTTCGGCACTCTCCTTTCATTTCATTTCTCTTCCATTAACCAAACGTAAAAAGCTTCTGTATTGCAGGCTTGAGTTCGGCGTATTCATTCAACATGGTCACATTGGCCCGAATAAGATCAAAGGCCTTCCTGTTATCTTCTCCCTTCGCAGCGTTGTCCAAGACATCGCTGTTTACCACATGGCTTACGACCGCAAGCATCTCTCTCCAGTGTTTAATAATCTCAACAAACCCTTCAATACCTTTCTTGGTATCTTCATCAACTCCCTGTGAAGGAAAATCGGTTTTAATGGACAGATTGACGCCATTAACGTTATCAAAAGCGTCCATATGTATTTCGTCTATGTAAATACCTGCTGTGCGAGGTCGAAGCTTCGCAACAAATTCCGTCTTACCATCTCGTTTCATAAATACCTTATTGCCGCATTCGTCTTCGTACTTGCAGACTCCTTTGGTGACGAATTCATTTTTTGTTAGCTCAAACATCACTTACTCCCTTTCTTGCTTTTAAAAGCTTTAAATGCAAACTTGAACGTCGAACCCATTTTGTCTTCACTAAGAACAAGAGCTGCGTCGAACTTCCCTTTGCTTCCGACAACACCCTTAATGGTTCCTGTACTGCCCCTTGAAAAGAAATTACTGACCTCTTTTTCTGTAAGCAGTTTCTTTTCTTTACCTACAAACAGTAAGAACTGGAATCCGCACTCGCACTTGTATTTAAGCCCTTCTTTGATGAGCTTACGGCTACAGTTCGGGCAAACATATTCGGACTCTCCGAAATCCGTCTCTTCCGCAAACTCAATCTTCTGCTCTGCGTAGTTATAAGCCAGTTTTGAAACCCACGACTTGTCGCCCTTCTTTATGGTCTTATAAATCTTCTCCCCACTCACAAGCTTTATAATATCGGAGTCATTAAGCATCGTGTCACAGATGGTCCTGTAAGCGCCCACTTTGCAACCCTGCTTATATTCAGAGCAATAGAATCCTTTCTTACCGGAAATGATATTCCCGCCACATTTAGGGCACTGGCAAAGAACTGCCGTGGAAACGCCTGAGCCTGCAAGTTGTTTCATTTCGGCATTTTTGATCGCGTCAACCAGTTTTCTGACGTCTTCACAAATAGAAACCTCAAACTCTTTAACGGTGAGTTTCCCCTGCCTGATATCTTCAAGAGCCATCTCCCACTGTCCGGTTACATCTACCTTGCAGATTGGCAGATCCTTGAGATTCTCATAAACAATCATGCCTTTTTCGGTAGATCTTAAATACGGAGTCTGCCCCTTTCTTTCACGGTAAACGTACTTACTGTGCTCTATAAGTTTTGTAATAATACCAGCCCTGGTTGCATCAGTTCCAATCTTAAGTCGTTTCCCAAGCTTCTTCAGGCTTGGATCGTCCAGGTACTTTGCGGGAGCAGTACAGAACTTTATAAGTTCGCCATCCGTCATATATTTGGGACATGTAGACGTCTTCTCGGCTTTTTCGAATCTCTCAACGGTAAGGTTTTCTCCCTCGCTTACAGCGGGAAGTTCAACGTCTGAATACTCCGAGCCAAACACCGCCGTATAGCCTTTATCAACGAGTGTCGTACCATTACTTCTGAACTTCTTTCCGTCAATATCTGTCACGACTACTGTCTTATCCTGTAACAGAGGCGGCAGAAAAATAGCGATAAATTGCTGACATACCATACGGTATATAATCTGTTGATCGTGACTTAACGACTCAAAGCTGGGCTTCTGTGTCGTAGGCACAAGGGCCGTATGCCCCTCGTCCTTAATCTTCTCGTCGTTAATCCATTTAGGTGTTCTCCTCGCCTTTTCTATGTTTTCTCTCGTAATCGTCTTGATAAAAGGCACAAGGGCCGGAACTGACGACGCCGATTTGATCATAGCGTCAAGATCTTCGTTGCTTGATATATACTCGCACGACGTTCTTGGGTATGACATATACCCTGCTTCATACAAGCTCTGTGCAATCTTCATTACACTTTCTGAGTCGTACCCGTATTGGGAAGCCTTTTCCTGAAGATCTGACATTCTGAAAAGCTTCCCTGCAAGGGTTTTCTTTCTTGTCTTCTGGACGCTTTCAACAATGGCATTATTCCCCAAGTCGTTAATGCACTCTTCTGCTTCTTCAACCGTGTCAAACCAGATCAACCCAGTATGAATGTCGTCTTTCTTATCATCTTCGTCGTCAGCGTCAGTATTACCTTCAGTCTTGGGTTCAAAGAGCTGACCTGAAAACCCGACGTCGTACGATGCTTTAACACCATAAACCGTCTTCGGTTTAAAATTCTTAATGTCTAATTCTCGACGACAGATAATAGCCTGCATAACAGTCTCACAACGGCCTACGCCGATTGGACCGTCACCGCCCATTTTTAACTTTGCTGCTCTCGATGCATTGATCCCGACCCTGTAATCGGAATGTTGCCGTGCATAGGCCGCTGCAAGAAGATTCGTAAGCATAGGATCATGATCGTCATCACGCAGATTCTTAAGCGCATTGACGACGTCCGGTTCGGTCTGGGCGTTTGTCCAGAAACGTTTTACTGGAAGCCTGTTTCTGAGAGCCATAAGGGGAATTCTTACAAGAAGTTCTCCTTCCTGATCGGGATCCCCCGCGTTTATAATAAAGTCATAGTTATTTGATTTAAGAGCATCGCCAAGAGCTTTGTATTTCTCTGCCGACGTCATATAATTTCCTTCTTTTTTCTCTGCAGGTATTTTATATTGCCAGCCGCCGTGTTCCTCGGGAAAAATGGGAAGGTTATCGAACGACCACGTTTTAAGCGATTCATCCAATTCTTCCGGCATTTTAAGTGCCAATATGTGACCTCTCAATGCAAGAAAATCTATCTCAAAATCAAATTCATTCTTATGTTTTTCATATACCTCCTTGATTTTTCTCTCAAGGCTGGGCTTTTCCGCAATTAAAAGTGCTTTTTGTTTCAAGTTAAGTGCCTCTCCGTTTTATAATTTCACTTCGTCGCGGACGAAATGTTCGGCCATCGACGCATAGTATTTACCACGCGTCTTTTCTACTTTCACAATATAGTGTTTGTCGAGATAGCAACCAACAGTCGTACCCTCCTTATCTGCGTACTGGAACGGACTATCCCATCCGTCACCAAAAATAGCACAATCTGCGCCATGGTCGTTTTCGGTGTCCCGCTGATGGAAAAGCGGACAAATATTGCATTTCATGTTTTTTCACCTCTCAAACGGCTTTCTTCGCACCCTCTGCCATATGATAATTTCTTATAGAGTTCAAAATTCCGTCAGTGCAGAGACCGTCGTCGTGAAGGACATCAAAGATTTTATCTTCAGAGAAGCCCGAATGGTAAACTCTGGGATATAACATGGCGTCGTAAATATCTACGGAATGAACAAGCTTAATCATAATCTCTGTATCTCTTGTGATATTTACGCCTACTTCTTCAAGCTTGGGCTTATCGTAGCCGTGATGATAAAGGATCGGAATACACAGGCTATCGTCGTCTTCTAACTCTTTTACGAGCTTATAGCTGTAATAAGAATGAAGGTCGATAACACTTCTTTCCGTAGCCGTGAGCTTACCATTCTTGCTCAAGATCCTGGAAGGGATATATATCTTACCGACGTCATGTAAATATCCAATTTTGAATGCGAGATTTGAATCGACTCCGATCATCGTGGCAACAGCAGAACACCCCTTGGCTACTCTCTGACTGTGCTCAAGAGTCGTCTTGGTAAGCTGTCCTAAAATTGGAGAGAACTTGTTAATCATATTTTTCATAGAGAACAAAACCCTTCCTTTCTCATTTATCTGCTTATATTATGCAAAAACCCTTTATTTTTTTGTCTCTCTACGGTGTGTAAAAATCACAAATTCACAAATAATAGTATTAAAGACATATGCTGACTTTTTAAACTTTCGTCATGCATTTGCATCTCCTTTCACGACCATATTTTTTTGGCCAAAAAGATTTTTCGCATATTTATTTGTAATGGATAAAATAAAAGGAGGATACAAAAATGAAAACTTTGAAAAAGCGTCCCGGCGACGACTCGATACAGGGCATTGTACTAAGGAATCTTAACGTGAAGTCAATAGATGACATTACAGAATGGTTTAAGAAATATCTTTGTCACGGATACAGGATCGACAAGTTAAAAGAAGTCGTAGATAAGATATTGGAGCACAAAAATGAGCTTATAACAATTGTGGGTGATTATGACGTTGACGGCATATCCTCCACATCTATACTCGCCCTCGGACTGAAATGGGCCGGGTGTACGAAGATCAAGTTCAGAATCCCGAAGAGATTCTCGGAAGGATTCGGCATTTCCAGTACCATCATTGACGAGATCCACGAAGGGCTTGTTATTACCTGTGATAACGGTATTGCCCAGATTGAAGCAATAAGACGTGCTAAAGATAAAGGCCTGGAGGTAATCATAATTGACCACCACGAGCCTGTCGCGAGCGGCGAACTACCCCCTGCGGATCTGATTATCGATCCAATGGCAATCCCCGGTTCGGCCGACTTTAACGGATATTGTGGAGCAGGTCTTTGTTTCAAGGTTGTATCAGAACTACTAAATTACGACAAAATTAAATGTCAGAAGCTTCTTGCACTGGCTGCTATCGCAACAATCGCAGATGTTATGCAGCTTCGCGAGGAAAACTATGTCATAGTACGTTACGGGCTTAAGGTTATTGAACAACGTCAAATGCTTTCAGTAGGATTGAATGCGCTGTTTAACGAGCTCAAAATGCCCCCGACTATATTGGCATCGTCTATAGCGTTTAAGATAGCACCTTGCCTTAATGCTTGTTCACGTATGCAGGATGATGGAGCGAAATATGCCGTTTATCTCATGACCTACAACGGCCCTTATGAAAATATTTTGGGGCTTGCCAGACAGATTATCGACTTAAATATCCGTCGTAAGAACAATCAGACGTTTGGTTACAACGAGGCTTGCGAGATATTGCGTAAGGAGAATTATCCGGACAGCATCCCCATCGTCGTGAATGTCCCCGGCATTCCTGAAGGTGTTGTTGGTCCCGTGGCAAGCAATTTGGTTGAAAAATTCAATGTTCCTGCCATAGTCGTTACGACGACTGAAAAAGGAATCCTTAAAGGATCAGCTCGTTCATGCGGTAATTATCACATGAAGAACAAACTGGATCTTGAACAGGAATACCTTTTGAGTTATGGTGGGCATTCCGGTGCCGGCGGTCTTTCACTCCTCCCTTGCAACTTTGAGGATTTTAAAAAAGACGTCATTGCAAATGCAACTGATTTCGTCCCCGAAGACAAGGATACCGTGTATTATGATGCAGAAATTGAAGCATCTGATATTCCGTATGCCACCGAGGAATTGTCACAATATGAGCCGTTTGGATGTGGTAATGAAGCACCGATATTTAAAATCAATAACTTTGCTGTAATTCCCGACAATGGCGAATATAAGCGCCTCATCGGTCCTGACGCGAACATTGTAAAACTTAAAGGTGATGGAATGTCCGCTATAGGCTTTGACATGGCAGACCTAATGTCATCTGTTGAAAAGCCGGAACATCTAGACTTACTCGGTACACTTACAAAGAACTACTGCCAGGACATAAGCGGAAAAGTGTGGGTAACGCCGCAGGTTGAATTTTTTAATTTCAGAGTTCTTCACGAGAAGCCCAAGAACGCTTTACAAGCAGCGTTTTTCAAAAAGTGATCACGAAAAAATACCTCTTCGATTCATACATCGTCGAGGTATTTTTTATTTACGGGTCTTTTGATCATTTAATATTGAGAAATCGCAAAATTCAGATACGTCGTAAACTTGACACCTGAATTTCTGATGATCTCATTGCAATAATCAATGTTATCATCAGAAATCCGGAAAGCAATCCTGCAGTCTTTCGTTGCAAATCTTCTGTCACAAACGTCGTACAATGAATCTGCATAAGCTTCCTTTTCTTCCGGTGTGTACGCATTGTACTTCTCTTTTTCACTTGAAAGTACGGCGTTTATGAATCCCTCTATTGTCTGCTCGTTTCTTGAAGCCTGTATTTTGGTTTTTTTGTACAATTCGCGTGTAAGGTACACACACTTTGTTGCCGACATTCCGTCGTTACTGTCTGTTTTTTTTCTTGTAGTAGCTGATGATTTTGCTTCTTTTTCTTTAACAGGCGTCGTTTTGACTTCTTTTATAACCGAAGGCTTTTCTTCGGCGACTTCAGCTGAAGATTTCTTTCTGGTAGCAGGTTCAGTGGGAAGCGTAATCTTCTGATCTTCTTCAACAACGTTCTCTTCCACTGCCCTATCCGAGGAAACCTGTGCTATTGTTTCCTTGGTCTGCGCCATTACTTCTCTGTTCTTCGCCATCATGCGTTCCTTAAAACTACTTCCCATTCATTACACCGCCTTTCCCGCTTCAACCGCTTCAATACGTCGCAATAATTCATCTACAAATTCTTGATACTGCTTCGCAAGCTTAAAATACGCTGCATTGCTTTTTCTTGTGTGTTTTTCATATTCTGTGAAAGCCATGTTCTCTTCTTTACACTGATCCATAACGCCACATATTCCTAACTGTGTAGGGAACATTGAAGCTCCATAAACCTTTTCCAGCTCTTCGAAGCAACTCTGACGCCATTCGGATTCATTTGACTTTTTGAAAGTGTTCACAAGAATACCCAGTGGCTTAACCTTAAAGTTTACATATGTCTTCTTCCCTCTTTCAAGGTCTGCGCACATCATTTCAACACCTTCATAGGCGAATTTTGTAAGTGTGGCTACGGTTATAAGATAATCTGCAGCGACCAGAGCCATATTCATGAGCTGACCACCGCCCGGGCCGACATCAATAAGTATGAAGTCGTAATCAAATCCAAGGTTCTCAACCATGACTTCGATGGCCTCTCTTAACGCATATGTGCCTTCTGCCAACGTGAAATGATCCGCCGTCATCTGTGAAGCACCCGGGATCAAATCAAGATTATTCCTGACATGTACAATCGTTTCGTTAAAATCCACCAGGCCGTTGATGGCTGTGTAAATATTCTTTTTCGTATTAACGTCCACTCCTGCTCCGGAAGTGAGATTCCGCTGAGCGTCAGCATCAATGAGAAGTACTTTATAGCCTCTGGTAGATAAAATATAACCTGTTTCGAACACAGCAGATGTTTTTCCGACACCGCCTTTTTGATTTCCAATAAATAATGTCCTAGTTTTCTTTTCCATAAGTGTATTAATCTCCTTACTATTTTGATTGATAATAAAGATAGTATTATGTGTCCATAATGCACTTTACATCATATTTATATAAATTGCAATACCTTAATCACTAATATTTCTATGAACTCTATTATATGCTTTATTATCTATCCTATATATCTAACTATTATATATTATACAAACTATAAATTATATATTTTATATCATAATATAATTTCTATAAATAGTAATAAGGTCTATATTTTCATAATATCTATAATAGGTATTTTAGTTAAGACAGTTTATAATAGAAATGCAGATAATATTGGCTATCAAAGTAAGAATATATACATTATCAATAAAGATTGTAATATAAGTGCTAATCGTCAACCCGCAATAAAAAATATAATTTCTATAAAGGATATAAATTATAGCACGCTTATAAAAGATATAAAGATTATCAAGCATATCACATCTGCGGAATATATCAGAGCTATCAAGCATATCATTTATACAGAATATATTCACTCTTATCAAGTTCCAGAAAAAAAACAAAAAACAATAACGTAAAATCAAAAAAAGAGTTCCTTAGTATCAAATTATATAGAGAGGGCTTAAAGCCCAAATACAAATTGCGAAAGGAATAATGCAATGTCAAGAAAACCCATTACTTTTGTATGTCTGTTGACAGCAATGACTTTGATGTTCACCGGATGTTCAATGGTTCCAAAGAAAGAAGTTGTTGAAGACACACGACCTTTGGAAGAGAGATACATCGACGACCTGGAAGACGGAAAATATTACATTCGTCATACAGATTACACCTGCGAACAGCCTTACTTCGGAACCGGTACATTTTCACAAGGTTCTATATCCAGCAATGCATCAAGAGAAAGAATCCTCTGGTATAAATACGACTTCCAGAACATCCCTACGATGTATAAAGATGATTCACTCATCATGTACACGACCAAAGTACTCAACGAATCAGTGTACTTTGAACGTTTTGTCGATCTTGGATACACTATCGGATTATGCGGATTAAGCTACATGCCATCCGGAAGAGTATGTGTAGGTACAAAGAAAAATACGATAAAAACATACCCCGGCGGAGACACAGATGAATTTCTATATTTCAATAACGACACCGTTATAATTGAAACTTTGGGTGGCGTGAAATTACGAAAAGAAAATACAGACAAATATCTAACAGAGTATGGGACAATTAAAGGTCTGGAATACGCTCAGCAATATGCTGCAGAAGTATACGAAGGATCCATTCGCCATGAAATGACATTCGTCTCGGACATCAGAGTTCTTGCGTCATCAGAAGTAATACATACATTAAGCTATGAATTTGAAAGCGGTAAACTTATAAGAATCACCCTCCCTAAAGGACTCAAGAGTGGGTATTACCTTTTGAACGGTGTGGGGGTATTCAGATATGTAAATGATACGACTTATGACGAGACCATGGACATGAATGAGCCGAACGATGACGATGAAACGAAGGAAGATCCTATCGTTGATTATGTCACGGGTTTTGAAGAAGTAATAGAAGCTGAAACGGGAACCACCCCACATGAAGACGAATACGAAGTACACGGAGGAGGAGAGGACGTAGCAGCACAAAGGCTTGAAGATATAATCGCAGAAGTTGAGCGCTCAAGAGCCCATGCAAGTATTGAGGAACCCGGAATAAAAACAGCGTTTGTAAAGGTATCCAAAAAGGACGGCGCAAAGTCAGATGTATCAGGAATAACCATCCTTATGCAGCTTCCCGGAGACAGAGGTTTCTACGAGCTTGACAAAGACAGTTCAGGCATTTTCTATTACCAGTTTCTTGCCAAGCAAGCAGGTTCAGTACAATTCACGGCATATGGTCTTGCAGAAGATGACATTATAGAAGCCTATCTTGAAGATTAAGGAGAGAAAATGGAAGAGAAATATAATATTCAACAGGTAAGGATCACAAGTTACGATGCATTGACAAAAGTAGAAAGTGAGTATTGCACAGACAGATACAACTCTGAAGAATTCATTGCTTATGCAAAAAATACATCATACGAAGACATTGCCCGAAACGTTAAACCTGACAAATTCGTTATCAACGGTGATATCCCAGATAAAGAAAGCCAGTGGGTACACCCACTTGTACTGACACACACAAAACACAGAGCATCAATCGGAATCAAGAACGTTGGTCGTAAAGCCATCGACTTTATTAACGAGATGCCTAATGCCGAGGTTATCGATATTCTTTCCGTGAAAGCGGTAGTTATCGGAGAGGAAATAGAACTTACAATTCTCGCTCGTCCATACGACGGCAAATTCAACTTCGTCGGGTTCTTTGAGTTTATCGGAGAAAAGATAACCCGTGATCCAGAGGAAGAAAAGAAGATCATCGTCCATGGAAGACTCATTGTTCCGGATGAAATTAAGAATTTCAAGTACGATGAAAAGTTCTTAAAAGAGCACGAAAAGAGATTAAAAACTCAGAAAGAAATAATGGAGAACTGTTCGGAAGAGACCCCGTTTCTCAATCAGCTGGATAGTTATGAAAGAGAAGTACTTCCGCATCCAAAAGACAGCATTCCTCTTATCTACGACCTTGAAGGCTACAATAGACAGTTGGAAATTTACGGTGACTATGACGAATTCGAATCTGTCTTCAACTCAATCATGAGAGAGGTAAACGGTACAGGAAAGTATGATTACTTCAATGTGCTTCACAAAGGTATCAGGGAAGCTAAAGCCGCAACGGATGAATATATGGCACAAATGGAAAAAAAGTTAATCACAAATTTTGTTGACACCAAAATACTTCGGCCTGAAAACCTCTCCGTTATGCTCAAAAAGTTGAGACGTTCATTGTTCCAGTTATACATCGTACAGGACTTGATCGACGATCCTCAGATCACAGATATCAAAATATGCGATCCCCATGATATAAGCGTCAGAGTAAAGGGTGGAAGATACTCAACGAACGTAAGTTTTATTAACGACGCAGACTATGACCGCTTCTGCACTTACCTCTACGAAAGAAATCACTTGGATCCGAGATTACCGAAACAAATATTCACCTACAATTACGATGAGGATTTCATTCTCCGTTTCACAATCTATCCGAGATACATATCAGCGAACGGATATCCTCTGATCCATATCAGAAAAATTTCAAGACACAAATTGTTAAAAAAAGAACTGATCGAAAAAGGCTTCTTTCCTGAAAAGGTAGCCGACTGGATTATCGACTGTGCAAGAAAAGAGGGCGGAATTGACTGGGTCGGCAGACCCGGTTCCGGAAAGACAGTCGGTCTCAACTGGATGATAGAAGACGGCTACGAACAAAGTGCCGAAGTACTTGCAATACAGCAAGTTAACGAATTGTTCACTTACCACAAGGGTTACATGTTCCAGAACGTTGTTGAATACAGCAACCAGGATCAGCAGGCAGTTGACCTCGAAGACCTTGGCCAAATGGCTCTTGTTGCAGGAGCGAATGTGTTTGTGATCGGTGAAACAAAAGGCCCTGAGGTTTGTGCAGCTCTAACGCTTGGACTATCCGGATGCCGTGTAAGCTCGACACTTCATACTTACTCTGCTTCCGAAGGTTGGTCAAAAATAGCGAACCTCGCCATGAAGGGTAATTACTCCGAATATGACATTGCAATGGAAGACGCGGTGAAGTGTTTCAAGACAATGATTTATTGTGAAAACTTCAAGGTAAAACAGATTGTACAGGCAACAGGATACGACAGAACTACACACAAAGTATCCTACAAGTGCATTTACCGTTATGAAGAGCAGGAGGGTGCTTGATGCATTGACATGAAGTATTTGCACCGATGACATTTCGACAGAAAGGAGCCTGATTGGCAGGCAGGGCGTTAGCGTAATACTAACGCCCGGGAATTATATATGAAAATATCATTTGTATGCGGACGTGTTGATAAAAAAGGCAAGCACAACGACCGGAACTTTGACACGACAAAAGCTTCGCATATTGACGACGAAAGAACAAAAGACAACCTCTATTACTTGTATACCGGTGAGGTTTTAACGCACGAAGAAAAAGGGGATCTGAAGCTTGAGCAGATAGAAAAGAATTTCTATGCTGAGCATTTTACAGATCATTTAAAGTGGCAAAGACAACGCAATGCCAAAAATAACCATTACGCCCGTAACAAAAGCGTAGCTGAATATATGAGCAGCAGAAACTCTCAGCCTGAAGATATGATAATCGAAATCGGCAACTGTGAAACAGGTTCTGTTACTCCCGAAGAGCTCTGGGCCTGCGCCATGGAATATAAGGACGCCTTTGAAAAACACTTCGGAGATTATTGTAAGATAATAGACATGTCCTTACATTGCGATGAAAACCAAAATCATTTTATTGATTATGGTGAAGTAACTGCTCACGTCCATGTAAGAAGATCGTGGATCGATTACGATGATGGCGGAAACGAATGTGTCTGTCAGGAAAGATCTCTTAAAAGAATGGGAATCAGCCTTCCCGATGAAGAAATGCCGATCGGTCGTCATAATAACCGAAAAATGGTATTTACTGACATCGAACGAAACATGTTCTCTGACATCTGCATCGCTCATGGAATGGAAATAGAAAAAACAGAAAGAACAAAGGGCGACAAGAAGAAACACCTTGAAATACTTGACTACAAGACAAAGAAGCGAAAAGAAGAAGTCAACAGCCTTGAGGCAAAAGTTCACGAGCTTTCCAAAAAGCTTGCGGATTACGAGGAAAAAGAAGGACAGTACAAGGAATTCGAGGACAGCCTTAAAGGCCTTGACGAGCTCGAAAAAACTCTGGAGAACATCTTGAAAGCGGATCCTTATTTCCAGGGCTTATATAACAAGACCATCGATGAATCAAAGTCCAAAAGTCGTGCAGAATACTTTAAGCTTCTGGTTCAGATCTACACAAAGGAAAGTGAAATATTTGCTCATTATCACACAAAAAATCAGGAACTGCAGATAAAGGAAGAAGTTGAGGCCCGGATGAAAGCGGTCGAAAAAATCCTGAACAAACACGGACAGGAAAGGCTTCTTGAAGAAATCTGGAAGGAACAGGAAACTCGTCGCAAAGAGATCAAGCAGCGTTACAAAGGCAGAAAGGATGGCAGCTCCGTTGAAGAGGAAAATCGTATATCTAAATCTTAATATAGACAATCCCGAACATCGTTGGTTTTATGAGTATTGCGGAATGCTCGGACGCGGAAAGATATCGTTCCTCGTCAATGCAGCTAAGAATGCAGCAGGCGTTTTGTTGAATGAACCCAAACCGATATTGTCAACAAGCCCCTCACACTCAGGGGCTTCGGTATTAAAAACACCCGTTGAACAATTCCCCGAAGCAAACGCAGCGAAAGAGGACAGTAACATTCCAAATGATGTTCAACCCAATAGTAGTACTTCCAGACTTTCAATGTTCGATGAAGATCAACGGCAGTCGATTCTTGAAAACGGTATTGATATCATTTCGATGTCGGAGGACCGCTTCAATGAATTCAAAGACCTTGTAATTGAAATGGGAATGTCAGTATCCAAGGCATTCATTAACTCATCAACCATTATTTAAACAAGAAAGGCAATAAAATGTTAAGATTAGTATCAATCGATGCCGGTAAATCCGACACAAAAGCTCGCATGAGAAAACCCGACGGATCCGATAAGTCAATCGTCTTTTCGACACGCATGGATCCGACTACAAACGATGTAGCAGCTCCCGGAAGCTTCATAACCGAATATGCAAATGAGACGTTCATCGTAGGACGGCAGGCTTCTACAGGTTCGGCCATTTCTTCAAAAGCAGAGAAGATCCATCGTATCACCACCTACACAGCTCTTCACCAGCTTGTTGACAACAACGACGACGTCAGGATCGTTATTGGATGTCCCATCGCTATCTGCGAAAACAAGGTGAAGAAGGATGAATACCTTAAGTTCATTTTCCCGGAAAACAACATTATCGTTACCGTAAACGGAATCACGAAGCGCTTCTTTGTCCGTAAGGCCATTGTGGCACCCGAAGGTTCAGGGGTTCTGTACATCGATGACAGCTTGCTTAAGGGAATGGTAGGGATCATCGACATTGGTGGGCTCAACATCAACTGTTGCGTTTATGACAGAGGCGCAGCAGTAATCTCAACACTGTTCACAGACAACCTGGGCAGTAACGTTTTTAAGGAGGGGCTTCGCAAAGAGCTCTTCAAGGTTTACGGAGAAGATATTCCTCATTACCTTATGGACGACATCATCGAGAAAGGTTTTCTTCCGGACAATACTTCAAAAAGCGGTCGTGCCGAAGGCAGCGAAAAGCTTATTAAGGAATACAAGATAGCCCATGTAAAGGCTATAAAGCATAACTGTGAACAGCACGGTTGGGATTTAAAGCATATGCCTCTTGCTTTTGTCGGAGGAGCGAGTGCTTTGTTCCACGACGAGATCTGTGAGCTGTTACCTGCTGCAAAGACTTACGACGATCCTGCAATGCTTAACGCAAAGGGCTTCTTACGAATGATCGCCGATTAAACCTCCTTTCTTTGCTATAGCAAATGCTTAAGCATAGTCTTAAGCATTTGCTATAGCATTTGCTTAAGCAATTGCTTATGTATATGCTTAAGCATGATCCATAGCATTCCTCCACTTAACAGCTCCAATTCGAAGCCTATTTTTTTCAAAATATAGCCATATCATATATATGGTTTGGCGATATTTTAGCCAAAAATATAATGCGTTTATTATATGGCTAAAAAGAGCCAATATAATATACCCCGCAAGAATCATATTGCTTAGAGTCGTGATTTGCGATTCTGACGCTTCTATACCCACGACTGGGTAGATGTCTATCTTTTCGTCTGCAGGGACGACTCTCTTAAGGCGTTCCCCTACCGCTCACGACTACCACATAATATTAACCTCACGACGTGCGATCTCTCCCCCACGACGCTATTCGGCTTCATAACAAAACGACGTGCGATCTCTTCCCCACGACGCTATTCGGCTTCATTACCTCACGACGTACGTTTACGAACCAACGACCTTTCTCCTTTGTTCCGAACCTTTCGTCATGCAGTCTCAAGCCCATGACTGTTATTAAAATATTGAGTCGTGAGTTCAAAACCAAGTGGTTTGTTTAACAATCCTTTCGTTGTAAGCGCTTTTCTCTATCAACATAAAGTCGTATATGTAGATCCCGACGCTTCGAAGTGTATACCCTGAACGTATTTCTGTGTTTTTATTAAAAGCTGGGATTCTTTAAAGGCGATGACCACCCGCCGCTGGGTGCAATCTATTTGCGTAACGTCGTAAGGTACCTGCCTACACGACTATAAGCATATCTGTAAAGCGGGCGTTTCCCCTCACGACGTATGTTTTGTTCATTAACTGATATCTCCCATCACGACTATAGACATATCTGTCCTCAGGCATCCTTCCACGACTCTAATCTGCCCTATTAACTGGCGTTCCCCCACGACTATATACATAAACTGATCTCCCCTCACGACTGCAAACATATCCATTCACAACCTCTGTTTTTCGTGGCCGCATCATCTGCATATGCCAATAGTTTTTCCCTCACGACCATAATCATCTTTGTAGCATCAAGTCGTAAGATTGTTACCTCACGCCTTTTGCAACATCACATCGTCGTGCGATCTCTATCCCACGACCATATCTGTTTTCGCAGAATACGGTCGTAAGATACCTTTTTCACGACTGTGCGTCGTAAGTGCAATACCCTTATATTTGCATGACGAACAGTCATGCAAAGGCCCTCCTGGAAAGGACAGGGAACGAACGGATGGGAGAGGACACGACCTCAGGCAAAGCCAATAAACGACCACGCGTAGAAGCGTCGTGCGGTCGACACATCAATCCGCCATGCAAGCTGCGCCATTTAAAAGCCTTCAGTCGTGCGAGCTCTATAGTTTCATACAGTCCCGCCGGAGCGGTGCGGCTCGGAGTTCCTCGCAAAAGGATTGTCTATACTATGCACATATTTGTTGTCTATATATTGCACAATAAACAAATGACCAAATACAGTATTCTGCCATCCCTTATGGCGTCGTAAAAGTTGTGCAATTGCCCATAACACATCGTAAAAATGCCAAGCGTCGTAAGAATACCAGTATTCCGACACGACTCATTGTCGTGAAATATATGGCTCATCCTAACGTCGCAAGCGATTCCGGTCGTGGCATAACTACCAAAAGTCGTCAGGAACATAATACCTATAGTCGTGACTGGAATAACCTTCCAATACACTTCATCCTGAACCATCAGGGCGTTACCACCTCACGACTCTCTGTATAATTAAGCATATAGTCGTATAGAGCAAAGCAATACATCACCAGATGCAAACGACTGCCAAAAGCTTAAAGAGATTGGCTATATATTGCCACGTAACGATTGCTATATAGTGCCAAACACATAAACATCGCATGTAAGGCGTTCACACATTTGGTATTCGCATACATGTCGTAATAACAATGGCTGTGTCAAAACCGTTCGTAATCGATGTACTCTCTAAAGTTATTGCCCCTATATAGATATAATATGACACCAGCCATATGCATAGGCTCATCTCGATACACTTGTCACCCTCTGCACGTTGTCATTCACCGGGGCTTTACTCGCGCCGTGTATTCCGACACCATATATTCCTGCCCACCGAAAGACGATGCTGAGTGGTTGCGCAGGATCCTCCACCACGACTCTCTGAAACTTCCTCGCTTACTTAACCTGCGAATGATCGTACGGAATGTTGTTGCCTGGAGGTTTATCCCCCTAACGACCTTTAGTCGCTTCTACAGCAAAATTAATGGAACGACTTATGGTCGTAAAAAAGGGAGCGAAATAAACGACTTATGGCCGTGAAAAAGAAACCTGAGGGAGAACATGGGAGAGCCTGGAAGAATCCGGAAGTCGTGAGAAGAGAGACCAGCAGTCGTTAATATATCCAGACACGACCGAATGTCGTGGGCGACAGCTTGAGAGAAGAGATGAGCACTGAAACTATAGGAAAAAAATCACAAAAAGAAGAGCACCTGATTCTACAGATGCTCTCTGAAGGTAATGTATCTTATGGGGTTTCTTATAATTCTGGTAGCGTAAAATACTTAAAGCAAAGCGTCATCGTGATCTGATGAATCGCCACGGAGTTTGCTGAGCTCATCCAACATTCTCTGCTGGTCATCATATTCTTTGAGTCGTTCGTCAGAAATTGTCACAACATCAGAGTTGTGAGGATCGGGTTCACTGATATTTTCACTTACGACATCCGGCTTTGCAATAGGACCGGCGGAACCATCAAAATTCCAATAGAACGGAGACCTTTTATATTCTTCAAGATCCCGCATTCTGTCCTCATCCGTAATTTTCTCGTCACTCAGGAGCTTCTCGTAATGTTCCTTAAAATCCCTACAACCGAAATAGTACATCCTATTCATGTAGGCATTCTGAAGCCCCCCGCAAGCTATAAGGTGAAAGAGAATCAACAGGATGACATTTGCAACAAAGAAAAGAATTTCGATGCCACAAAACGGGAAAAACCGATAATTAAACGGATTATTTCCTAGCGTAGCAAAGAAAAGAATAAACGGGAGTACCATAAGTATTCCCATACCCACATACGTTATTACAAAGCGCGGTAAAAAGCCAAGAAATAAGAATCTGTCAAACCTTTTCTTTCCCTTGTACATTTTCTTAACCGCTTTTGATTCCTGAAGCAGCACATCATCATATGATTGGATCTGCCATATACCGGTTCGTGCAGAACCTGTATTTAATCTCATAAGTCCTCCTCATCATCGGTTCTTGGAATATCAACGCCCAGACTTCTGCGAATCATTTCCTTTTCTATGTGCAGCATCTGTCCCGGGGTGTATTCTCGCTGGCTGTATCTGCTCAAATATTTATCGACGGAACTATTTTTTGTTTTAATCTTTTTTTCAGCTGCTACCGGTTCTTCATAGTTCTCCCTTATAGCCCTAAGTAGAAATCCGGTAAGATTTTTTTTCTTGCTGAACTGTGAAATATGATAAGCTTTTCTGACTTTCTCCAGATCCCAATCTGCCGCAATAGCAATAGTCTTAAGATCAGCAAAAGAAAGCGGCTCCTTTATGAGCTCCGACAGCTTATCAAGCATTTCCATGTGGCCGTTATTGACTTTATCTTCAACAGTTTCGACAACATTCGGTTTATCAGACTGAACAATCTGGCTGTTCCCGATATACTTGTTGTCAGCGGTTTTATCCCATCGGACGAGGAATTCTACAGCAGAAACCTTGCCTCCGATTCCGCTTTTGATCGGCCTGAATCTGAAATGCATGTCAGTTTTATGGATATTCTCGCATTTTTTCAGGTATTCGTCAATATTTTCCTCTTCATAATTGTTGTTATCGAAGCCGTTTACTTCTTTAAACACCTTATCCAGGACATAGCGTCGTATATCGGTATACTTCGTGTACTTCTTGATGCTATCCGGTAAGAATTGCTCAGCCTGGGAAAACTGTTCGTTTTGCAATGATTTAACAACAGTTGTGGCTTCACTGTTTTTGGATCCGATATCAACGCTCAGGACTCCTGTAAGGAACTTAAACTCACTCAGATCAAAAGAAAAAGTATATTCTGTGAGGATCGGATATCCACGACGTTTGTCTTTATCTATAGCAAGGCACAGCCTGCTTCTCAGGATCTGATACAGCGAGAACGAATACAGAGTCTTAAACTTAAAAACAATGCTTTTATCCAGCTCTGTATAGTTCGATGTCAAGTTTATGATCTTCTCTTTCATGTCCGGATTCCACTTGATATATGTTGTTCCGGTTCTGCTGTCATAGGTTGTCCCCATAACAAGGTTCGTGAATCCGATTATGTCTTTGTCTTTGTATATGATTTTCCAAGACTCAGCGAAATTTGGAGTGTTCATGAGCTTATCAATCTGCTCATAATAGCTTCCGCTGTTATTGCCCAGAATTTTTCTAAGCTCCGTGTTCTTGAAAGACGAAATATATCCTTCACCGAAATAAGTCCCCGTCTTTGCAAGTATATCCTTAAAGTAAACTTCCTCCAGTGTGCCTGAAAGAACTCCCGGCTCAATATACCTTGTATTAGCCAAAGCCACAAGTAAAATTTTCTCCGAAAGCAAAGTTACCTTACCGATACGGTTAATCAAGGAGTTCGACTTCTTGATGATGTTACCGAATGAACGTTTGCGATCTTCGCTAAAGACTTCCAGCTGGCCGTTTTCGTCTTCCGAAAAAGTGCTGTCTTTCGCGTCCAGAACTTCGATCTGCTCTATTGTTTCCTTCTTTTTTCGTCCCATGTAAACTCCGTTTATTCCATTTCTTTGCTACGTGGAGTAAAATTTTACTCCATTTCTTCCACTTCTTCGACAATATAATAACAAAACGAAAAAAGAAATGCAACAGGCGGAGCATAAAAATACTCCATTTCTTCCACTTCTTTTTTAAAAGTTGCGACATAAGCGGTTCCCACCCTCACGACCTCATACACATAAAACAATTATACTCACGACTCCCTTCTTAATCTGAACGTCGTCATTCACGACTAAAAAAAGGAGAGGAGAGATCATGGCTCCTGATCCGACACAAAAGTGTAGTAATTGGCAGAGGCTTAGGCCAAAAACTACACTTTTGATTTATCAGTGACCTCAGTGACCATTTATTACACTTTCCTTTCGGTCAATCCTTTGGTTTTCCCACCCACGACCATATATAGCTTCTCCTTACGCCGTCATTTCACCTTGCGACATCCGGAAGTGAATATAAGATCATGCAGTTCACGACTCAAGTTCTCGATAAAAACAACCGGTCGTGAGCAATGTATTTCTCGTTTGAAGGTCGGATTTTCACGACACAAGTCAGGAGCTCGGAAAACAGATCTCTCTGTATGAACAAGGAGAATAAGGAGAAAAAATATACTCCATTCTTTCCACTTCTTCATATAGAAGTGGCTAAAATATGGTGTTTCAATGCCTTATTACATGACCGGTTGAGTCGATTTTTTAAACTCCATTTCTTCCACTTCTTTTCCGGATGGCTCCAATTTGCCTGCATCTGCATCGATAATTCCAGGATATTTTTGTTGCTCAGAAGCGGAAAAGGAGAGAAAAAACACTCCATTCTTTCCACTTCTTCATATAGAAACGGCGTGAGGATTTAGCTCAAAGCCCTGTGCTATCAGGTTCGAACAAGAATCAAAGACTTTTGTTTTATCTCCGGATCTTCCATTTCTTTGATCAGTCCGAACTCCATTTCTTCCACTTCTTTATATGATCATGGCTAAGAAGAGATGCCGCAAAGCCTTATTTCTCAAGGCTTTGAAAACAATCTGATGGTATAGATTATCGAACTCCATTCTTTCCACTTCTTCATATAGAAATGGCTTAATATAATGGACTACCCCTGTTGAACTATCTGTATTCAGAGGATGACTTGGAGTGATCTTAACTCCATTTCTTCCACTTCTTTATATGATTATGGCTAACGAGATATGCCGCAAAGCCTTATATTTCAAGGCTTCGAAAACAATCTGATGGTATAGATTATCGAACTCCATTCTTTCCACTTCTTCATATAGAAATGGCTAAACGCAATGGACTACCCCTGTTGAATTATCTGTGTCCAGAGGGTGTTTTGGAGTGATTTTTAACTCCATTTCTTCCACTTCTTTAAATAAACCTATTCCGCAATGATCAGTCGAAACGTCGTAAAAGTCAGATAAAAGGATGGCTTTAAATACTTTTTCTCGCTGGGTGGAGTAGAAGAGAAGGCAATGACAAAAGATCTGGTCGTGAGGGAAAACTCCATTCTTTCCACTTCTTTATATAGACATGGCTAAAGAAAAATGTCAAAAGCCGTGTATTATCTGCCTTTGAATATGATTTTATTACGGTCCAAAATAACTCCATTTCTTCCACTTCTTTGAATTATTAAAACATGATCTGACATTTATATGGATTTTTTAATAGCAAAGCGACCTTGATAACATTTCGATACCTACAGTTGTAGTATTGTTGATTTATGCGAACATCAATGGATTTTGTATTCATAACGGATAAATTTCTCATTTAACATTTTTGAAGCTCCATGTCTTCAATTTTTTATTTTGTTATTCATGTCAAGTATCTTCATCCGGTTCTGATGAAAACAAACACTCCTCAAGCTGTAACCGGACTTCAGATTATGTATGCTCTCGGTTAATACTTTCCAAAGGATCATCTGGTCATCGTTTTCTTCGGTGAGTATAAACAACAACGCATGTATTACTGTTGTTGTTGTTGTTGTTGTTTTTGTATTTATTTATAACAACATATTTCTTTTATTTATTATATGACCAAGAAAGCCCGATTTTAAGCCATTTGGGGCTTAAAGAGGTGGAAAGAATTGGAGAAAGAAGTGGAAAGATTCGTAGTAAGAAGTGGAAAGTTTCGGAGAAAGAAGTGGAAAAATTGGAGTCTTATAAGGTTCATTTTGACATCGAAGAAGTGGAAAGATTTGTAGTAAGATGTGGAAGGATCTGGAGAAAGAAGTGGAAAGTTTGGAGTTAAAATAAATCAAAGAAGTGGAAAATTTGGAGTTTCTATTTTGCAAACAAGATTAAAATGACGATTATTTTTTCATTCCAAAACTTTTTTGCATAACATTAATATCAAGATCATAAAAGGGAGGATAACAGAAGGCAGTTGTTCTCCCTTATAAAGTTTGAGTAGCCGATTACAGTATTAAATCAACCGTAGTTCGGCCGGCAAAAACAAGATTGGAAACAACGTGGTGTTATGTCTTTCGACATTGGCATAGCACCTATTATTTGCCCTCCTAATTTGAGCTCCTCGGACATTTGGTCTGAGGAGTTTTTTTTATCGGACGAAAATTTTTACATTAAAACTCTTTTTCCCATACTCCCTTTTACAGAAACAAAAAAGGAGAATAAAGGTGAATATTTTGAACACAGAATTCTCCCCTAACAAAGAAAAAAAGGAGGAGAAAAAATGTACACAAAGGATTCAGAATGCACGGTCAACACACCTACGGTGTTAGGTCTTCCCATCACGCCTGTATATGGTTTTAGAGTAAATATTAAGCCTGAAGTCGAAGGCCGCACAGACACAGAACATTTTAAACAGGTGCTTCTGCCGGAACTTATGCCGCTTGAGGATTACGACCTCATTGTCGTTTTGTTTTCGGGCGGTAAAGACTCCCTGGCATGTTACTTGCATCTTCTGGAACTTGGTGTTCCGAAAGAGAAGATCGAGCTTTGGCATCATGATATTGACGGCGGTCACCCGACCAGGACGATGGATTGGAGATGCACATCCTCGTACGTGAAGGCATTTGCAGAAGCAGAAGGTGTTAAGCTGCGCGTATCTTACAGGGTAAATGGTTTCTTCGGTGAACTTTACAGAATTGGAGCGAGTGAACCCATTGAATGGATCGATCCCGACACAGGGGAAATAAAGCAATGCAAACCTTCAAGCAATTACCTCAAATGCAAAGAATTAAAAGAGCAGGCCACCGAGGAGATGGAAGAACTGCTGAAGGAATATGGATGCAGAATGAAATTTCCTGCTAAATCCCCTGACCTTTCAAGAAGATGGTGTTCCGCCTATTTGAAGATCATGGTCGCAGACAGTGTCGTTTCCAACCTTGATTCATTGAAAGAGCTGGAACGACTTGGGGGAAAGAGAATGAAATTTCCCGCAAAGGGAGGTACTCATCAGGGACGATGGTGCAGCGGAAGTTTAAAAGCTGCTGTTCAGGACAGTGTGACAGGTAACCTGGAAGACACCAGATCCGACAAAAAGATACTGATCATTTCAGGCGAACGTCGTGGCGAGTCCGCAGGTCGTTCCCACTATAACGAAATGGAAATTGACCGATGCAATGCTGAAAAGCGTTTGCACAGAACAGTACACCATTGGAGATGCTGTATCGACTGGAGTGAGAAAGATGTCTGGGAAATCCTGAAACGACATCATGTAAATCCGCATCCCTGTTATAGGGCCGGATGGAACAGATGTTCATGCATGACGTGTATCTTTTCAACCCCACGACTCTTTGCAGGAATTAAAGAATTATTCCCTGAAGAGTGGGAAGCGCTGAAAAACGATGAAAAGACGCTTGGATTCACGCTTGATAACAAGCTCGACCTTGAGTCGTTCATTGACGGAGCAAAAAGTTGCGTCGTGAGGGATGATCCGAAAGCAATTGAATCAATCCTTACGGGTAAATACAGTCCGAAGGACATTTATGTCAAGGATTGGAAGTATCCTGCCGGAGCATTTCACGGTGCTGACGGCGGTTCATGTTAAAGGAGGAAAAATGGAAGGCAAAAAGTTCGATAACTCAAAGCAAACAAAATTAACCGGAGAGCTTATAGAGGCGTCTGATGCTTACTATGATCACGGGACAGCTTCAATGTCAGAGGCTGAATTCAACAGGGATATGAATCCTTGTTATAACTGTCCCTTTGGTGACGGTGAAGGCGGATGCACGGTTCCTGATTGTGTGTTCGCGTACGAACGTGAACATGGGCTCCATGTCCCTACATCCATGGAATGGGTAAGAAGACCGGATTATGTCGGTGACTGAGGGAAGTAACTCGCATACTCTTTTTTATCAGAAAAATGAAAAGGAGCTTTTGTGAATGGAAAACAGAAGCCGAAATTGGCAGACACTGTCCTTATGCGAGCGTTGATTGAAGGAGAAAAAATGAAAAAAGAAACTGTTTTAGAAAGTCGTATCTACGATGTGAAAGGTACAACAAAACTTGACGTGTATGATCCTGAATTTCCCCAACCCAGACGTAGGTTAGAGTTTCACGGAAACATCTCGGCTGCTCCTTTGGGCAAAATGAAGATTGAGCGAGTACACATCGAGGTCTCCTACCTGGATAGGGATGGAAAAGAACAGCCCCGTAAGTATGATAAGATCTGTGTAATGATCGTTCAAGGTGCTTATAACGCCGCACTCAACCTGTATCTTTCCGGACGGCATTACTTCGATTTTTTAAAGGCAGCATATGATCTTAATTGCAAAACGGGGTGTTTTGCTATCGAAACTAAATACGGTTCTGATTCCTTTGATACCGGAGCAGATGGGCTATACGGATCCCTGTATCAGATGAAGCAGTACCACGGTATGATCCTGAATCTTGGCTTTGACGCTGATCTGTACACGATTGATGAGATAGAAAAACGCATGTTAAGACTGTGGCCCAAAAATCACAAGCGCAGCATAAAGGAGTAAAACGATGACAAAAGAGCAGATCATAAGACTGGAAGAAGTGATCGAGATCACCGGCATGAGTTATGAAAGTGGTGAAATGCTTCGTACAGATAGCGATGTCGAAATAGATCTCGAAAAGGAGCTTTTGTGAATGGAAAACCAGAAAACAAAAACGGCTGATGCTGAATGGAGAAAACAGAAGGCAAAAAGCCTTCGGTTCAAGAAACCCATCGTTAAAGATTTGAATCTTGACACAATCCGTGACGAGCTCTGGAA
>JAEEWS010000039.1 GCA_016287765.1 Lachnospiraceae bacterium
CTCCGAAGCTGATACCCTTAACTTTCTTAAGGTCCACTTTTTCGGAGAGTTTCTTAAAGCTCTCCTTCATGCCCTTAACCCAGTCTGCAGGTTCCTGTTCCGACCAGCCCGGCTTCGGAAAACTAAGTCCGTACTCCGCTCCCGCTGTAGCCTGAATGGCTCCTTTTTCGTCCATGACAACAAGTTTAATGGAAGAAGTTCCAAGATCGACACCTAAATAATACATTAAATCGTCCTCCCGTTTATACTAACATTCTTTATATTCAGACCCTCATCGGTAATGAGGTAATCCGCTGCACAGCCCTTTGCTATCCTTCCCACCCTATTCTGCATCCCGATGGAAAGTGCAGGGTTCAAAGTGGCGGCAAGTATCGCTTTTTCGCGTTCGATGCCGAAAGAGATAACATTTCTTACCTCGGTCCCCACATCGGTAACGGAGCCCGCTATGGTACCGTCCGCCTGAACAGCCTTACCGTTCTTAACGAAGACTTCTATGCCGCCCAGAGAGTATTTACCCTCTTCAAGTCCGGCAGCCTGCATGGAGTCCGAGATTATGATCATTTTGGGAGCCATGAGCTTAAACCACATCCTGATAAGCGTGGGATTCACATGTATACCGTCGCATATGATCTCGGAAAAGAGCTGTTCGTCAAAAGCCGCGCCTATTACACCAGGCGCTCTGTGATTCAACGGATTCATAGCATTAAAAAGATGGGTAACATGATCCGCCCCGGCTCTGACAGCCGTTACAGCCGTATCATAATCCGAACTTGTGTGGGCTATGGAAAGCACTATTCCCCTTCCGGTATATTCCTTTATAAAGGAAGCAGCCCCCGAAAGTCTTGGGTCCACCGAAATGATCCTGATGCTATTATTACTTTTTTCAATGATTTTATCTAACCAAATCTTGTCAAATTCCCACAAAAATTTCTCATCATGGGCGCCCTTTTTGTCTTTTCCGAGAAAGGGGCCTTCCATATGCACTCCCAGGATCCTGGCTTCGCCCCTGTCCAAAGGTCCGCGGATCGCTCTACCCACTGCCTCTACAGAATCTTCCACCGCCCCGGGTTCATTGGTCATGGTAGTTGCAAGAACCGATGTAACACCGCAGGAAGCATAGCTTTTGCCGAGTTTTTTAAGTTTCTCATCGTTTACAAAGCTGAAGTCCTCTCCGCCTCTTCCATGGGTGTGGATGTCAATAAACCCCGGAAGCATATAATCGGGATCCCCGGGATCTTCTTCTCCCAGCACCCGTACTTCTTTAAAAACGCCCTCCGAGATCTCGACCTCTCCCTTTACAAATCTGCCGTCATAAAAAATGTTCATTGCATTTCTCCTGTTATTCAAAACAATAAACTACAGTGAGATTGGGATGGAACTGAAGGATCGAAGCCGGAACCATGGGAGTTACGGGGCCGCGGAGTGCCTTTTCCATGATATCTTTTTTGTCCGGTCCGTTGGCTATAAGGAGAAGCCTTTTTGCTCTCATAATGGATTTTATGCCCATGGTGATCGCCTTTTTTGGTACAGCCTCTTCAGAACCGAAAAATCGTGCATTTGCCTTAATGGTGGTCTCCTCCAGTTCCACGATGTGAGTGGTCTTTTCAAAAGCCGCCCCCGGCTCGTTAAATCCTATATGGCCGTCATGGCCTATGCCCAGAAGCTGAAGATCGATGCCTCCGAGAGAAGAAATGAGTTCATCATATCTTACGCATTCCGCTTCCATGTCCTTTGCCATTCCGTTTGGTACATAGGTGTTTTCTTTTTTAATGTTTATGCCGTTAAAAAAGTTGGTATCCATAAAATAGCGGTAACTCTGATCATTGCTTCCGTCCAGTCCGATGTACTCGTCCAGGTTTACCGACTTTGCCTTTGAAAAGTCGATATCGCCCTTGTTATACCAGTCGATCAACTGTTTGTAGGTCCCTATGGGAGTGGAACCTGTGGCAAGTCCCAATACCGAATGGGGCTCCAGTATCACCTGAGCCGAGATCACATTTGCCGCCTTTCTGCTGAGATCGGCATAATCCTTTGCTTCAATAATACGCATCTGCTTACCTCTTTTCTCTTCATCTTTTAATATTTTCCATAAGGATATAATATCATAAAAATATCATATCAATGTTTTTCGTAAAATTCCGATAATCGTTCCTTTACATTTCCTATATTTACGGTAACATAAGGGAACCACTCCCTGGGAAACAGGTTTGTGTATTGCGGGTTACCAAACCTCTCATCCAATAAAAGGATGGCCCCCACATCGTCAACGGTACGGATCACTCTGCCCGCCGACTGCATCACCTTGTTCATTCCCGGATAAAGATAGGAATATTCAAAGCCGTTTCCCGATTTCTCATCAAAGTAGAATTTGAAGAGTTCTTTTTCATTACCCACCATGGGAAGTCCGCATCCGACAATGACGGCTCCCGTAAGCCGGTCTCCGGTAAGGTCTATGCCTTCCGAGAAAGCCCCTCCCATAACCGTGAATCCTACAAGGGTAGAATCAGGATTTTCCTTGAACTCTTCGAGGAATGCCTCCTTCTCTTTTTCCTTCATTTCCCGTCTTTGCACCAGGATCTTTATATCTTTTTCACTTTGGCCGGAGATTTTATCAAATCCTGTTTTATCTTTTTCAGATGAAATTTCAACGAGTTCGTAATTCTCCTTTTGGAGCTTTTTTAGAATCTCAGGAGTATCTTCGTCTTCCTCTTTATTTTCATAGCACCACGATTGTAGAACGTCAGATGCTTTCAGCACATCTTCCATCATTTTGTAGGAGCTGAAAAAGACCATGTAATTTCCTTTTTTCGCTTTTACAAAAGCTTCAATGTAGGCTGCCACCTTCAAGTACTCATCCCTGTTTCTTCTGGTGTACCTGGTGGACACGTCTCTTCCCACCATCACTATCCTCTTTTCCGGCGAAAAGGGTGAAGGAGCATAGATGGCATAGTCTTCAGCTTCCCCTCCCAGCTGTTCCTTGTAATAATTCATAGGAAGAAGGGTAGCACTGAAGAGCACGGAAGCTCTGGTGTTATCCATTATCTTTCTGAGTTTTGAGGCAGGCTCCATGCATAACAGCTTGATCCTGAAATCCCCTCTCTCATTGTAATCCGTATATATTCTGTAAGCCTCATCCATGTTCTCATAGACTTCGATAAACCTTCTCATGTCAAAGAACAGATCGAGCGCTTGATCTTTCCCTTCAAAGCCTCCGGGATTATTATCCAGAAAATCCTCAAATACGGATATGGCCCTTAGCAATCTGTTATAAAGGTCATCTGCGTTGTCCCAAACCTGAAAATCATCACATTCCCTTTTTAAGGCCAGCATGGCCTTATTGCAATACTCCAGTTGTTTTTCCATTTTTTTCCCTATGGGAGCAACGACCCTTTTTACCGTTAAAAAGGCTTCTTTCGTAAGCTCGGAACTGTACATTTCCCTGGCTCTTTCAAGGAGATTGTGGGCTTCATCTATCAAAAAGATAAAATCATTCTTTTTCTCTTCTGCGAAGAATCTCTTCAGGGACGCATCAGGATCAAAAGCATAGTTATAGTCGCAGATAACAGCATCCGCCCACAGGCTCACATCCAGACTCATTTCAAAGGGACAGACGTTGTGTTTCTCGGAATATCTAAGGATAAGCTCCCTGTTTATCTCTTCTTCATGGGTAAGCAGGTCAAAAACACAATCGTTTATCCGGTCCATATGCCCCGCAGCTCTGGAACAGCTCACCGGATTACAGTCCGGTTTTTCCAATATGCAGATCTTTTCCTTGGCTGTGAGAGTAACATACCTGAATTTAAGGCCCTTTTCCCTTAAGATCCCAAAGGTATCCTCCGCCACTGTTCTTGCTATGGTTTTAGCCGTTAAATAAAAAATTTTGGAGGCCTTACCCTCCCCCACATTCCATACTGCCGGGAAAACCGTGGATATAGTCTTTCCGACTCCGGTGGGCGCTTCTATAAACAGCTTCTTTCCTCTTGATACCGTCTTATAAACATCTCCCACCAGTTCTCTCTGTCCCGGTCTGTAAGTAAAAGGAAATTCCAGTTTTCTTATGGTCTCATCCCTTGTCTTTTTCCAGTCCGCTTCCCAGAAAAGCCATTTGGAATATTCCTTAACCACGTTGTCAAACCAGTCACTTAGTTCTTCAACATCGTATATCTTATTAAACCTTTTGATCTCCTCACTGTCGATGTTGCAGTAGGTAAGCTGTACCCCGATACGGGTAAGTCCTTCGTCCTTACCGTATATGCAGGCATAACATTTAGCCTGCGCCTCATGAACAGGCACAGGCTCTGTAATATGCTCCAGTGAAAGATATGTACTTTTGATCTCGTCAATGATTATATCTTGATTTAATTTATATATACCGTCTGCTCTGCCTTCAACTGTAAGGGCGAGAGTCCCTTCCCTGTCATTTCTTTCAAGTATTCTGACGGTTTTAAGCGCCACTTCTGCCCGATAGCCTTCAGGCATGCTTTTCTGGATCTTCCTGTGTATCCTGGCGCCCTCCTGCATGGCATCCGTATCAGTATGAGCTTTTCTGTTGTCAATGTCTCCGGACCGTAATATGAACTCAACCAGATTTCTCACGGATACGGAGACTGAAAGTTTCTCATCATCCATTTTATACTAATTTCCCATGGGAGTAGGTGTTCCGCTGATCAAAACGAAATCCACGCTGCCGGGTGTGGGAGTGGGTGTGGGATAAGCGGTTTCCGGCAAAGGGGTCGGCGGTGTCTTGGTGGGTCTTGGTGTGTTAGTCGGCTTAGGTGTGGGCGTGGGTGTGGGAATGGGAGTAGGCGAAGGTGTAGGTTCCGGTGTGGGATCTCCGTTAGGCAAAACTCCCGTTTCCGGAGTTGGTGTAGGCGTGGGTGTAGCTGTGGGCGTAGGAGTCAATGTGCCTTCCTGACCATGTCTTCCCGGGAAAAGAGTGGTTACGGGTACCAATTCACCGTTTCCGTGATTTCCTTCGAGCAAGTCGGAGGTATCCACCACCTTCACCACAGGTGTGGGGGTGCCTGTACTTCTGGCAGGAGACCAGGACTTTTTACATCCTCCCAAAAAGGGTGCCACGGCAATACAAGCCGTAATTATGACCAATTTGTATGATGTGCCCTTAGTCAGCAAGTTCTTTTCCTCCCATAGCGGACCTAATACGTTTTGCCAGCTCTTTCATCCTTGTTACATCCACCTTGCAGATCTCTCTGTCATAGGTGTAGAGACCGTTGATCTCATCTTCTATATCGGAAACCTGAGTATAAATGCAGCCGCAAACTCCATTCTTGATTCCGGGAATTACCATGTTTTCGTATAATAACTCAATTTTTGAAGTCAATTCTTCAACAGAATTGCATTTTCCGTAGCCATACCCTTTGTTCTCATCAAACAGATGACCGGTTACGGCCATGGAATAACCACCGCACTCTGTAATGAATATCGGTTTATTTTTATATCTTTTTGAGGGTTTTACATCCCTGAGTCTAAAATATATATGCCTGCTGTCAAAATCGGTCTTTTTGATGTTGAACCAGCCCGAGGCCGTATCAAAAAGCCGGTCGGGTTCCTGCTCTTTCAGTTTTTCATAGTAGGAATCTCCCCTGTGCTGTCCCCAGCCTTCGTTAAATATAGTATAGGCTATTACGGAAGGATGATCGTGAAGCTGTGAGATCACACCCTGCGCATGGTTTTCAAACATCTTTTTCTGTTTTTCTCCCACATGTCTCAGTCTGTCATCCGACAGTTTCAGACCTATGGTGGGCAGTACCGTATCTATGATATATCTGTATTTTCCGGAGTTTACCATATCCTGCATTACCAGCATTCCATGGATATCACAGTAATAGTAGAACCAGTCTGCTTCGGTCTTCACATGTTTTCTTAAGAGATTAAAGCCCATCTCCTTCATTCTGAGGATATCTCTCTCGTACTTCTCCTCGCTTTCGGGAAGGCAGAGACTGTCCTCATAGTAGCCCTGATCCAGTACTCCGTGAAGGAATACAGGTCTGCCGTTAAGAAGCACCACAGGCTTACCGTCCACGGTCGAAGTTTCCACGGTTCTGAAGCCGTAATAAGTCCTTATCACGTCATTTCCTGCCGTGATCTCCATATCATAGAGCCAGGGCTCATCTATATCCCATTTTTTAAGAATAAATTCATTGCCCAGATTCGATCTTAAGCCATCTAAGGGAACAAGGATGCCTTCTTCCTCAAAGTCCTCCGTAACAGTCCCCGCTACGATCCAACATTCCTCGTCTTCCTCAGGATCCCGATCTTTTTCTTCCTGTACCGCGCATTTTAATTCAGGCCTGTACACCCTGATCTCAAAGGGTTGTCCGAGGAAATCGCAGAAGTTGAATTTAAATTTAATGCTATTTGCGGCCCAATCTATCTTTAATTCTTTAATATACCTTTCAGGAACAGCTTCCAGCCATACGCTCTTCCATATACCGCTGAAGGGTGTATACCACATGCCTCCTCTTTTAAGCTTTTGTTTACCGTAAGGAAAATCCCGGGATATGGGATCCAGAGCAATGATCTTTAGGAGATTCTCTCCCTCCGGTTTTATCTTGCCCGTAAGGTCAAATACCGCCTTTAAATAGCCGTCTCTGTGGCTTCCCACCACCTGACCGTTAAGTACCGCAAGACATTGCTGATCCACGCCGTCCGCATGTAAGATCAGCCTTGTTTTATTTCCTTCAAGCATATATTCCGGCAGCTCGAAGCTTTTCTCATACACAAGGCTGTCCCTTTTGCCGTAGTCTATCTCGCCCCTAAACTCCGAAGCCTTAGACTCCGGGCAGAAAGGCACTTTAATGCTTCTTCCGTTAAGAAGCCAGTCTCCGTTAAGACTGAACCAACGGTTCCTTTTCAATTGCGGATCAGGGTGTTTTTCCCAGCTCATATCACTCTTCCTCGTCGTCCTCCAGATCGTCAAGCATCTCATTCAATTCTTCGTCATCCAGCATCTCGTCAAAAGCATCGGCCACGATCTCGAACTCCTCGTCGCTTTCAATGTCATCCAACTGTATATCATCCGGATCTTCAAGGTTGGATGCTCTGTAGAAAAAGATATCGGAATCCTCATCCGCATTCTCATCCAGAAGAGCTATATACATCTGTTCTTTATTATTCACGTTAACCGGAAAGATGGAAATAACATCGCAGGTCATTTCCTCACCGTTTTCCAATTCCAATGTTACGGTATCGATCTTTTTATCCTTTTTCTTATCTGCCATAAATACTCCTTAACGATAGATCTTTTCTTTTGAAAGCAGGTCATTCTCCTCTGCTTCCTCAGTGGTTATTCTACCACAAAAAACCTTGTACGAAAAGAAGCATAACATTAAAAATAGGAGGAAGCTTTCGCTTCCTCCCGGGGTTGTTTATCCGTTTTTAATTCCGTGATCAAACTTTGAATTTTCCGACCATGTCGTTAAGATTTCCGGCACTCTCTCTTTCGGAGTCGATGATCACATTGATGTCCTCAACTACCTTTGTTGTGCCCACGTTCTTATCAACGATCTGCTGAACGCCGTCATGGTTGTTATCTGCGCAGTTGGCAACTTCGCGGATGTACTTACCGATATCGTCAACGGAAGCCTTAAGAGTATCCATAGCGCCACCGATCTCATCGATGGAATCCATGATGGTTCCGATATCAGAACCGTAACTTCTGGAGCTCTCTCCAAAGGACTTAAATTCGCCTTCAACATCCTCAAGTACGAACTTCATAACAGCTTCAACACTTGTTCTAACCTTTTCTACGGCGATATTGCTTTCTGCAACGATATCCTGGATCCTTCCGGCTGTCTGCTGTGATTCTGTAGCCAGCTTAGCGATCTCGCTTGCAACTACTGCGAAGCCTCTGCCGGCCTCACCTGCACGTGCCGCCTCGATGGAAGCATTGAGCGAAAGGAGGTTGGTCTGGGATGTGATATCAAGGATCGCACTTGCCAGATCATTGATCTTCTTAACAGTTTCAAGACTTTCAACAGCGTCATAAACGTTGGTTCTGGTCTCATCGATCTTTTCACGGCTTGCTTCAAGCTTGCCTTCAACTTCCTTGGTAACAACATCTGTCTTCTTGATAAGATCCTTGGAGAGCTTTTCTCCTGCGCCCACCTTATCGGTTACGTTCTGAACAAGTCCTACAACCTTATTGATCTCTTCTTCTGTCTTTCTTACAGACTCATTGGTCTGCTCAATTCTTGCATAGAGTTCCTCGGTAACTGCCATGCTCTCCTCAGTGAAGTTGGAGAGGAGTTTGGAGGTATCAACAAGTGCCTGAGAGTTGGTGTTCATCTTTCCGGCACTGTTGCCTACCATCTTCATGGTGTCACTTACCGCATCCTTAAGGGCTATGGTAGCTCCGGCAATTGTACCGACTTCATCGTTTCTGTTAGCGTATCTGTCAAGTGCATCGCTCTGTGTAAAGTCAAGAGTAGCAACCCTCTTGAGTTCGTGTTCAACATTTGTAAGAGGTCTTAAGAGAACAGTTACAAATGCAAGGATTCCTACGATACCTACAGCCAGTGTAAGTATGGTGGCAATAAGAAGTGCACGGCTGGATGCCGTAGCTTCCGCATAAACCGCATCAGCTTCACCTTCAAGAAGGATCACCCAGCTGTACTCCGGAATCAGAGTATAGAAGTAGATCATTTCCTTGCCTGTTGCGGAATCGATGTATGTATCCATCTTTGAGAAAGGATAATCATATACCTTGCCGGTCTCCGGATCTTCATAATGGAAAGAGGTAGCATTGGGATCGCCATCCATGGGAATGAGGCCGTTCATAATCGCCTGTGAATAAAGCGAATATCCTTCAACAAAACCTGCAAGGGCTTGGTCTTCATACTCCTTAGCAACCTTATCCTTGTTTGTGTCATAAATAACGGAAGATGTCTGTGTGGTATAAGAATATGGAATTACCAGCTGTAAGTGCGTGTAAAGAGGATTGGACGCCATTACCGAATCCAGCATCTGATTAAAGCCGTCCGTATATGTAGCACACATTATCATACCGCCGTATCCGCCGGACGCGTTCTCAATGGTCTTACCAACAGAGATAACTATCGACTGTGTAGCCTCAGAAACGGAAGCTGTGGCCATTACCTGTTCTCCGGCAAAGGTATCTGCTCCTGCAGCACCCAGATCCATTCCGACTATCATCGGCAGCGTGTGAGTATCTACGATACCCTTTTCATCACAGTAGAAAAGGCCTTCGATATGTTCCTTCTTAGAGGAATATCTTACGGTAACCTCTTCTGCTGCCGCCATGTTTTCAGCGGAACGCTTTCCGTTTATAAGATTCTGCATCTCTGTCATCCAGCGATAACCTTCAACATAGGTCACTTCGTTCTTAATGTATTGTCTTATACTGTTAGAAGCCCCGTTTACTACCCCCTGTAAAGAGCCTCTTGCGTTAGCCTTTGAGATATCCATCATCTTTCCGGATGCGAAAGCCCAAAAGATAACAATACATGCCGCGAATATAACCCCGACAACCAATATGATCTTAAGATTCAACGCAAACTTTTTCATTATACGCGCCTCCTTCAGCAAAACTAAACTTGTGCCCCGATTCTATCATACATAGTCCATCAAATATACATCAAAACTATAAACTATTCTTAAAATAAGCGGTTTACGACTTAATTATTTAATAATAAATAATCTGCGGTTTCACCCCTTTTTAAGGAAAACGAAACCGCAGATCCTATGTTTTTTCATTCGTCACTTTCAATGTCCACCGCATTCAGGCGGAAATAAGGAGATCCTCCGTACTTAACGCAGGTGACAATATTTCTGTACACCTCATGAGTCGCTCTGATACGACCGTCGGTGACAATAAATTCTAATTTTTCTCTGAGAGTGTCATCGGTTTTGATCATATCCGCCAGGATCGGATTATATAATGTCCCCGCTCCCGCATATATCTCCTCGACGATCTCGTTGAACTTCTTGGGCGCTTTGTATGCACGGCTGATATAATCCTCGGCATTTTCCAAGGCATCGCAGATGGAGATCAGATCGATGATCACACGATAATCCGATGCAGTGTTGTCAAACTCCTCGGGATAGCCATCTTTGCCGTCATAGTACTTATGATGTCCCAGGATAACATCCATATAAGGTTTGAAATCCTCATCATTTTCCAGATACTCCACGCCCATGGCAGGATGCTTAAGTATAAAGCTCTTCTCTTCCTCCGTAAGGCTTCTGGTCTGCATGTTTATAATGGTGGGCATCAATATCTCCCCCACATCATGGATCAGACCGCAGCGTCGTACATAGTCCAGGATGGCATTCTTTCTTAATCTTACATTATCTACCGAGTCGAGTTCGCCTATGCCTACAAAAAGCTCCGGCTTACTGTCAATGATCGCTTCTCCCATTCTGTACGCAAGACTTCCCACCAGCAGGCAATGAATGTATGTAAGAGGCTGTCTTAAGAAAAAGATCTGCATGATCTTCTGCTCCTTCTCACAGATGCCGTTTAAGAAGGGGCGTACCATGGAAAAGTATTCCTGGCATATATCATCCACGTAATTTGTATAAAGATTATTGGGTATCTTATGTATATCCTTAAAGAATCTGAAGGTGATCTGTCTGCCGTACTCTGTCCTTTCCTTTTCGGTAAAGTTCATTTTCTTAAGCACGCACACACTGAGCTCCATCATCATGTATTTTTCATCCAGAATATCGCAATTCCCCTCCGGATCCATCTTTTCATAGTCCGGCTTGGCAATGGCGTCTGTTTTCATGATGACCTTATGGATGGCCTCTGTGGGAGAAAGCTCTGAGTTTATGATCTGAAGTACTATTCCCGCCATCCAGTAGATCGTGTTTTTATCCGGATCGCCGTCGTAGGCAGCGATCTTTTCCTTAATAAAGGAGATCTCCCTTTCTTTTTCCTCCTCCGACAGTTCCAGACTGTCGTCCATCAGGTTGCAGGCACAGATGTATACCATGTTGTCATGCATCCATTCCACTTCACCTATGATCTCTTCGTTGTCACCGTCTATCTTCTGTACCGTCTCGCTGTTCCAGAACTCCAGCATCTCATTGTAGACCCTGAAGAAATCCCTTCCCACCTTTTTGTGGCTTTCAAGGATGTTTCCCATGAGATTTGCATAGGTTCTGAATATCCTTAACCGGGCTTCGGGATCGTCGAGTTCTTCATAATGTTCCCTTAAGGCAAGGGTATCGTGGGCATAATCTATGCTCCTGTCCTCATCTCCCACCTTTATACGGGTGTAATACTCCATATGCCAGTAAGTGATCAGGGCATACAATCTGGTAAGCCTGTTATAATCCTTCTTTTCCTTATAATAGTCAGCGCACCTTTTTCCAAGTTTCATGAGAACGGGAATATCACTGACTTCAAAACGGTCAAAAAACACATCAAAGATATTATTGAAGAGAATATCCGCATCCCTGTCCGAGAGTTCTCCCCCGATCTCCCTGTTTATATTGGCAATAAGCTTTTCATTGTCCTTATACAGCTTCTGGCACTTAACAGCCCTGTCCTTCAGCATTTTTAACCATTTTTCCCGGTTACAGAGTCTGAAAAGCCTGTCATTTAATTCCGTTCTTATCTCTATGTTCTTCTTATATTTTTTTGTAAAGGTTTTTATGTCATCATGCAACGCCATTTTAATGACTCCTTATAATAGGTAAAACTGCCCTTATTGATTAGAATTTTATCATACTTTTTTAACAATATAAACTCTTTCCAAAAAAAATAAAAGGGGGTATAATGAAACGCTTGAATAAACTCACGAGGTATGATCAAGATGAAGAAAAAGATCCTAATGCCACTGCTAGCGCTGTTTCTGACTTTTGCGGCATGTGGCGGAGAAACTGCCGTTTCGGAAGTTCTTCCCACTCCCGATCCCACTTCCTCACCCGCAGGGGAAACATGCGGGCATGAAGACAGGAACGATGACGGTCTTTGTGATCTCTGCAATGAAGATGTGCTGGCTGTTATCGATATATATGCCATTAACGACCTTCATGGCAAGTTCACAAAGAGCGACTCCCAGCCCGGCGTGGGAGAGATGACCGCCTGGCTTAAGACCCGGGCTATGCTGGATGACAATTTCATTCTCCTTTCTTCCGGAGACATGTGGCAGGGAAGCAGTGAATCAAACCTTACTCACGGTGCCTTGATGACCGATTGGATGAACGAACTGGGCTTTGCTTCCATGACTTTGGGCAATCACGAATACGACTGGGGCAGAGAGTGTCTCGAAAAGAATGAAGCTACGGCCGATTTTCCTTTTCTTGCCATCAATGTTTACGAAAAGGCCACCGGTTCCATTGTCCCTTATTGCACCCCTTCCGTTGTAGTCACCCGGGAAGGCGTGAACATCGGCATCATCGGGGCTATAGGCGATTGCTACTCTTCCATTTCCGGCAATATGGTATCGGATGTTTATTTTCTCACGGGCTCAGATCTTTCATCCCTTGTAAAGGCCGAGGCTGCAAGGCTCAGGGAAGAGGAAGATTGCGACATCATCATCTATTCCCTTCACGACGGCTATTCCAAAAATATGTCCGGAACGGGAACCATTTCCGCAGGCCAGCTCATGGGCTACTATGATCCCACCCTTTCCGACGGATATGTGGATGTGGTTTTTGAAGCACACACCCACAAAGCATATGCCTTAAAGGACATTTACGGTGTTTGGCATCTGCAGGGCGGCGGAGACAATACCACGGGGCTGTCCCATGTAACTCTGGAATACAACAAAGTAAACGACACCCTTAAAACCGCCGAGGCAGAGACGGTTCACCACAGCACTTACAGGTATGACTACAACAGCGACTCAATCGTTGATAAGCTCATGGCAAAGTATGAGAATGAGATCGGTGACATAAACGCCGTGATCGCTGAAATCCCCAAGAGTCTGGATGGTGACGAGCTCAGACAGCTTTGTGCCGATCTGTACTATGACGCGGCCGTTGAGCGCTGGGGAGAAAAGTACGATATCGTTCTGGGCGGAGGCTATTTTTCCGTCAGAAGTCCCAGAGTACTTGACGCCGGAGAGGTGACATATGCCGATCTGCAAACGCTCTTTCCCTTTGACAACCGTCTGGTACTCTGCGAATGCAAGGGTATAGACCTCAACAACAACTTCTTTGAAACGGAGAACGGCAATTATTTCATCAACTACGGCGAATACGGCGAGGAAGTAAGACAGCATCTTGCCCCCAACGCAACCTACTATCTTGTGACCGACACCTACTCCTCATCCTATGCTCCCAACAATCTTAAGGAAGTGGAATTATACGACGGGGATGTGTTTGCAAGAGATCTTTTGAAAGAATATTTTATAAAAAACTACGGAAATTAACTAGGAGATATCATGGCTGATTATATTACAACTTATACCGAAGAACATTTTTATCCCACCGCTCCCGATCCTGAGAAGCTTAAGATCGAGGACGTGGCTCATTCCCTTTCCATGCAATGCAGAGGAAACGGACACGTTAAGACCTTTTTCTCTGTGGCCCAGCATTGCATAAACTGCGCCAAGGAAGCGGAAGCCAGAGGCTATTCCCCCAAAGTGGTGCTGGCCTGCCTCCTGCACGATGCATCGGAAGCCTACATGAGCGATGTTCCCAGACCCTTTAAAAAAGAACTCCCATCCTTTATAGAATGGGAGGATAAACTTCTGGATGTAATTTATAAGAAATGGCTGGATTCGGCTCTTACACCGGAAGAAACCGCATTGGTAAAAACAGTGGATGACGACATGCTCTACTACGATCTTAAAGTTCTTTTAAACGAGACCATGGATCGTCCGGCACCCGAACTTCGTCTGGAACTTTCCTATCATGTTCGTCCCTTTAAGGATGTGGAAAGAGAATATCTTGCCCTCTTCGACCGCTTGAAAAAAGCCCTTAAGGCATGACCTCTTACGGATCCGCGGATCATTTAAACTGCCGGACCGCAGCATTAAGATCCTCTTTTGCCTTTTCGATACCGGTGAACAACAGGCCGTGGATGCCCACTCTTTCGGCGCCTTCCACGTTTTCTGCCCTGTCATCGAAAAAGACGCACTCGTCTGCTTTAAGACCATATTTTTCCAGGAGACATTCATAGATCTCCTTATGAGGCTTAACCTTCTTTATCTCATAGGAAATGACTTTACCGTCAACCATGGGCACGAACTTAAGCCTCTTTTTTGTACCCTTTTCAAAGGCTGTCTTTCCGTAATTGGAAAGGATGTAGACCTTAAAGCCCTGTGCGTGGAGCTCATCTATCCAGGGGCAGGCATAGTCATAGTCGATGACTATATCATCCACCCTCTTAAAGAACTCGGGTATCCTGTCCGCCAGCTCCGGCATGCCCTTCGCAATGGCGGCTATGATCTCATCGTCGGTCATATAGGCCTTGTCAAACTCATCCCAGAGGCCGCTGTTCATCATTGCCTCCGCAAAGATCTCAAATTCCTCATCGTTAAGCTTCATGCATTCTCGCCCCAGCTCTTTCCATTGGAAATAGCCCAGCACGTTTCCTATGTCCAAAATAACGTTTTTGATCATTTTGTATCTCCTTAAAACAGTCAAATAAAACTCTTCACATTAAGGCAACATTATAAACGTTATTTTGTTCACAGGCAACTCAGTTTTTGTTTTTGTATTCTTCGGGTGTGATTCCGCTTACGCATTTTTTCTTTTTTCGATCTCAGCCACCATCCGGGCATATTCTTTCTCGTCGATCTTATAGCCCTTCTTTATGATGATCCAGGAAGCGATCATTACCAGCAGCGGTATCGCCACCATGCCTATCCTAAGGATCAGTGTCTGCACCGGTTCCACCGTGGCAATTATATCATCCGCCCTTCTCAAGGCTTCCGCCCCAGTCATGGCGCCTTTTCCTACTTCCACTTCCAAAGCGCTTATGTTCTGGCTCACTGCATATATACCGCTGACGATAAGGATGAGTGAAGCCGCTCCCTGGTTCAAAGCACCTGAAAACTTGGAAGCAAAAGACCTGATGGCGGAAATGATGCTGTCATGTCTCTCGTTAAATCTGTATTCGTCATACTCAATGGTATTGTTGATGATAACCACCATAGCCAGATTAATAAGTCCCTGACAGAAAAAGATCACAAAACCCGTTATCATAAGTAATATCACATTTTTAGGCAATATATAGCCGAATCCCAAAAGTAAGAGGTACCCCAGGATCAGAACACAGATGCAGACGCTGTAGATCTTCATTCTGCCGGTCCTGGCGGAGATCACGGGATAAACGAATTGTGCCGTAAGTGTCCCCAGGCCGTACATTACCGTAAACAGGGTCACCAGATCACCGCTCTCGGAATAGCCGAATTCAAAGTAGAAAAAGTTAACCGCCAAAAGAAGTAAAAGCTGCTGTCCCACGCAGAAAAGCACATAGGCTATACCCGACTTTACCAATTGATCGTTTCTTTTAAGGATGTTGAACATCTTTTTAAAATTGATCTCTTCCGCATTGTCCACTCTCTCCCTTTCCGTAACTCCCAAAAATGTCAGAGTCTGGAAGATGAGAAACGCAAGGGCTACGATGATTCCTATTATCCTGAAAGCTTCTATGGCATTTCCCGCAATGACCATAGGAACTATACCTGCCACCGCAAACTGGCCTATGCATACAAACACTCCCATCAGCGTCACCAGTGAATCTCTCTCCTTGGGATCGCTGGATAGGCTGGGCAGCATCCCCCAATAGGCAATGTCGTTAATGGTATAGGTCATGCCCCAGAGTAGATAGGTGAGGCAGAAAAACAATACGAAAGACCAGCCTGTGGGACGTACCGTGAACATCAATATGATGACCACCGCGTTAAGGAGCGCGCCCACGATTATAAAGGGCCTGTATTTTCCCATCTTATAGTGGCTGTTCTCAATGATGGAACTCATCATAAGGTCATTCACCGCATCCCATACCATACAGATCACCATGGCGACCGAGATCACCGTAAACTGTATGACCTCCAGTTTCATGGTGTACTGGATGTAAGTAAGTACAAACATGCTCACAAGTGCGTAAGCCGCATCTCTTCCCGTTGCCCCGATACAATAGGACCATTTTGTTCTTTTATCTATCATTTATCCTTCTCCTTTTATATCATCCTCTTTATTTTTTTCTGTTAGCCTGTTTCACTATCATTTCCACCAGTTTATAGGGTATGCCTCCCTGCATGGCAACGCAGTCCACAGGTCCGTCCTTTACCCCTTCCACTGTCATCATTACCTCCGGATCCTCCCTGGATTTTCCCTTATACATGGAATAGACCACTTTTAAAGCTATTTTTAACAGTGCCTTTCCAAGCAGGGATTTTTTAGACAATTCCGTAAGGGAATTGTATATCGAATAATGTCCGGGCTTAACCAGATCCAGATTGCTGTCGTTTTTCCCAATATAGCATGAAAGCTGAGCTCCCGCAGGATGCTCGTTGTAATCCGTTCCTTTTACCTTTATGGTTTCAAAAAGATCCGGATCCTCCAGAGATCCTCCCACACAGATCCCCCATTCCCCCTCTACCGGGTTAAACCGCTTAAGCAATGTGTCATAGATGGAAAAAGCCCTTTCATCAATCTCTGTTTCCACCTCTTTTTCTTCTCCCGGATTCAGGAATATCTTTTTAAAGCCCTTAAGTTCATGTTTTGCTCCCGGATATCTTCCCTCCGGTCTTTTTGTGTAAACCTGAGCGATCTCGGCTCCTGCCCTGTCCCCCGTATTTTTGACCTTAAAGCTCACCTTCACTTTTCCGTCGTCCAAAACGTTTTTGGATAATTTCAGGTCACTGTAACCGAAGGTGGTATAGGAAAGTCCGTATCCAAAGGGAAACTGGACAGCGATCTCTCTCGTATCATAGTAACGATAGCCCACGAACAGACCTTCTTTATAAAATACCTCATTGGAAGATGTGGCAAAACATCCGTAACAGGGTGTGCTCCGGATGTCCCCGGGCCAGGTTTCCGCCAGTTTTCCGGAAGGATTCACCTCTCCGGAAAGCAGTTTTACCGCAGCCTTTGCCACAGCTTCTCCTCCCAGATACATGTGAAGGATCGCTTTCATTTTATCCTTTTCAGGGATAATAAAGGGGGATCCTCCGAAGGAAAGGAAGATTATATCCCCTCTTTCCGCCAGTTTCTTTAAAAGACTCCGCTGATTTCCGGGGATCTCCAATGTCTTCCTGTCGTATCCCTCTCCTTCAGCCAGATCCGTAAGACCGCCGCAGAAAAGGACGGGCAACCCGTTTTCAACAAGCTTCAAGGCTTGTTCTTCCAGCTCAAGGTCGTTTTTATCCATATCTTCCCTGTAACCTTCGGCATAATGCACTTTATAGCCTGCCTTTTCAAGCTCTTCCGTAATATCCGGGTGTTTTACCGTATTTATATGACTGCTTCCGCCGCCCTGGAAACGCACTTTCTTTGCCAGGCTGCCGATCACGTTTATTTCCGTATTCTTTGAAAGAGGCAGGATCTTATCCGTATTCTTAAGAAGCACCGCACCTCCCAGTGCTGCTTCAAGAGCGATATCGTAACCTGCTGTTTCCTTCACTTCGCTGTTTTTTCTGTTTTCCACGGCATAGGTTTTTATCAGTCTTTCCATCCGTCCTATTGCCCGGTTTAAAGTCTCTTCGTCTGTCTCTTTGTTATCAAGCCCCTTTTCCAGCTGTTTCTTGTGTACATTTGAAAGCACAGGCATTTCCAGATCCATTCCTGCATTAACCGACTTGACAGGATCTATGCATGCGCCCCAATCCGACACTACCACTCCCTCATAACCCCATTCGTTTCTTAAGATCTCCGTAAGCAGATGATGATTCTCCGTCGCCTTGTATCCGTTAAGATAATTGTAGGATGCCATTACAGTTGCGGGTGCGGCCTCCTTCACCACCTTCTCAAAAGCCGCCAGATAGATCTCCCTTAAAGTTCTTTCATCCACTCTGCTGTTGGAAGACATGCGCCTTGTTTCCTGGCTGTTGGCAGCGAAATGTTTAAGCGATGTCCCGACCCCATTTTGCTGAACTCCCTTAACATAGGCGCAGCCCAGCTTCCCCGCAAGGAAAGGATCTTCGCTGAAATACTCAAAATTCCTTCCGCAAAGAGGCGACCGCTTAATGTTTATCCCCGGTCCCAATACCACGGATACTTTAGCGTTCCACGCTTCTTTTCCTATGGAATCCGCCACCTTTTCCACCAATTCTTCATCCCAGCTTGCCGCAAGACAGCTTGCTGTCGGGTAGCAGGTGGAAACGTAACTGTCATTGTTGGTCTTGGCACTCTCCTCCTGCCGTCTCAGTCCGTGAGGTCCGTCGGAAAGGTGCAGTGACGGATATTTTCCGTTGCAGTCATTGGTGTGCCACATCCCTTTTCCCGAAAGCAGAAGCAGTTTTTCCCGTAATTCCTCCTTCATGGTCATCCTCCTCCAATGTTGTTGTTAATATCATCATATGACATTTATGGTATATATTATATCATATTTGTAACATAATATATCGTTTTTGTATTTTTGACACCCGGGGACGGGGTTAGTGGTTCACTTTTTGCCCCTTTGGGGACGGGGTCAAAAAGTGAACCACTAACCCCGTCCCCGGGTGTCAAAAAAGGGCAGTTTACACTGCCCTTCCTTAAATCTACATTATTCTGCTTTTGCAAGGGCTTCCAGATCGAAGCCGTTAAGTTTGAGTTCTTCTGCTCTGTGACAGGCGCAAAGCCTTCCGTCGGGCATTTTCTTAAGCTCGGGTGCAACTTCCGCACACTTTTTGGTGCAGTAGCGGCATCTTTCGTGGAAGAAGCAGCCTGAAGGGGGATTTGCCGGATTCGGTATCTCGCCCTTAAGAGGAATGCGCTCCATCTCATAGGTGGGATCCGCCACGGGAACTGCCGAAAGCAGTGCCTCGGTGTAGGGATGCATGGGATGGGAGTAGAGTTTTTCCGTTTCACAGAACTCCACCATCTGTCCCAGATACATAACACCCACTTTATCGGAAATGTGCTCCACCACCGAAAGGTCGTGGGAAATAAACAGATAAGTAAGGCCGAATTCCTTCTGAAGATCACGAAGGAGGTTTATAACCTGTGCCTGAATGGAAACGTCAAGAGCCGAAACCGCCTCATCGCAAACAATGATCTGAGGCTGTACCACAAGAGCTCTCGCTATACCTATTCTCTGACGCTGACCGCCGGAGAAAGCATGGGGATAACGCATGAGATACATAGGATTAAGACCTACCTTAACCGCCATCTCCTTGGCTCTCTGGTCCATTTCACTCTTGGGCATATCCGGATAATTGGCCTTTAAAGGTTCCTTGATGATGTCCAGGACCGTCATTCTGGGATCCAGAGATGAATAGGGATCCTGGAAGATCATCTGGATCTCCTTACGGATATTCTTCATCTTTTTATTGTCTACTTTTAAAAAGTCAACTTCTTCACCCGACTCGGTGCGATACCAGACTTCTCCTTCAGAAGCATCATAAGCGCGCACGATGCATCGTCCCAGTGTGGTCTTGCCGCAGCCCGACTCACCTACGATACCGATGGTCTCACCGGGTTTTACATCAAAAGAAACATCTGTGACTGCCTTAACCGTAATTCCTTTGGAAGTAAAGCGTTTATGTACATGTCTGACTTCAAGAATGTTCTCTTTTTTCATCTCGCTCATACTCACGCCCTCCTGCCAAACAATTTTTTCTTTTTGGGAGCCTTGGCAGCCTCCTGCGCCTCAAGTTCCGCCTGACGGCGTTCCCTTTTCTCACGTTCCGCTATTTCTTTTCTGGCTCTCTCGCACTCAGCCCTGCATTTCTCATGATCGCAGGCAAAGCATGCGATCTTGTGTCCTGGCTCGATCTCCACCAGTTCGGGTTCAGCCTTGTTGCAAAGTCCGTCGATAGCCACTGTACATCTGTCATAGAAGCCACACTGAATGGGAAGGTTCATTGCAAGAGGAACCGTACCTTCAATGGAGAAAAGCCTCTCATCACGGGATCCGCCGATCTTGTGTACCGAACCGATGAGTCCCTTGGTATAAGGATGCTGCGGGTTGGCATATATCGTCTCGGTGTCCGCACTTTCGATTATCTTTCCAAGATACATTACCGCCACTCTGTCGCACATCTTGGCAACAACGCCCAGGTCATGAGTGATGAAAAGAATGGCAGTATTGAAATCTTTCTGCAAAGATTTCATAAGTTCCAGGATCTGAGCCTGAATGGTAACATCAAGGGCTGTTGTGGGCTCATCCGCTATGAGCATCTTGGGATTGCACACAAGCGCCATTGCTATAAGCGCTCTCTGAAGCATGCCTCCGGAGAACTCATGAGGATATTGGTTGTAACGCTTTTCCACATTTGCGATACCGACTTTTTTCATCACCGACATGGAGATCTCTTTTGACTTTTTCTTGTCTTTGGTTATATGAAGTCTTGTACACTCATTGATCTGATTTCCGATGGTATACATGGGTGAGAAGGCAACCATGGGTTCCTGGAAGATCATGGATATCTGCTTTCCGCGGATGTTTCTGATCTCATCTCCCTTGGGGTCCAGATCCAGGATCTCCACTTCTCCCGATTCATCGGAATTAAACTTTATGGATCCTGATGCTTCGCACTTTTTATCATTTATGGCAAGAATAGCCTTACAGGTAAGGGATTTTCCGCAACCGGACTCACCTACCAGCCCAAGGGTTTCGCCCTTCTTTATTTCAAAATTTACTCCACGAACTGCTGTGAGCTCGCCCTCCATCATATGAATATTCACACGGAGGTCTTTGACTTCAAGAATATTATCTTTATTCATTTATTACCTCCCGGTTCTATTTATACGGATCGGCTGCATCACGAAGACCGTCGCCCAAGAAGTTATACGCCAAAACCGTAATTGTTACGAAGATGATGGGGATCAGCTTGTGAGGATTTGTTGCCACGTCTGTTACCGAGCTGGCTTCCTGAAGGAGAACACCCCAGCTGGTAGCGGGACTCTTGATACCCAAGCCCAGGTAGGACATGGAAGTTTCACCTACGATGGAGCCCGGAATACCTAAGGTAAGAGATACGATCAGGTAACTCATAAAGCCGGGAACCAGATGCTTCCAGATGATCTTCCAGGTACTTACTCCCGCAAGTCTGGCTGCCATAACATAATCTTCGTTCTTGAGGGAAAGGAACTTACCGCGGACGATACGCGCCATTCCCGTCCAGTTGATAAAGGAAAGTATTATTGTAATATACAGATAGATCTTAATTGTGGAGATACCTGCGGGAATAGCTGCGGAAAGCGCCATCCACAAAGGTATCTGCGGCACAGCTCCTATAACCTCGATGATACGCTGGATGACCATATCCACTGCGCCTCCGAAGTAGCCTGAGATGGATCCTATGGTAATACCCAGGAAGAAGCTTATGATAGCACTGGCAAAAGGAATGGTAAGAGATATCTGACTTCCCAGAAGCACCCTGGAGAAAATGTCTCTTCCCAAAGAATCCGCTCCGAAGAGGTAGACCTTAGCTCCCGTTCCTCCGTTGGATCCTTCTTTAACACCGAAAAGATGGATATCGGCTTTGATAAGGCCGAAGATCTTGTATTCCTCTCCGTGTTCAAAAAGCCCGATCTTGTAGTATTCCGATGTATCTTCGGATACTGTTACCGTAAATGTCTTTTTATCTATCGTTTTAACCTTTTTAAATACATAAGGTCCCACAAACTCGCCTTCATACATACAGCGGATCTTTGTAGGCGCTGTATCCTTGTAAAGAGAATCAAAGGTATCCAGGCCATAAGGTGCAAGCACATCCGCAAACAATGCTCCGATGTAAAGGATAGCCAATACAAGAAGAGAGATCTTTGCAAGCTTGTGCTTTTTCAGCTTTCTTGCCATCAATGTCCATTGGGAGGCAAGATAATAATCTTCTTTTGATCTTGTTTTTTTGCTCATTATCTGCTTCCTCCTGAATAACGGATCCTGGGATCAAGAAATGCAAGTGCGATATCCGAAAGAAGGATACCTACAACAACCAGTGTTGCCTGGATCATTACGATAGCTCCCGCAAGGTACATGTCCTGAGTTAGGAGCGCCTGTAAAAGCTGCGGTCCCTGGATCTGCATGTTAAGTACCAACGCTGTAACCGTTGATCCCGAGAAGAGGCTGGAAAGGATTCCGCCAAGTCCCGAAACCGTAGGGTTAATAGCTGCTCTGAAGCAATACTTCATTATGATCTTTCTTTCTTTAACACCCTTGGCTCTCGCTGTAAGTGTGTACTGTCTTCCTATCTCGTCCAGCATCTGTGCACGGACCGAACGGATGATGCCGCAGGTACCGGAAGTACCGATAACTATGATGGGAATGATAAGACGCTTAAGGAATTCGCCGAAGTTATACCAGTGGATACCGTTTACCATCATATCCTGGGAGAACAGGCCCACGTTCGCTTTTCCTGTCCATTTATATGATAAATACATAAGTACTATTGCCAAAATAAAGTTGGGTATCGCCGTTCCCAAAAATCCTATTACGGAGAAAACATAATCTCCTACGGAATATTGATGCGTTGAGGAATAAATGGCGATGGGGATCGAAACCGCATACTGGAAGATCATTATTATGGATGTTACTATGATGGTAATACCCAGTCGTTCCTCAACCACATCCCATACATTCTTACCGAATGCAAAGGAATACTTCCAGTTGTGATGTGAATGATATATCCTGTAGTATTGTGAATCGGTGGGTGTCCATATTATATCCCTGATCCACATACCGTATTGAACTATAACGGGCTTGTCAAGTCCATACTCGGCTCTCATGGCCGCAGCCTCATCCTCCGTTACTATCTCGCCTTCACTGGCAAGGGCGGAAATGTGAGCTGAAACATAATCTCCCGGAGGGAGCTGTATTACGAAGAACACAAGGATCGAGACAAGGAAAATTGTTGGAATGAACATCAAAACACGTCTTATGATGTACCGCACAAGATCCTTCCCGAAAAAGTCCTTTAACACCTCAAAAAAGATGCTCTTCGGTTTTTTGCTATTCATATTTTCAGCAACGTTTACATTTGTGTCCATTGACTTTCCTTTCTCACGTTCTTACAAAATAAGGATGTTTTATAAATGGGAAGGCGGAAAACTTTTGTCCTCCGCCTTCTTCATTATTCGTTTGTATCAGTTATTACTTTTTAAAGAATGTCCAATAGTGAGCAATGTTAGCATACTGATAAAGGTCTGCGGAAACCAGGTTATCAGGATAGTTGTGGATCTTGGAGTTGATAAGTGAGTAAGAACCAAGTCCTTCAAGATAAGCGATGGACCACAGGTTGTTCTTGTGGATCTCGTACATCTGAAGAGCTATTTCATCCTTAGCTTCCTTATCGGGTGTAGCCTGCCACTTCTCGCAAAGTTCAACGAGCTTAGCCATATCGCCGGTGGGCTTAACTCCGGATTCGCCGCTTGTCTGATAATAGGTACCGTAATCACCGTACCATTCAGCTGCCTGTGCAACGGGTGCAAAAGGTGCTACACGGTCATTGAGACCAAGTCCGCCGATAGCGGTATGAGGACCTACAACTGCTACCCAGTCATTGTTATCGATAGCCTGATCGAATGCATCTACGGAAAGTTCCTTAACGTCTGACTTGATGCCTGCCTTTGCCCAATACTGGGAAAGAACCGTATAAGCCTGATCATTACCTGAATCTGTGTAATAGTAGAATGTAAGGATGAGGTCGGAACCGTCGGCAAAATCATAGAAGCCGTCCTTACCCATCTTAAGTCCGCAGCTCTCAAGAAGCTTCTTGGCTGCTGCCACATCGTACTCGGTCCACTTCTTGGTCCACTCTTCATCATAACCGAAGTTACCTTCTGAAGGACAGCACTGTCCGGGCTCAAGGAAGTTATCGGAAAGAAGTCCGGAAACCTCTGAACGGTCAACGCTGATGGACATAGCCTGACGGAATGCAGGATTTGCAAACAATGTTGCATAGTTGGCATCCTTGGATGTGTAGTTAAATGTTACCTGATAAGATCCCCAGTTTGTTCCCGCAAATGTTCTGAGAACAGCTCTTCCGTTCATATCTGCAAGAGTAGAGGAGATATCCTTCATTGCAATACCGATAACATCGAGAGATCCGTCTCTGAAAAGAAGGAGATCCTGACCTTCAGCAGATGTCATGGTGTAAGTGATCTTATCGCAGTAAGGAAGCTGCTGCCCTTCAGCATCAACCTTCCAGAAATATTCGTTTCTTAAGAATTCACAGTAGTTGCCCTTGTAGTTGTTGGCTCCGTCAGCTGTTGAAAGAACATAGGAGTTAAGAGTAGGGATTCCGGGCCAGTTCCAGAAATAGTAAGCAACCTGCTTACCGAGGTCCTTGATCGTTGAGAAGCTTAAGCCCTTCTTCTGTGCGTTCTGAAGTGCTTCTTCATCTGTAAGTTTGCTTTCGCTCCAAACAGAATTGGGGATCATATCCTTTAAATAATGCTCGGGAGCCCAGCACCACTTGAAATCACCGTTCTCAATGAAAGAAGCGGGATATTTGGGATTCTGGAATGTCCAGGTTACTTCGTAATCGTTAACCTTGGTAAGAACAGCAAAATCGCCATCCTTCTTGTCATTCTCTCTGAGTGCTGTCCAGCTTGCCTTTGTATCAAAGTTTGTCTTATGGCATGCTTCATACCAGAAAACAATGTCATCTGCTGTGAAAGGTTCGCCGTCGGACCACTTCATGCCTTCACGGAGCTTAAAGGTCCAAACTGTATAATCAGAGTTGTATGAGAACTCTTTGATAACGTTGGGATAATAAGTACCATCGGTATTGTAATGGATGATGGACTCAAGGATAGCTCTGGAGCAGTTCCAACCTGAGCTGGATCCGAGAAGGTTGATGTTATCGCCGTAAACACCGATCTCAAGAGGATCGCCGTTGGCGTCAACCTGCTCTACGAAAACGTCATCCTTTGTAGGGATCCTGTCTTCAACCTTGGCAGTAGCTTTAATGGAAGGTGCCTGGGAGAACTTCATCTCTTCAACGGGTACCGGTGTGGGTGTAGATGTGGGTGTTGCTGTTGCCTTCACAGCTTCTGTTGCTTTTACAGCTGCCTTGGTAGGTGTGGGATCTGCTTTTGAAGATGCGGGTGTATTGGTATCGCCGCATGCTGCAAGAGAGAGTACCATTGTTGCTGCAAGAAGCATTGACAAAAGTCTTTTCTTCATAAAAGAATCCTCCTTAATTTTCCTGAGCCTTGAGCTCTAATAAGAATAAAATTGCCATTGCCTGTCCGTAAGGCATGGATTTTATTTCTATTTCTTTGTAAAATTGCTTTGATTCTCTTCCCATGGCAGTGCCATAAGAAACCTGATTGACCACTCCGTTCTCATCGATGTGTGAAAGCACGGCAGGCAGCGCCTTTCTTGCTGTTTCCTCGTACTCTTTTCCGATGAGTCCCTCATGTATTCCTTTAAGTATGCCGTATGCAAATCCACAGGTAGCGCTGGTCTCAACGTAGGAAGTAGGATCATCCACCAGTGTATGCCACATTCCGGAAGGATCCTGGAATCTTCTTATGGCTTCCACCTGCTTTTTAAAAGCTTCCGTCAAGAACCGCTTTACGCTTGGTTCGCATTCGACCATACCCAGAAATTCAGGGATCGCCGCTGTTGCCCAACTGTTACCTCTGCCCCATAAAGCTTCGGCGAAGTTGTTATTACCGTTAAATGTCCAGCCGTGGAACCAAAGACCGGTTTTTTTGTCGGCCAGATATTTAATATGTAAAAGGAACTGGTACTTGGCTTCATCCACCATTTCCTTTTTACCGAAGATAATGCCGCACTTGGCAAGAAAGAGAACCGACATGAACAAGGTATCATCCCAAAGTTCCTGATCGTTCAATGTGTCACTCGTCATGTGCTGGAATCCGCCCTCCTTTGTTTTCGGAAGACCTGTCATCAGCCACTCTGCCCATTCCTCGCAGAGCCTGCCGTACTCGGCGTTTTGGGTGTATTCATATACAAACGCCAGTGTCAGCATGGGTGCTGTGGTGTTAACATTCTTTGCCGGAAGTCCTATGCCGATCTGCCTCTCGTAATACTTGAGCAATATATCCAGCATCCTTTTGTCTCCGGTCCTTTCGAACATTTTCCACATTCCGTAAAGGCCGACACCCTGGGTCCATTCCCAAAACTTGTACTTATTGATGTCATCTCCCGCCAGGTTCTTTGTAGCCATTCCTTTAAGGAACTGATCGTCTTCTTCGTACAGGACTTTTTGGAAACTATCCAGGAGCAGATTCAATTTTTCATTGATAACGTCCATGCAACTCCCTTGTAAATGATCAATTATTAGTAAGTTATAAGTAAAATCTTATCAAGTTTCACCCATTTGTTGTGAATATGATAACAAAATTTACCAATAGCAACAACGTATAATTTGCGTTTTTACAGTGGAATATATTGCATTTTTTGCTTTTTAATGGTAGTATTTGATATACAACCTTATTTTTTTATGTATTTTTTTGTTAGTTTTGCACAAAGTTCGAGGTGATTTTATGGCATCAAACGATCTAATGTCTTATGAACAGGGCCTTGTAGAAGCCATAGGTAATGATTCCGATCCCCTGTTTTACCTGTTTGATTACGATATAAGAAGTTATGATATAAACATGGAATTCCAGCATTTCCATCGTTTTTACGAGATACATATATTAATAGATAAAGAGGCGGAGCATGTAGTGGACGGTGCTCTTTTTCCCCTGCGCCAGTTTGATATAACCCTGCTGCCTCCCCTTAAACTGCACAAATCCATTTATCCCAAGGGAGCCCCGGTAAAAAGGCTGATCGTGGATTTTTCCTTTCCAGAGGAGAACAATCCTCTTTTAAAAGAAGAAACCGCCAGACTTCTGTCGGTGTTCTATGCCGATCCCCCGGTGCTCCGCTTCACAGAAGCTGAACAGACCGACATTTTTTCTCATTTAAACGAGATCTTCAAGCTTTTAAAATATAAGGGGCCGGGATATATGCTGCAGGTCCATGCGGAATTTATGCGCTTTTTGTACTGCCTTAATAAATACGCCCCCATGAACTGCTATAAGCAGGTAAAGGAGAACACTTTGGAGGAAAAGATCTATCAGATCACCTCCTACATTCACACTCACTTTGCGGAAGAGCTTTCATTGGAATCCCTCTCCCAGAGATTTTTCATTTCCCCCTATTACCTGTCCCATCAGTTTAAGGCCATTACCGGTTTCACCCTGGTGAATTACATTCAGATGACCCGTATACGTAATGCCCAGCAGATGCTGCTGTCCGATAATCTAAAGATCACGGACATATCCGGTGCCTGCGGATTCAATTCTTTCTCACAGTTCAACCGCACCTTTAATAAATTCGTGGGCAAAAGCCCCAGAGAATTCCGCCGCCCTTAAACCGGGCGGCAGCATTCTTTTTTTGTTATCATATCTTGAACATATTGAGTTCTTCTTTAAGCTGACCTGCTTCTTTCTTAAGAGAAGAGATTACGGCATTAAGGCTTTCAACCTCTTCCTTTGTGATCCTTGAACTCTTTTCCAGTTCTTCCGCCATAGCCTCCGTTTCGTGGAGGACTGAAGATATGCTCTGAATAGCACCAACGGTGTGTTCCTTTGCATGCTCGATCTCCTTAACCTGGCGTCCGATATCCGCAAGACTTCCCGCAATGTTTCCAACGCTGTTTTCAATAACGGTAAACTTCTTAAGCGTGCTGTCTACGGCCACACTCTGCTGAGTAACTATATCGTCGGCTTTCTGGGCTGAAACTACGGTTTCTCCCGTTCTCTTCACAATGGATCCGATGATGTTTCTGATCTCATTGGCAGCTTCCTTGGACTGATCTGCCAGCACTCTGATCTCATTGGCAACTACCGCAAAGCCTCTGCCCGCTTCACCCGATCTGGCAGCCTCGATGGATGCGTTCAGTGAAAGGAGATTTGTCTGAGTAGCTATATCATTAATGGTCTCTACTATCTGATTGATAGCTTTGGTCTCTCCGGCAAGCGCCTGAATATCGGTGATGACCACCTTGGTAACCGCTGCCGTTTCTCCCGCTTTACTCTTAAGCTCATCAACGGATCTCACGCCTTCGGATACCGCCTCTGTAGCACTGCCTGCCATTTCTTCAATGGCTGAGACATTCTTTCTCACATCATCTATCTTCTCGTTCAGGATCTCCGTATCAGCCAGACAGTCGGAAGCGTCGCTGGCCTGCATGGTAATGCCTCTCTTGATCTCATCAATGGAAGTATTCATTCTTCCGGCGGAATTGATAAGTTCGTCTGCCGATTCCACAAGTTCATCCGATGATGAGTTTAACGCATCTGAAGCATTTGTCGCCTGAACGATCAGTTTCTTAGTATTGTGAAGCATCTTATCCGTTGCATTGGAAAGCTTGCCCAGTTCATCCTTGCGTTTGGAATGTATCCTGCTCCTTAAGTCGCCGTCTGCGGCTGTCCCCAGGATCCCAACCATCCTGTTTATCATATTGCTGAAGCCGAAGGAGACCAGTAAACCTATGCCTGCACTGATAACAACACAAAGGAGTGTTATTATTAGAGTCATGGTCTTAATGCTTTCAGCTTTCTTAACTATCTCCGCTTCCGCAATACGTCCGCAGAGCATAGCGCCTGTATCTCCTATCTTATAGAAAAGGCAGAGGTATTTTGTCCCGTCCATCTTTTCATATGCAGAACCGCTTACATCGGGAGATGCAAGAGCTGCCTTATAGAAATCGGTTCCGTAGAATATGGTTCCCACCAGACCGTTTCTTGATGTTTCGTTACCGTCTCCGGTTACAAGAGTGAATTTTGAAGTTTCTCCCAGATTTATCTGTGCAAGGGCATTTTTAACGATCTCCGTACTTACGTCGGCTGATATATAACCCAGCTTATCTCCCAGAGAATCGTAAAAAGCTTTTACATAGACCATGCTGTAATCTCCGTCTTTAAATTTAAAGCCGTCTATGTAAGAGTGTCCGCCTATCCAGGCACTGTCCGTACCCAGGGAATTGAAATATTTACCTTCGGCGGAGGAATCATAGCCTTCGGCGCCTGTGGTCCCAAGAATAAGGAAGGTTCCGTTGGAGGAAAAGCTCTTATTGATAGAATAACTGAGTATGCTGAGATCCAATACCACGTCATCAGCATTGGCCACCTGCTTCATCTGTGCAAGAACCGCATTCTTTGCATTCTTTTCGTCATCCGAGCCGGCTTCAAAAGCACCGCCAAAATAGGAGTTCAGGGAGCTTACAGCCAGGACCTGTTCTGTTTTCGATTCCACCATGCGGGTTACCAGGTTAAAATAGTTTCCCGTAGACTCTATGGTCGATATGGCTGTGTCCTTATAGCTTTCAGTCAGGGAAGCCTTGGATTTTTCGTAGGATGTAACACCCAATACCACAACCAGAAGGACAGGTATCATGAAACTTACCAGAAGCTTTGTCTTAATGCTTGATGCCCATTGCTGTTTTGCCTCTCCCGAAATTTTTTTAACAACCTTTTTCACAGCCTCTCCGGCCATTTTCGGATCAGCCTTTTTAAAGGTTTTCCCGGCGTTTTTGATATTCTTCATCTTATTCCTCCGTATATCGTCTTAGAACCTGCCGTAAAAATTGACTCCTGTCTTACAGCCCGGTTTTTTCGGCTATAAATTTCCGGGCCATTTTTGCATACTTTAAAGGATTTGCCTTAGCGGGATCCTGCTCGGCCTCCACCAGGAACCATCCCGTATAGTCCATTTTTTCCAGTTCGGCAAATACTGCATCAAAATCCACGCACCCATCTCCCGGTACGGTAAATGTCCCTTCTCTTACCGCTTTAAGGAAAGACCAGCGGCCTTCGGTAGCTTTTTTAAGAACATCCGGGCGAACATCCTTAAGATGCACATGCCCGATCCTTTCGGGATAATTC
>JAEEWS010000069.1 GCA_016287765.1 Lachnospiraceae bacterium
AGGCTCAGGGACCTGAGCATACGGGCGACTTTAGGAAATACGAGAACACTACATACCATGGAGTATCCGTTGCGGCAATCCTTGATACCTATAACTCTGCAATGGTGCAGGAAAATCCTCTTTTCTCAGGCGAGATGAATTACCTTGCAAATAAGATGCTTTCACTCGGAGTAAAGGACATCAAGCAGCCATTCCCGGAGGAAACAGTCATACTTGACGGTGAGGACATCACAGCTCAGGTGAAGGAAGCATGGGATTTCCTTGTGGAACATGCTTTTGTGATGTGAGGCGAAGGTGATAAGATGACGATTCTAAATCAACTCGAAAAAGTAATGAGTGATATGTATGCGTTCTGTAACAAGATGTATGAAGCTATTGGAAAGACTGGTAAAGATTCACAGATAGCTGATCTTGTGACACAGGCAGACAGCATGGATGAAAAGTTTGTGGCTGAACAGATAGTCCGGGCAAGAAATTCCATGGATGAAACTTACAGGCTGATAGAGTATATGAATCTGCCGGTACTGCTTGATGGACACCTGAAAAAAGAGATTGATGGCACATATTCATTATGCGGGAAGAAAATAACGCAAAGAGTGGGGATAGAATACGTTCATGAGGGACGGTGGAAGATCGGACTCATTCAGAAAGCCGTGGGTAAGGATGAATACAGCATAGTAGACGAGGGTATTAAAGAAACAGAGATTTCCCTGGAAAACTTACGTGTCAGAACACGAGAAAAAATACAGTAGGGAGGACGGTTTGAATGAAAATGAAGAAAGTATGTATGGCAGCATTGATCGTAAGCCTATTGCTTGCGGGATGCGGACAGTCAGGAACATCCGGACAGACTGCATCTTCCGGACAGGATATACCTGCCGTGGAAAGCAGTGCTGAGAATCAGAGTGATTCGGATGCTCAGACAGAGCCGCAGAGTTTGACAGGCGCAACAGAAGAAGCCGCAGAAGAGGCAAAAACGACGGAAGAAACAACGGTAGCTGCTGATACAGTTACGGAAATAACCGGGTATCCGGCATTTGATTTTACAAAAAAGACTGTAACACTTAACAGCGGTTATGAAATGCCAATCTTAGGGCTTGGAATGTTTTCGCTCTCCGACAGTGAAGCGGAAAACTCCACCTACTGGGCATTAAAGGCGGGATTCAGGCTTATTGATGCGGAAGGCCTCGCCATAAACGGAGACAATGCAGCAAACTGTGATAAAGAAGTAGAAAAATGGCTTGAAAATATAGGCTTAAAGGGATGATTAACATTGAAAAGTAAGGTCGCAGCTGATATTATGAAACCATAGTTGCTTAATGCGTATTAAGGAAGGAGATATGAAGCTATGATTTTGCAGGGAAACGAAGATTTAAGAGTAGTCAAAACGATAGAGGGTGTAAAGAGAGCTTTTGAGGAGCTGATCTGTGAGAAGGATTACGAAAAGATCACGGTAAAGGAGCTCTGCGACAGGGCGAGACTCAATAAGAAGACTTTTTATCATTATTATGAGACCTTGGATGCACTCCTTGCTGAGCTCCAGATGGAATTATCGGCGGGATTCCTGGAGAGAATCAAGGATTATGAGCTTCCGAAGGATCTTGATAAGGTAAACAGGGAATTCTTCCTGTTTTCGGCAGAACAGGGACTTGCATATGAGAAGATCACCTGCAGCGTTACCTATCATTCCATACGGGATGAGATGGTAGTAGATGTCAATGATGAAGGCTGGGGAAAGTCAAAGAAGTATCAGAATCTGTCGGAGTTTGAGAAGAAACTTCTGATGGGATTTGTAAACAATGCAGTGCTGACTGCATACAGGCAGTGGGTGGAAGACGGAAAAGAAACGCCTCTTGAGGAAGTGATCGAGATGACGAACCGTATCGTCCTTGGAGGAGTTAACGGCTTCTTTAAATAATGAAACGAGGTGACGCTTTTTGAAAAAAAGGATGTTAAGGGATATTGAGGTATCCGAAGTTGGAATGGGATGCATGGCTTTTTCTCATGGCTATGGTCAGATTCCTGAAGAGCAGTACAGTATAGAGGCGATCAGAAATGCTTATGAGCATGGCTGTACCTTCTTTGATACGGCCGAAGTGTATAGCCCGAACCTGTCCGGCATTGGTCACAATGAACTGATCGTAGGTAAGGCACTAAAGGGATTCCGTGAAGAAGTCGTTCTGGCAACCAAGCTGATGCTTCATGGCTTCGGATTCGGGAGCGTGTATAAGACAATACGCTCCCATCTGGAAGGCTCTCTTGACAGACTACAGACGGATTATGTAGATATCTACTATCTGCACAGGATGAGCGGGGTGCCGGTTGAAAAGGTTGCGGAAGCCATGGGAAAGCTCATGGATGACGGACTGATCAGAGGCTGGGGACTTTCGCAGGTGGATGTGGATGTGATCGACAGTGCGCAGAGTGTGACACCGCTGGCAGCGATCCAGAATATCTACTCAATGGTAGAGCGTGATTGCGAATCCGGGGTAATACCATACTGTATGGAGAACAACATCGGCTTTGTTCCTTTTTCACCGATCGCAAGTGGTCTTCTTTCCGGAAAGATCACACCGCAGACCCGGTTTGAAAAGCATGACGACGTGAGAAACTGGGTACCGCAGCTTTCAAGGAGAAATATCGAAGGCAATCAGCCCATCGTGGAGATGCTTAAGAACTTTGCAGAGAAGAAAAATGCAACTCCGGCACAGATATCCCTGGCGTGGATGCTGCACAAGTATCCCAATGTGGTACCGATCCCGGGATCTAAGAATAAAGAGCGTATCATTGAGAATCTCGATTCTGCTAATGTGGAGCTTACCGATGCAGAGTTTACCGAGCTTGAAGAAGCACTTAGCGGTTTGAAAGTATACGGTCACAGAGGACTCGGCGGATTTTAGGGAGGATCTAAAAGAAGCCGTAACAATGTTTGAATAACGAGAGAGCGAGTTATATCGGAAGATAATTGTACGAAGGGCTTAGCCAAAGAGTATATTTTTAAGCGAATCCGGCATGGAGTCAAACATCATTTTAACAGCGGTTTCCGCAGGGGTGATGTTATCATTAAGGAGCCATTCTCGGGTCATTCCGAGCGTGCCATAGCAATATAACCGTATTGAAAACAGAGTCTGGGTATCGAGAGTATCGGTGCCCAGCTTTTCTTTTGCAAGACGCGTATAGCGTTCAACAAAGTATTCAAGCATATAAGCCCACATAGGAGCCTGGGAATTGTCTTCGTAGGCGCGTTTGTAGAAGATGAAATCCTGTTTCATATGGTTCATGCTCTGCGCAGCGGATTCAATGGATATCACATCCGTTTTGTAAGCTGACTGGAAAAATATCCAGGCGACAAGCTCATATTTGTCCTGGAAATGATAATAAAAGGTAGAGCGTTCGATCTCAGCCGCTTCACAGATCTCCGTGATGCGGATTTTTTCGATGGATTTATGCTTCATCAATTCCTTCATCTTGTCTGCAATCCAGATTTTGGTTCGTTCAGCCATGACCCCTCCACTGTTACTACAATATATTAAATATGTAGCAAAATACAACATAATTATAACTGTGTAGCTTTATTGAATCAAGAGTATATGCGAAAATACGATCATAGATAGTAAAGCACGGAGGTATTGAGATGGACTTTTTAACACTCGCGAAAGAAAGATATTCTGAAAGATTTTTTGACAGCCGTCCGGTGGAACAGGAAAAACTGGACAGGATACTTGAAGCGGGACGGGTCGTTCCAACTGCCTGCAATTACCAGCCGCAGAAGTTTTACCTGATCAGAAGCAAAGATGGACTTGAAAAGCTGAAGACTGTAACACATTTCCATTACAATGTTCCTCTTATGATCCTGGTCTGCTACGATGCCCGGGAGGTATGGACAAACCCCGGAGATCAGTACTACAGGAATTACAACTCCGGCGAGCAGGATGCCAGCATAGCGGCAACCACAATGATGTACGAGGCAGAGGAACTTGGGGTGCATACCATATGGATCAGGGGCTTTGATTCAAAGACGGTAGTTGATACATATGGTCTTCCCGATCATATGATCCCCGTGATGATGCTGGGGCTTGGCTATCCGAATGAAAAGGCTAAGGCAAATGCCTGGCACTATAAAAGAAAACCAATAGAAGATTTCGTATTTGAACTGTAAAGAATGGAGGTATTCAGATGAACAGAGTGTGTGAGATTTTAGGAATTACAAAACCGGTGATCCAGGCACCGATGGCATGGATCACATCCCCTGAACTGGTCGCTGCCGTATCGAATGCCGGAGGGCTTGGTGTACTCGGAACCAGTGCCGGCTCTACGGAAATGGTAACAACGGTGGAGGAGACTGTGGAAGAAATGAGAAAGGCAATCCACAGGACGCGGGAACTGACTGATAAGCCTTTTGGCATTAATGTGTTCCCTTCTGATATGGATCCTTATGGCTTCTCCAAGGCGATGATCGAACTTGCCAAAGAGGAGGGCGTAAAGGTACTTGTAGCCGTTGGAAGCATTGCACCCGATGAGTACAGACAGTGGAAAAAGGATGGTTTTATAATCATCGCAAGAGAATCGAATCCGAGTGTGCGTGGCGCAATCGAGGCGGAAAAAGGCGGTGCGGATATTATAGTTGCGACTGGATGCGATGAGGGCGGATGCATGCCTTCTCTCACAACAGGTACAACAGCTGCAACGGCCCTTCTTTCAGAATATGTTTCCATCCCTGTGCTTGCTGCAGGCGGGATCGTAAATGAAAAAATGGCGAGAGCTGCAAAAGTGGTCGGAGCGGAAGGCGTCTTCGTTGGCACACGTTTTATCCTTTCGAAAGAATGCCGTGCCGCAGACAATGTGAAGAAGGATATCATGGACACGCATCCGGATGATTTTCTGGTTTATACTCAGCAGGACGGCTTTGCCCGCTGGCGCACAACGCCGCACAAGTATGGCAAGGAAGGTGTTGAGGCGAACAAACGCGGTGACATGAATCCTCCGCAGGGCAGCTTCTTCTATGGCATGTATAAGGGAGATCTGGATGCAGGAGTCAATACGGTAAATAACCTCACCGGTCTGATAAAGAGTATCGATGCCTGTGAAGATATCGTAAATGAACTTGCCGCACCGTTTGCGGAGTAAGGAGGCTTTATGCATTTTACAGGAACCGTATACAGAAATCCCTACTGGCCTACATGGCCGCTTTTAGAGATAACGCAAGGGTGTACGCATAATAAGTGCAAATTCTGCACGATGTATAAAGATGTCCCGTTTAAGATGTCTCCTATGGAGTGGATCGAAGAGGACCTTAAGGAACTTGCGGAAACGGATCCGAACGCAAAGACGATCCAGCTTCTTTCAGCGAATCCCCTTTGCATGACCTATGACAAACTCATGCCCATCTTAGAGATGATCAATAAGTATCTCCCGAAGATGGAGTACATATATGCATGTACCAGGGTGACGGATATAAAGAATAAGACTGTGGAACAGCTTAAGTCGCTTAAGGAACTGGGACTCCGTGAAATATCGCTTGGGTCGGAAAGCGGTGACGACTGGACTCTTGACCGCATCAATAAGAAGTGCAGCGCGGCAGATATTACCGAGCAGTGCGCAAAGCTCACGGAAGCAGGGATCGACTTCTGGCTTTGTTTCCTAAATGGCGTTGCCGGGAAGGAACACAGCATGGATCATGCCATTCACTCGGCGGAGCTTTTCAGCAAATGTAAACCGATCCTTGTCGGAACCGGCGGATTGACGCTGTTCCCGGGAACTCCGTTACTGGAGGAAGCAGAGCGTGGTGAGTTTACTCCGCTCACGGAGAAGGAGATGCTGATCGAATTAAAGGTCTTCGTAGAACATCTGACCTGTGACTGCTATTTCAATACCCACCATACCTCCGGTATTCACCTGTCCGGCCCGGATTTCTTAAAAAGAAAGGCTAAGATCATCAAGGCACTGGAGCAAGAGATCGAGCATGGGGATATGGACAGACTTGCTGCGATCCGTAAGAATAAGAGGTCGTTATGAGCCTTAAAGATTTTAACAGAAGCGATGATATGTTTTCTCTATGCGGCTTGAACTGCGGACTGTGCGGATATCGCCTGCAAGGAAATTGCAACGGCTGCTTTAAGGACAGCTTTTGTGCGAAGGTTTGTCCAATGGCCCCTTGCAGCGTAAAGCATGGAGGTCTTCAGTACTGCTTTGAATGCCCGGAGTACCCGTGCAGGCATTATGACGGCTTTGACAGCTATGATACCCTTGTGCTTCACAGGAATCAAAGAAAAGATATGCAGAAAGCAAAAGAAATGGGGATAGATGCATATCTTGAAGAGCAAAGAGAAAAGAAGCGTATCCTGGAAAGACTTCTTGAAGATTATAATGACGGGCAACAGGATGTATTTTATTGCAGGGCTGTTAATATGCTTGAATTGGAAGCCCTGAAGGAAATAATGGAGGATGCTGATAAACGTGCTCAGAGTCTGAATGCTCGGGAGAAGGCAGAGCTTATGAAAACACTGATGTACAAATGTGCTGAAGAGAGAGGGTGTCAATTGGAACTATCTTGAGATTTCTAAGAAAAGACGCAGTGAGTATGATAAGAAAAAATTGATTTTGGCAAATATGTATGGATGATCCGATTGTAAGTTAAACCGGAAGATAACTTTTTGATTTATTATACATGGAA
>JAEEWS010000006.1 GCA_016287765.1 Lachnospiraceae bacterium
CCATGCCTTTACAATTTAAAACTCTTGTTGTATACTCACACGGTACTTTTAAGTCACTGTAGCCCAGCTGGACAGAGCGTTCGCCTCCGAAGTGAAAGGCCGTCGGTTCGAATCCGATCAGTGACGTTAAAAAAGGGACTGATCAACAGTCCCTTTTTTATTATCTATCCAACGGTCACGGCCGATAAGGCATAGAGCATCTCCGGAAGCAGCTGCTTCTTTCGGCTCATTACATTCGGCATATCATAAACCCTTTCCCTGATCATCTTATAGGGCAGAAGTTTTTCCGCCTTATATCCGGTTGTAAGCAGTACACTGTGCTCCTTTAAAACATTTGTTATCATCAGAGCAGCCCAGGTGAGGCCGTTTTTCTCCCTTACTGTCTCAAGTCTGTCCAGATAGGTCTGCATGTACTCATCTATATCATGCAGCGTGGTCACTTCGCATTGACCTATTCCTATCATGATATTCTTTTCCGTATATTTCTTGAAATCCGAAAGGATAGCTCTCTCCGGATTTCTTTTTCCAAGACTTTCCACATGGCTGAACATCTGATGGCCGAAATCATCAATGTTAACTTCACAGATCTCTGCCAGTTTTTCGGCGATCTCCGTATCCACCGGAGTTGTGGTGGGACTCTTAAGGATCAGCGTATCCGAGATCAGTCCTGTCAGAAGTACTTTGGCTGTATACTTATCCGGAATGATGTTGTTTCTCAGGAACATGCGGTAAACTATGGTACAGGTACTTCCCAGAGGCTCCGTATCAATGAATATGGGCAGCTTGGTCTTGGAAGCATCAAGTCTGTGATGATCCACTATCTCCACCACTTCGGCACTTTCTATGCCTGTTACGGACTGTCTTGCCTCATTGTGATCCACCATTATCACCTTATAGGAGGGTGCTTTAAGGAAGCATCTTCTGCTCACATAACCGCAGAACTCATCTCCGGAATACACAGCCAGACCTCTCTTTTTGGAATTGGAAAGACTGAGCTTCGCCTCTTCAAAAAGATCCTCTGCCTGAATGGGGCTTTCCTTTTTTCCCAGAAGCATACCCAGGGTGGGGATCTCGGATATTCTTCCTTCCTCCCCCAGCTTGTGCATGAAATAAAGGGTTATATCATCAACGCTTAAAAGTCCCGCAAACCTGTCCTCTTCATAGATGGGTACCACCGAAGGAGTCGAATCCTTATAGGTCCTGGCAAGGGCTGTAAGAGGTTGTGACACATCCAGCTTTTCTGTGGGCTTAAGCATCACATCCTCCACCTTGGGGTATACATTACCGAGATATTGAGGCGCTTCTATGTCCAATGTGTTTAAAATAGCCTTCACGCTGTCGCTTAAATGTCCGGCTCGTACCGGTATATACTCGTTTTCCGGGTCGATCCTGTTTTTAAGCACAGAATAGGCATAAGCACTGCACAGGCTGTCCAGATCCGGATTCTTGTGCCCTGTTATATAGATCCTGCTCATTTTTTCACCTCTGTTTTATCTTTATACTTGAGTTTTTCCATTAAGATATATATAACAAAAAGCCCGTCGCCCTGTCAATTTTTCTTTGTTATGCGCTTGTCCTTCTTACATGGCTATCTCGACTGTGGAAGTCTTAAGATCATACTGATAAACACTGTCGGAAAGAAAATCATTTTCGTTTACAACGGTTGAATTCACTGCCCTGACAGTTTCTTTAAGCATGTTAAGATCATACTGCTCTACTCTGGGAACGATAATGACCTCGTGGATGCTTGAAGGGAGGATGTAAAGATTGCAGCCGAGACGTTTGGCTATTTTTTCTATAACGCTGTCTATAAACATTACCGCAGCACCAAACATTCCGGAATCGTTGGTACAAACGTAAAGTTCGCTCTTGTCCAGTTCTCCCTCTCCCTCCATATAATCTTTGGCATCCACACCTTCGCAGATCCGTCTGACCAGTTCTTCCAGTTTATAGAGCCTGGTCTTAAATAATTCGCCGGTGTTGTGCTTGGCAAGAGAAAGCAATTCCTCCTTTTTCAGGCCGTTCTCTTCCAATTGCTCGATTCTTAAAGGCTGGGAAGTTCTGATCCCGTCCTCCTGTTCTTCAAGCCACCTGTAACCCACGGTAAGGTTTAAAACATCATCGCAGGGGAACTGATCCCTGATCTCACCGCATACATTTCCGCTCATAAGGCGCATAAAAAGATGATCTTTATTAAATTGTCTGTTTTCCATTTATCTCTCCTGAATTTTAAGTAGATCCTGCCATGAATCGCGAATTTAGAATAGAAATCGAGAAAATAGATGAAGCATATATATATTACCACGAAAAAAGGTCCGGTACAATACCGGACCTGATCTCAATCTGTAGAAAATCGAGGGTTGTTTTTGTGCACTTTTCACAATATCAGAAACTGATCATCTGTGAAGCGATATTGGCAGGAACGGGTCTGCTGTAGAGGAAGCCCTGAGCCTTGTTGCAATTCATTCTTCTCAGCATCTCTTCCTGAGCATTTTCTTCCACACCTTCGGCAACAACAAGCATATTAAGTGCCTGCGCGAGACTGATAATGGTCTCAACTATCTTCTTATCTTCATTATCAACGGTAACAGCCTCCATGAAACTCTTATCTATCTTAAGGTTATCGATGGGAAGCTTCTTAAGATAGTTAAGGGATGAATAACCTGTTCCAAAATCATCCAGTGAAAACAGGATGCCGAACTTCTTAAGGTTTTCAATGGTTCTGATAGCGTAATTTACGTCTTCGATAGCTACGGTTTCCGTGATCTCCAGTTCAAGATACTTGGGATCTATGTTGTACTCCCTGATCATTTCCATTACATAATCGGTAAGGAAAGGATCTCTGAACTGTTTTGCGGAAAGGTTAACGGCTATCATGACCTTATTACCGGATTTATGCCACTCGGCCAACTGTTTGCAAGCCTTGTTCAATACAAGCTTACCCAGCTCTATGATAAGACCGCACTCCTCGGCAACGGGAATGAACTCGTCAGGGAAAAGAAGTCCCTTTTGAGGATGATGCCATCTGATCAATGCCTCAAAGCTTGCCACTCTGTTGGTCGCAAGATTAACCTGGGGCTGATAGTAAAGTTCAAACTGATTATCACGGATAGCTTCTCTCATTTCACCCTGAAGCTTGACTCTGTTGGACATCATCTGCTCCATGGGATTATCAAAGATCCTGTAAGCATTCTTTCCGGAATCCTTTGCAACAAAGAGAGCTGTATCCAGATTTCTTGTAAGATTCTGTAATGAAGGACACTTGTCCCTGGAAACAATGAGCACACCCATGCTGGCACTGATGGAAATCTCTTTATCATCCATAGCCTTAAAGTGTTCAACACTGAAGATGTGCATGATCTCCACAGCCTTTTTCTCGCATTCGTCTCTGCTCAAAAGTCTGTTGAAGAGAATGATAAATTCATCTCCACCCACACGTCCGATAAAATCGTCCTCACCGAGAGTAGCTTCAAGTCTGTCCGCAACGGAAGAAATAACCGCATCTCCGTTGAGATGTCCCATGGTATCGTTAATGATCTTGAAATCATCCAGATCGATATCGATAATGGTGAAGAATTCACCGGGATAGGATTTGTGTATCTCATTTTCAAGTTTGCTCATGAAAGCGACTCTGTTAGGCAACTTGGTCAGGTAATCCGTATAAGCCACTTCCTTCATCTGCTCTCTGTTTTCCCTAAGCTCATCATATTTTTCAAAAAGCTCGGATTTTGTGTTAGAAACTTCATCATAGGCCATTTTGAGGTCGTTGTAGCTTTCTGCCAGTTTTGCATCGGCTGTTTCCGCCTTCTTTTCGGCTTTCACCCTCTTCGCGATGTTAACAAAGAGAAGGAATAAAAGTACCCCGAACAGGCCGGTCAGCACTGCATCCCCCACAGGCCCATACTGTATAAGGTTGACTTCTAAAACTATTAAAGGCATTATTTTTCCCCTTTCGAAACAATGTAATTTGCTCCTATTTTGCCTTATAGATATTTAAATTAAATCATATAAACCAAAATATCGCAATAGAATTTTTTTACCATTATATTATAAATATTTATTTTTCTGTGAATAAAAATTTATAATTGTGGGTCCTGATCTGACGGTGTTTTGGAATGCAAACTTTACATTCACTTCGGCTTAGTGTAAAATCAGATTATCAGATGATCATGATAAAAGGTGGATAGGTATGAATACAATAACAACAGTGGCATTGATAATTCTTACGGTTGACAGCATTATCCATTTATACGGTACATACAGATGTAACCGTCTTATCAGGAGACTCACCAAATGGCTTTTACTTCCTTTGATGATGATCGCCTACTACTTTGCTGTTCCGTCTCCCAATCTTTATGTCCTGGCCGCCTTCTTCTTCAGCTGGGCGGGGGATGTGCTGCTTCTCGGCCGCGGTCCTCAGTTTTTTGTACTGGGAGGAATTGCTTTTCTCCTGAGTCATTTATGTTTCATCTGTGCTTACTGCACAAACATAAATTTCAAACAAGTTCCCTATGCAACGATAATCCCCATCCTTATCCTCTTTATTGCCATCATATACATGGTGAGCAAAAATCTTCGGGATTTTATTCCAAAGATGTTGAAGGTCCCAATGGTGGGTTATCTTATGGCAAACGCAACCATGAATGCCTTCGCCATGATGCAGATGTTTTCCGTACCCTGCACGGCGACCATCACCATCTCCCTTGGTGCTCTGCTCTTCTTCTGGTCGGATGTCCTTTTGTTCGGAGTCCGTTTCCATAAAAGTGATTCTCTGTACAAAAGGCACTTTTTGGAAATGTTCGCATATATATTGGGAGAGTTCCTTATATGCTACGGCTTTATACAAATGTAAAACATACAAACGCCGTCGAAAGACTTCCTTTCGGCGGCATTTGTTTAGCGGAAGCGGTGGGATTCGAACCCACGAGCCCTTGCGGGCTACCTGATTTCGAGTCAGGGCCGTTATGACCGCTTCGATACGCTTCCTCATCTGCTGTTTTTTATGTAAAAATAATCTGTTTTCCGAACAGCGCACAATAAGATAACACACTTATTCATCAATTGCAAGAAAAATTTTTCACCCTAAGATAAAAAGCTCCACAAGATTCTTTTCCGCAATTTTTCCGTTTTTCATGTCCTGTTCCAGTTGAACTCCGTACTCAAGTTTTGCTCTGAGTGCGGATCTTTTAAAATTTCCCACCTGTTGCATAAGTTTCTGTACCGCAAAAGGATGTATGCCCAGGATCGATGTGATCTCCCCCTGACTTTTCCCTTCCGCCTTAAGTTCCTTAACCACCAGAAGCTGGGTATAATGTCTTATCAGCATGCGCCATGTGAGCTGAACAGGTTCTCTCAATGCATTCAGCCTTTCATAAACAGCCAGTGCCCTTTTCATATCTCCCGCGGCAACCGCATCCGTCATATCAAAGATGACCGCTCTGAGCTCCCTGGTGCACACTGCTTCTATATCCTTCTTTTCCACCGAATCCCTGTCAAGAGCATAAAACCCAAGCTTCTCTATCTCTATCTTCAGGTTTTCCATGTTTGTACCGGACCATTCCAGAAGGAATTTGGCTGTAGCTTCACTGATGCCCTTTCCCAGGCTCCGGAATTCCGTAGCTATCCAGAGTATCAGATCTCTTTCATCCAGTTCATTCATCTCGCAGGCATAGCCCTGCTCTTTTACCGCCTTAAAGAGTTTTCCTCTCTTATCCACCTCATCTTCCACGAATATTACCGTGGTGGTATCCGGGATAAGACTTATGTATTCCGCGAGCCCTTCTTTTCCTTCATTCTTCTTTTCGGGCTTATCTTCCGTTTCCTTTTTGGATGCTTTAAACTTACCGCTTCTGTTAACAAGGATACAGCGCCTGTCCGCAAAGAAAGGCATGGTATCACACATGCCGCGAAACTCGTTAAGGTCAAAGGAATCTCCCTGTATCACGGTCATGTTCATGGAATCATCCTCGGGAATTATACCCTTTTGAAGCTTATCGGCATAAAGTCTCTTAAGATAATTCTCCTTGCCGTAAAGAAGGTAAACCCTTTTATATTCACCTGTTTTGATATCATTCTTAATATTTTTCATGAGGATGATTATACCACATTTAAAATGCGATTTCCCCTTTTTTTCTTATTTTATGTAAAAAAACCGCGGTCTGTGACCGCGGGAAAACATTTCATTTTTCTCTAAAACATGGTATTAAAAAGCTGTGAAAAATAATTGTTGTTATTGTAATTACCGGTATTGTTATACATGGAAGCCGCCGTAGCTTTACCTGTTCCCGCAGAAGCGGAAGAATTTATCTTTCCTATCTTATATGAAGCCTGATAGCCGAAACTTCCCACACCGTTGAACATGGAAGATTTGGAGGTGGAATAGGCATTATTCCACTTGTCTTCATCAAAGGTGATCTTGTTATCCGTTCCCAGTTTCATTCCGAGCTCATTCAGCATGCCTGCATTCTTCTTCATGTAATTCACAAGTCCGAGAGTATCTTTCAGCACGCTCTGACGGTTTACCTTCACTGAATTCTCGATCAGGGAATTGTACCCTTCCACAAAACTCTTAGCCGCAGCCAATGATCCTTCCGAATTCTCCTTATTGCTAAAATCCGTCCTCCTTAATCTGCTGATCGAATCCTTAAGAGAAGATGCATTCCCCGATACTGTTTTAAGATTGGAGATCTCATTTGATACTGCATCCGTGGCTGAGGATGAACCTGTATTTCCGTATTTCTCATAATAAGCCGACAACAGTCTCTTATATGTACCCTTCTTGATCATGTTGAGATCACTGAAGGTATTCTCTCCCAAGGCCGAAAAGATATCGTTTGTGTTGTTCTTGGAAGAAGTCTTTGAAGCGGAATTATTAAAAAGCGAATTAAGAGAAGCTGCCGAACCGTATCTGTCAGCACCGCCATTATATAACGCTTTATAAAGTCCTGCATTTGAAAGGGATGAGATTCCTGCCATATCTGCCTCCTTTGACCGGTATATCGGTTCCGAAAACAAAAACTATGCCCTCTGAAATTATTATAAAGCATAAGACCAACAAATGTGTGACAAAAAAATGATATTTTATAAAAATCAGGCAGTAACGATCTCGCTTGCCTTTTTAAGACCGAGCTTCTCGATCGCTTCCTCGCGCATCTTATACTTAAGTATCTTTCCAGCGGCATTCATGGGGAAACCGTCCACAAAATCTATATACTTTGGCACCTTGTGTTTAGCCATGTGCTCCATGATGTAGGTCTTCATCTCATCAGCCGTCATGGTCTCGCCCTTCTTAAGAACTATGCATGCCATGATCTCTTCTCCCATGGCCTCGTCGGGAACACCGATGACCTGAACGTCCTGAACCTTCTCATGGGTGTAGATGAACTCTTCGATCTCCTTGGGATAAATATTTTCGCCGCCGCGGATTATCATATCCTTAAGACGTCCTGTGATCTTGTAGAAACCGTCTTCCGTCTTGCATGCCAGATCTCCCGTATGGAGCCAGCCCTCTTTATCGATGGCGGAAGCTGTTGCCTTGGGCATCTTGTAATAGCCCTTCATGATGTTGTAGCCTCTGGCCACAAATTCACCGTTAACATTGGGCCCCACTTCTTCTCCTGTCTCAGGATCCACTATGCGGCACTCGATCTCGGGAAGATTTCTGCCCACGGTATTCACCCTCTGTTCAATGGTATCAGTGGTACAGCTCATAGTACATCCCGGAGATGCTTCGGTCTGTCCGTAAACTATGGTTATCTCCGTCATATGCATCTTATCCACAACATCCTGCATTACCGCAACGGGACAGGGACTTCCTGCCATGATGCCGGTACGCATGTGTGAAAAGTCGGTCTTTTCGAAGTCTTTATGCTGAAGCATTGCGATAAACATTGTAGGTACGCCGTGAAATGCGGTGATCTTCTCCTGATTTATGCAGGCAAGGGATGACTTGGGTGAAAAATAAGGGATGGGACACATGGTGACACCGTGAGTTACCGAAGCAGTCATGGCAAGTACCATTCCGAAGCAATGGAACATGGGTACCTGGATCATCATCCTGTCTTCCGTGGAAAGATCCATGCGGTCTCCGATATTTTTACCGTTATTTACTATATTATAGTGGGTAAGCATTACTCCCTTGGGGAAACCGGTGGTCCCGGAGGTGTACTGCATGTTGGCAACATCGTCCTTATCAACGTTTGCAGCCATCCTGTACACTTCCTGAACGGGAACGGAATCTCCCATACGCACAGCTTCGTTCCAGGTGATAGCCCCCTTCATCTTAAAACCTACGGTAATAACATTTCTCAGGAAAGGAAGCCTCTTGCAATGAAGATGCTTGCCGGGTTTTCTCTCTTCCAGTTCGGGACAGAGTTCCCTGATGATGCCCTCATAATCGGAATCCTTGTATCCCTTGATCATTACAAGGGTATGGGTATCCGACTGCTTGAGCAGATACTCTGCCTCATGGATCTTATAGGCGGTATTCATGGTCACAAGAACAGCACCGATCTTTGTGGTTGCCCAAAAGGCAATATACCACTCGGGAACGTTGGTTGCCCAGACAGCCACCTGATTTCCCTTCTTAACGCCCATGGCGATAAGGGATCTTGCAAAGTTGTCCACGTCCTCGCGGAACTCGGCATAGGTTCTTTCATATTCGAGAGTGGTGTACTTAAATGCTGTCTGATCGGGGAATTCATTTGCAATATCATCCAAAAGCTGGGGGAAGGTCTTCTCGATCAAAGTTTCCTTCTTCCAGAGGAACTTTCCTGTATGGCGGTTATTGTAATAATAATGCTTTTCCTTCTTTGAATTCCTGATAAGGTTATCCATTGCATAGAAATAATGGGAAAATACCGTTTCGGATTCCACGTCTTCTATATAGGAAGTGTTCCATTCCAGAGAGATAAAACCGCTGTAATTAACGGAACGGACCGCATTTATCATTTCACTTAAGGGAAGGATACCGTCTCCAAGGAACTCGATCTCTCCTCTCTCGTTCTGATCCAGCACATGAGCCAGCTTAACGTAGGCTCCCAGATTGGTGATGGTGGTATCGGGATCTTCATCCGCACAGAAGTAGGTATCGTGCATATTCCAGTCTGCACCCAGGAAATCCGTGGCATAATACTCCAGCAGATCTCTCAGTTTCTTCGTGGAAGAAAAAGCCCCCGTGGTTTCGATTATGATCTCCACTTCCAGTTCATGAGCGAATTTAAGAGCCTTGTCCAGGAATTCATATATATTCGCGTCACTTCCTTCCGCAGCATGAACCTTTACGTATTTTACGGAAAGGGCTCTGGCTATCTCAAGAAGTTTTACGAATCCGTCAAAGTATTCACTGTCTGCCTTTGTATCCGCAATGTTAAGTCCGCTGTCAAAAGCGGCGATCTTTATACCCTTATCCGAAAGAGCCCTCTTGGTCACTCCCGCAGTCTCAATGGAGAAGGGTGAAATGTTACTCTTAAACTGAGGTGCGTTGATGTCATGGATCTCTATGCCCTGAAATCCCATTTCCGCCGCATAGGAAAGGATCTCATCAAACGACTTGTCCGTATATTTTGTGGAAAAACAAATGTTCATTTAAAATCTCTCCTTTGCTCTACTCTTCGGTATATACGATCTTGTTAATGGCGCTCAGATAGGCTCTTACGGAAGCTCCTATGATATCTGTGGATATGCCTGTTCCGGAATAAAGATTTCCGTTTACTCTAAGCTTTACCACAGCCTGTCCCATTGCCTCACGGCCTTCGGTTACGGACTGGATCTGGAAATCATCCAGTTCATAGTGATGTCCCAGGATCTGCTCGATGGCTTTAAAGGAAGCATCAATGGGTCCGTCGCCTACGGAAATACCGGACAATTCTTCACCGTTCTTAATGAGCTTGATATTTGCACTGGCAGAAATTATATTTCCTGAGTTGATAACGTAGTTTTCCAGCTTGTATGTGGGAGGCACCTGCATTGCGGAGCTGGCAACGATGGCCTCCAGTTCTCTTCCGGTAACCTTGTCCTTTTTACGGGCTACTCTTAAAAATGCCTCATAAACATTCGCCGAATCCTCTTCGGAAAGGTCATATCCTATCTTTGCACAGGCATCGGTGATAACATTGATGTCATCGTTTATATCAAATGTTCCCTGATCCTCGGAAGAAGCAACGACCATATGGGAACTGCCGTCGGAATGTCCGATCATTCTCTGCATCTGGCTTACACTTCTCTGCAGTTCAGTCTTTACGATGCTCATCTCTGTGCCGAGTGCATCGCTTCTTTTGTCAAAGAGTTTAACAACACAGGTAACAGCCGGGAAACCTCCTCCTGTAACCGTAGTCTTGAAATCGGTGGCTCCTCCGATGGCTGCCGCATTTGCACAGGCAGTTGCCATATCCAGTTCATTTGAAAGCTCCACGGAAAGTTCTTTTTCCTTAAGCTCCGGAACATTCTCAAATATCTTTTCTATGAAACTCTTCATTTCATCGGGAAGCATAATGCCTGCGGTATCGCAGACCGTGATCTTGGAAGCGCCTGCTTCTATGGCTGTTTGGATAGCCGAGCAAACGAAGGGAAGCTCTCCTCTTGATGCATCAAGTGCGGAGAATTCCACATTCTTGCAAAGGCGGGTCGCTTCGGTTACCAATTCCTTTATCATATCAATGATCTGAGGTCCCTTTTTCCTGCAGACATATTCCATCTGTACGGCCGACACGGGAACAGCCACGATGAGGGAAGGCTTCTTAGCCTTGGCGATGCAATCCCAGGCCCTTGTTACTCCCTTTTTCGTGAAGCCTACGGGAATGGATACTCCGCTCTTCTTAAGTGTACCCGCAATTGTCTTTACAAGGAGTTCCTGTCCCTTTGAATCTCCCAATTCGGGAAGTTCGATGCAGGAATAATTGACCTTGTCCATGATCTTTGCGATCTCAACCTTCTCTTTAAAGGAAAGGGAAGTGTTGTTCTTTTCGCATTCTCTGATTGTGATGTCCGTAAATCCGATCTTTTTCATTTTCTTCTCTCCTGATCAAAAATGTAGCGGCAGTGTTTTCTGCCAAGTCATTGCCTCCGAAATGAAATCTTTTGTATGACAATACAAAAATCCCGGAAGCGTTTTTTCGCTTCCGGGACGATAAATTCTTATTTACCGCGGTACCACCCGTGAATTTCAGATACCTTAGTATCTGCTCTCATCGGACTCATTTTAAAGTCCTAAACCATGATAACGGGGTTAACCGTAGTTCCTTATAAAACCACAGGTTTTTGGGGAACTCCGCTCCGGCAGGAGACAGCTTTAAACTTCGTTATCCGCTCACACCACCCGCGGACTCTCTGAAAATCGATGTGTTCAAGCTTAATGCCTTCATCGCGTTTCTTTAATGATGCATTGCATTATAGTTGAATGCAGTAAAAAAGTCAAACTATTTTTTAAAATAATTATTATAAATTCAGGTTATTAATCCCATTTACAGGGATTCGGTGTGGAAAGCCTTACTGTAATGCCTCTTGGCCTTCTTCATGCATATATAATAGGCCGGGATAAGGAAAAGATCGGCGGCGATCCAGGCTACGGGGCTGGCAAAACATATGCTTATAAAACCGAAGGTGGCAGGAAGAAGGATGCCTATAAGACAGCGGGCGATCATTTCCAGGATACCCGCAAATATGGCCAATGTGGAATAACCCATGCCCTGGATGGTGTATCTGAAAGTCAGCACGATGGTCAGCATGAAATAAAAGGCCGCACTTATCCTTATACATTGCATGGCATATCCCATGGCTTCCACTTCCTTGGCTTCCATAAACAAAAGGCCTATATATCTTCCGAAGAACCAAACTATACCGAAGACCACCACGGAAATGCCGAAGCCCAGGAATGTAGCCTGCCAAAGGCCTTTGTTCACACGGTCCAGCTTACCGGCTCCGATGTTCTGGCCCGCAAAGGTGGCCATGGCCGCTCCCAGTGCTTCCAAAGGACAGGTTACGACACTGCTGATCTTTCCGGAGGTGGTGACACCTGCAACAGTGATGGGTCCGAAACCGTTAACAGCCGTCTGGATGACAATGGTACCTATGGCTGTGATACCATACTGTATTCCCATGGGAATTCCCACGGAAAGAAGCCTGAAAAGTATAAATCCGTTAACCTTAAAGTCTTTTTTCCTGAGTTTTAATATATCGTATTTCCTTGACATGTAAATAAGGCAAGCAAGTCCCGATACAGCCTGGGAAATGACGGTTGCAAGTCCCGCACCGTCAGCGGACATCTTAAAGCCCACTATGAAAAGGAAATCCAGGGCTATGTTGAGCGCTGAGGATATAAAAAGGAAGTAAAGCGGTGACTTGGAATCTCCTATGGATCTTAAAAATCCGGATGTCAGATTATAGAGAAAGGTAAAAGGTATGCCCGCAAATATGAGTACCAGATATTCATAGGCATAGTCATAGACTTCCTCAGGTGTGTCCATGGCCACCAGCATATTATCGCACAACAAGACCGTAACCGTGGTCAGGATAACGGAAAGTACCACCGCAAGTATGGTGGCTCCCGCCACGAATCTTTTAAGCATATCCATATTTTTAGCCCCAAAGCTCTGGGCTACGGGGATCGCAAAGCCGGAACATATGCCGTTTACGGTGCCTATTACCAGAAACATGAGAGAACCTGTGGAGCCCACACCCGCAAGAGCGTTGATACCCAGATATCTTCCCACTATGGACGTATCCACCAGATTGTAGAACTGCTGAAAGAGCATACCGAAAAATATGGGCATGGTGAAGCTCACAATGGCCGGTAAAACTTTTCCTTCCGTTAAAATATCATTTTTGTTTACCTTGTTCATACTGCACCTCTTGACAAAAACAAGAATCCATTTATCATTAAAAATATGAATAAGCTCTATGTATTAAACATCGAACAATTTAATAATCCCGATGTCTATATGAAGGCCTACAGATATATATCGGATGAACGTCGTAAAAAAGCAGACTCCCTGTCTCATCCTCTCGGAAAACAGCGTTCGGTAGGTGCGGGCTATCTTATGGCTCTGGGTCTTCATGAAGCAGGTCTTTCTCCCTATGAAGAACGAATCTTTTTTTCTACCCACGGCAAGCCCTATCTTCCGGATCATCCGAATGTCCATTTTAATGTTTCCCACAGCGGAAGTTATGTGGTCTGTGCCTTTTCCGATGTTACCGTCGGTATAGACATTGAAGAGATAAAGGACATAAAGCCCAATCTGGTCAAGTTCGTCATGAATAAGAAAGAACTGTCCATGTATGAATCCATGAACGATGCCGATAAAAAGATATTCTTTTATGAAAACTGGACCGGTAAGGAGGCTTTCCTTAAGCACATTGCCAAGGGCCTTACTCTCCGTCCTTCAGAGATCTATTCCTCCTGTCGGGAAAAGATCGAATCCCTGAACTTTTATATCTGGCATGACATTCCCGGTTATATAATAAATCTTTGCACAGCAAATGAACGTCCTGAACTGACCGAAGTGCGATTATAACACAACTACTACACCAAATGTTTACAAAAAAAAGAGTCCCTAAGGACTCTTTTTTAGTTGAATGTGTGAAACTTACCAATTTTTTTAAATTACTTGCCGATCCTGTTGTGCCAGCCCTGAAGGGATTCGATACTGCTCTCTCCTCCGTTCTTCTTAACGTAGAGGATTCCTTCGGCGGTAGCACGTCCCGCAGCCATAGTGGTCATATAAGGTATCTTGCTTCTGATGGCAGCCTTACGGATATAGGAATCGTCATCGGCTGATTCTCTTCCTGAAGCAGTATTAAGGATAAGGTTGATCTGTCCGTTTGTAATGGCATCTGTAATATTGGGTCTGCCTTCACGCAGCTTAAAGATCTTCTCGCACTTAATGCCGTTTTCAGCCAGCTTGTCTGCTGTGCCTCCGGTAGCAAGGATGTTAAAGCCTGCTTCTTCAAAGGTCTTTGCAATATCTACAACTTCACTCTTATCCTTGTTGTTTACGGAAATGAGTACAGTGCCTTCCAAAGGAAGTCTTGTCTGTGTAGCTTCCTGAGCCTTTACGAAAGCTTCTCCGAAATGCTCGGAAATACCGAGGACTTCACCTGTGGAACGCATCTCGGGTCCAAGGATGGGATCTACTTCAGGGAACATATTGAAGGGGAATACAGCTTCCTTAACTCCGTAATAAGGGATGTTCTCATGCTTAAGTGCAGGAACGGGTGAAGGTCTTCCCGTAATATCCATGGTTGCGATCTCGGTAGCGAGAGGAACCATACGGATGTTACATACCTTGGAAACCAAGGGAACAGTACGTGATGCTCTGGGATTGGCTTCGATAACAAATACCTTGCCGTTCTCGATGGCATACTGGATATTCATAAGACCCTTTACATGCATTTCTTCTGCTATTCTCTTTGTATAGGTCTCGATAGTCTTAAGGTTTTCTTCGCTGATGTGCATCGAAGGGATGATGCATGCGGAGTCGCCGGAATGTATGCCTGCAAGCTCGATGTGCTCCATAACGGCGGGCATGAATGCATGAGTGCCGTCGGAAATGGCATCTGCTTCGCATTCCATGGCATGATTCAGGAAACGGTCAATGAGGATGGGTCTGTCGGGAGTAACGCCTATAGCCGCATTCATATAGCCTGTCATTGCTTCATCATCGTAAACCACTTCCATACCGCGGCCGCCAAGTACGAAGGAAGGACGCACCATTACGGGATAACCGATCTTGTTGGCAACAGCCTTGGCTTCGTCAACGGTAACAGCCATACCCGATTCAGGCATAGGTATGCCCAGCTTGTCCATCATCTCTCTGAAAAGATCTCTGTCTTCAGCCATGTCAATAACAGCAGGGCTGGTTCCGAGGATCTTAACGCCATTCTTTTCAAGGTCGGCAGCCAGGTTAAGAGGTGTCTGTCCTCCGAACTGGGCGATAACACCCACAGGCTTTTCTTTATTGTAAATGCTTAATACGTCTTCAAGAGTAAGAGGCTCGAAGTAGAGCTTATCGGAAGTATCGTAATCCGTGGATACGGTCTCGGGATTACAGTTTACGATAATGGTTTCAAAGCCCAACTTTCTGAGAGCCTGAGCCGCATGTACGCAGCAATAGTCGAATTCGATACCCTGACCGATCCTGTTGGGACCGCCGCCAAGGATCATGACTTTCTTTCTGTCATCCTTAACAGGGTTCTTGTCGGAACCGTTATAGGTGGAATAATAGTAAGCGGAATCCTGTGTTCCGGATACATGTACGCCTTCCCAGTTCTCAACAACGCCGATGGCTGTTCTCTTATTTCTGATCTCATCTTCCGTAAGACCGGTGATCTTGGAAAGATATCTGTCGGAGAAGCCGTCCTTCTTAGCCTGTGTAAGTTCGGCATCACTGATAGCCTTGCCGCTCTCAGCCAGCTTTTCTTCCTCTTCCACCAGTTCCTTCATCTGCTCCAGGAAATAAGTCTTTACATAGGTGAGCTTTTGGATCTCTTCTATGGTCGCCCCCTTACGGAGAGCTTCATATATAAGGAAGTATCTTTCGGAATTGGGTGTAACGAGTTTGGATAAAAGTTCCTCTTTGGTAAGGGAATTGAAATTCTTTGCATAACCCAGTCCGTAACGTCCGGTCTCCAAAGATCTTACAGCCTTCTGGAAAGCTTCCTTGAAGTTCTTACCGATACTCATTACTTCGCCTACGGCTCTCATCTGGGTTCCCAGCTTGTCCTCTACGCCCTTGAACTTTTCAAAGGCCCAACGGGCAAACTTGATAACGATATAGTCGCCTCCGGGAACGTACTTATCAAGTGTTCCGTACTTTCCGCACGGGATGTCGCAAAGGTTGAGGCCCGTAGCCAGCATTGCGGAAACCAATGCAATGGGGAAACCGGTTGCCTTGGAAGCAAGTGCCGATGAACGGGAAGTTCTGGGATTTATTTCAATAACAACTATTCTGTCTGACTTGGGGTCATGAGCAAACTGTACATTTGTTCCGCCGATAACCTCAACAGAATCAACGATCCTGTATGCCTGCTCCTGCATTCTCTTCTGAACCTCCTCGGAGATGGTGAGCATAGGTGCTGAGCAGAAGGAATCGCCTGTATGTATGCCAAGAGGATCGATGTTCTCAATGAAACATACGGTGATCATCTTCCCCGTTGAATCTCTTACGATCTCAAGTTCCAGCTCTTCCCATCCGAGAATGGACTCTTCAACAAGTACCTGACCAACAAGGCTGGCCTGGATACCTCTTGCGCAGACAGTCTTCAGCTCTTCTTTATTATAAACAAGACCGCCGCCTACGCCGCCCATTGTGAAGGCAGGACGAAGAACTACGGGATAACCGAGTTTGTCGGCAATTGCAAGTGCCTCATCTACCGAATAAGCAACTTCGCTTCTTGCCATCTCAACACCGATCTTATTCATCTGCTCTTTAAATGCGACACGGTCTTCACCACGTTCGATCGCATCTACCTGAACGCCGATAACCTTAACATTGTACTTGTCCAGGATGCCCTTCTTTGACAGTTCATCGCAAAGATTGAGTCCCGACTGACCTCCCAGATTGGGAAGCAATGCATCCGGTCGTTCTTTGGCAATGATCTGCTCAAGTCTGTCCGAATTGAGGGGTTCAATGTAAGTAACGTCCGCTGTTTCAGGGTCAGTCATAATGGTAGCAGGGTTTGAATTCACCAGGACGATCTCGTATCCGAGCTTCTTCAACGCCTTACATGCCTGAGTTCCCGAATAGTCGAATTCGCAGGCCTGTCCGATAATGATGGGTCCGGAACCGATTATCAATACTTTTTTAATGTCTGTGCGTTTTGGCATATGGTTTTACCTCCGTGTCCGTATTGCGTTCTTCGCAAATATCCCGTTAAAGTGAGATCTACGTCATCACTTTATCCGATTAAATCACCCTATTTAAATATATTTTTCCGACTTTGTCAACAGATTTCGCGAAGTAGGGTTATTAGAAATTATTAAATTACTTATAATGAAGTAAAAAAACCGCCGTAACCCGGCGGTTAAAAGCAATATGATCTAGTACTCCAGAATGGGATTTTCCAGTTCCGTCTTCCATTCCTCTATCCACTTGGGAAAACAAACCTTGGGATCCGCATATCCGCAGAGTGTGTCATATCCGGCCATTCTTACCGCATATCCCATGGAACTGTAATCGGGAACAAATCTGTTGGCTGCCCAGTCAAATATCACATTATCCCGATTGGTGGCAAATATGCCTTCAACCGTGGTATCCACATTAACGTCCTTCTTGTTTTCGTTGATCCACACCTTGTGCATGAGTTTTACAGTATCCTCGGAACAAGCGCTGTTATAATCATAGATCAGTCTTGTTAATATGGCAGGATCCAGCCCCTTCTTTTCACATGAAGCCTTTACGGGAGCATCTATGGACCAGTTGAAGGCAGGAACAAGATACTCATCGGAAATGGTCAGATAGTAGTCATCACAATGTACCTTTGATCCCCATGGGAAGCACACTATGCCAAGGTTATCTTTGTTGTCGGGCAATTCGCTGATGCTTGCGGTCTTTAACACAATCTTATCGGAATCAAGTCCCGCGACATAATCCAGATCCAGGATGAAGCCCATATCGTCATATACCGCTGTCATGGGATAGGCCAGTTCATCGGCTTCCAGCTTCTGATAGAACTGTATTGCTTCCATTACGCCCTCATCCGCCAGATTTATATTCATATTGTTATCCAAAAGGACCGAACCGTTGGCTCCTGCTGCCATGGACAGCCATTCGTAGGGATCCATACCGATTGGGTAAACCCCTTTTGGAAGTTTTTCCTTCAGTTTCCTCAAATATATCTCAAACTGATCATAGTTCCATTTCCCTTCCACAAAAAGCATGGAGGGCAATTCCAACCCCAATGATTCTATATATTGCCGGTCATAAACTATGAATCTCATATCCCTGATCTTATCATAGGATACGCCGTAGACTTTACCCTTCCAGGTTCCCGCTTCAATATAAGGAGACCCCACTTCTATAAAGCCCACACTGTCCGTAACATCCGGAAAGAGTTCGAAATAAAAGGCAGTATAAAGCAGGCTTGAAGAAAGGTTTACTATATCAGCCACAGGTTCACCCTTCTCCACCGATTCTCTTAAAACATCGGCCACGGATTTAAAGGTAAATTCATCATCTGCAAACACGTCAGCCTTTTCCAGAACTACGTTATACTTCTTTTCTATCTCTGCCTTGGCATTTTTGTACCGGGTCTCTTCACTGTCAAGATTATCCCATTCGCCTCCGAAGCATTTTAGCGTAACCCCTCCCAGATCATAGGGTGTGGGAGTGGGTGTCGCATTGCTGAGTGCCTTTGCTTCCGGGATATATTGGGACACAAAGTCCACTATCTCTTCTCTGAAATACTTAAAGCCGACATACACCGCTCCTGCCAACAAAAGCAGGAACAAAAATCTGCCAAAGTGTCTTTTTTTCTTCTTTTCTTTCCTTTTACCCATTTTGTGCCTCGTTACATTCCTTTACCGCATCGTCGATCAGTTCTCTCTCATCCATATGGTACTTTGCCCCGCGGATCTCCTGATAATCCTCATGGCCCTTACCTGCAATGACAATAACATCTCCCTGCTTTGCATTTTTAATGGCATATTTTACGGCTTCTCTTCTGTCCGTAATGGTAATATACTCTCCGTCCGCTTTTTTTACGCCTGTAACTATGTCAGCAATTATATCTTCAGGTTCTTCAAATCTGGGATTATCCGATGTGACTATGGTAAAGTCCGCAAGTTTTGAGGATACCTCACCCATCTCAAACCGTCTTGACTTCGCCCTGTTTCCGCCGCAGCCGAAAACACTGACAAGCCTCTTGGGCTTATAGGCTCTGAGCGTGGTCAAAAGGCTTTCCAATGCCATGGCATTATGGGCATAGTCTATCATCACCGTATAATCCGGAGCACCCTTTATCCTTGAAGAAACCTTTACGATCTCTGTTCTTCCCTTAACATAAACATTGGGAAGAGTCTTTTGGATGATCTCGTCGGGAACATTAAAATGGCTGCAAAGAGCAATTGCCGTAAGAGAATTATAAACCGAGAACATTCCCGGCATATTGAGGTCCACTTCAAAATTTCTTTTGCCTGACACCTTGTATCCGGTCTCCAGTTTTCCGTCCTTTTGAAGGAAGGAGATATCCGTTGCCCTGTAATCGGCTTTTTCGGATAATCCGAAGGTTTCCACCGTACAGGTGTGGCCTTTTAATATGCCTTCAAGATACTCGGAATCACAGTTGAATATACCGGTCTTGCATTTTTGGAAAAGAGTGCTCTTCCAATACATATAATCTTCAAAATCCTTGTGTTCGTTTTCGCCTATATGATCCGGCTCCAGATTTGTGAAAATGCCGTAATCAAAGGTGATACCTTCCACTCTGTTCATCATGAGGCCCTGGGAGGATACTTCCATTACCACAGCCTTAAGCCCCGAATCCACCATTCTCCTGAAATAATTCTGAACCGCATAGGACTCGGGAGTGGTGTTTCCCGAATGAATGATCTCATCGCCTATAATGATCTCCACCGTTCCTATGAGGCCTGTAGGTATGCCCGCCTTGTCCAGAATATCTTTTATCATATAAGTGGTGGTGGTCTTACCCTTTGTACCCGTAATACCTATTGTTATAAGGCTGTCTGTGGGATGACCGAAATAGGCCGCTGACATCCTCGCCAAAGCACTTCTGGCATTTTTGACCTTTACAAAAGTAACATTGGCTGTGCTGTTCATCTCCAAAAGGTTTGAAAGGCCGTTGATCTCTTCCACTTCCTTTTCTATAACTATGGCCGCAGCACCTTTTCCTATAACCTCGGGAATAAAATCATGAGCATCCCTGACACTTCCACTGATGCAGACAAACACGCTGCCTTCTTTTACTTTTCTGGAATCATACACAAGGGAGGTTATTTCCTTATTCACCTTACCTTTGACCAACTTATACTCCGTATTTTCCAAAATATCCGCTAAGATCATATTAACGCCTCGATTTCTGATTATTTTTTTTGTAAAAGTATTATCTGATAAGGCACCTGCTGAAGCAGCTTCAGGGCCGCTTCCCTTGTTTCGGTGTCAAAATGCATAAAAGGATCGTCCATTATAACAAAAGGTGCTTCCCCCGGATACATGGCGTCTATAAGTGCAAAACGCATACATAATCCCAACGCGTTTCTGATACCGTCGCTGAAAACCTCTTCACTCCGCTGTTTCCCGTTTTCCTCCAGAGTCAGCACCAGATTTGCATCCAGTCTGCAATTTGCCGCATTGTCTCCCTTTAATATCCGAAAATATCGGGTCAGGCTCTTTTTAAGAGGTTCAAGAAAACGTAATGCAAAATTTACTTTTGCTTCCTCAAGCAGCTTTTCGGTCCTTCTCACATTTTCCAGTTTTTCCAGTCCCTCATCCACTTGACGGGAGATATCGTTTGCCCTGGATTCGGCTGCTTCCGAAGACAGGAGTTCCTCACAGAGGAATTCTCTTCTTGTGTCCAGTTTCTGAAGTTCTTTCTTTACCTTATCAAGCCTGTCAGTGATCTCCGATCTTCTCTGATCCGTATCTTTTAAGGCATACGCCGCCTCCGGCATGGAAGCGTATTTTCTGACTTCCTCCATATCCGTGCAGTTAACGAAAGCCACAAACTCTTTCACCGCATTGTCATAGGCTTTCTCGTTGTTTTCCGCCCAGGCACTCCTTCGTTTTTCCCTTTTAAAAGTGGTAACCATGCCTGTGGTTAAAAGGATCACCGCAGCCACAAAGGAAATAATACCCAATATGCGGTTTTCAAATAAAAAGATGAGGGCCCCGACTATTATCAGCAATATGCCTATGGAATACATGATTATGCCTGAAACCATGTTTTCCGGGAAAGGCTCGTTTTTTGCTTTTTTGGCAGCTTCCATACTGGATCTTAAAACTTTGTATTTTTCGTAGGAAAGCACTGCCTCTTTGCATTTCACTATGGTGGTCTGAAGAACGGTTATCTCGTTTTTTTGCTTCTCCAGTTCTGCCTCTTCTTTGGAAAGTTCTTCAAGCATGTTATCGCAATCCGCCATCTCATTGGTTATTCCCCTGGCGAATCTGGCCTTGTTTCTGTACTCGGCCTCTTTTTCCTTAAGGGCATATAACTTCCCGGTCTTTCTGGTATCGCTGTTCTGGTTAAGATAATCCGCCAGCATCTTTTGCGCCTCGGAATAGCTCCTCATATCCGCATCCACCATGGAAAGATCACCTATCTTTGCATTTATATCGTCCGTGGTGGCGGTAATACAGCCGTTGGTACCTATGAACACGGTTTTCATAAAGGATTCCGTGTTTATCTTAAACAGTTCGTCTCCGATGTATTCGTCGAAGTCCTCCACCTCAAGATTGGTTTCTCCGTCTCTTAAAACAAAAGTATCCTCCAGAGATTTTTTGTGGCCAAAGGTGCGTTCGATTATATAACTTTTTCCACCGGTCTCAAAAATAATACTTCCGCCGTATGTCCCACCGTTCCAGGGAGCATATCTTTCTCTCAGCCTTTTTGTCTGCTTATCGTCAAAGCCGTAAAACATGACTAAAAGGAAAGCGGAGAACGTGGTCTTCCCCCATCCGTTTTTTTCCGTTATCCTGTTGATCCCGGTAGAAAAATCCCGATCAAAATCATGTAATCTTCCAAAATTTTCTACATGTACGGAAAGCAGTTTCAAGTGATCTCCTCCCCCATCAGAGTCTCTATACCCATTCTGATGATCTCAGCTTTATCTTTGTCTGAATAATCGCTTTTTTCAACAAGCCGGACGAATTCCCCTTTAAGGCTCATATCATTGGCATAGGATGAATAGTCCACTTTAAATTCTGTCAGGTCCTCTATCCTGACCACCTCGGCTCTTTTTTCAAATACCTTTAAAAGATAGGGAATGTCCTTTTCACAAAGAGCATCCACTTTACCTTTAAGTGTGATCTTCACAAAGTCGGAGGTTGTAGATCCGTACTCGAAAATAGCATCTTCTATCCTCTGTTCTATATCCTCCGTAACTCTGCAGCCTTCGCAGTCCACAATGGGATTAAGCATTCTTCTCTTGGAAAAGGGTACAAAGGTATAAGCCACTCTGAGGCTCTTTTCCTCTATATCCACAAGATAAAACCCTTTTTCGCCGCATTCGTCAAAGCCCCTGCCCTCAAGACAGCCTGCATAGCACATCATGCCCCTGTTATCCAGTTTTGTAAGGGACGGCTTATGTACATGCCCCAGAGCAAGATAATCTATATATTTATTCCTTAAAAGCCTGAAATCCAGTCTTTCTTCAAAATGCGCGGATCCCCCCGCTCTTTCTTCTCCGTGGAGCATGAAGATGTTGAAATTGTCCGCGTTAAGATTTATATCATCATAGAACTTTTGGTAATTGTCCTCTGTAAGAGCTATTCCCGAAAGAGTGACAGTTCCCGCTGAATTAAGAGGGATGGTACACATCCTGTCTTCAAAGACAAAAAGGTTCCGGGGTGTTTCATCAAATCTGGACAAAAAACATTTGTCGTCATGGTTACCCGGAAGATAATAGAACATAATGTCCTTATTGGCCGCTATTGTAGCAAGAACAGTATTTTCCGCATGTTTAGACACGGAATTCCTGTCATAAAGATCTCCGGCTATCATTACTCCGAACACACCGTTATTCCTGGCAAACTCAACAAGGCGCGGAAAGTTCAAAAGGAGTTCATTCCTTCTTTCCTTCGCCTTGTCTTCCGAAAGCCAGGTTTGCAGTTTTGAATCAAGATGCAGATCTGCACAATGTATCAATCTCATAATTTCGGTCCCGCCGGTCCTGTATAATTAAATCCTGTTCATATTACTGTTGAAAAGCAGGTGAGAAGGCGCCTGCAGACGATATCGGTTCTCCCGCTTTAAAAAGATGAGAACAATCTCCTATGGCCTGTGCTCTGAAGGAAGCCTCATCCTCCCACCTTTCCTCCGTGGTGAGAACGTTCACACTTGAAGGAGGGATAAACAGGCCGTGAGTCAAAGTCATAAAGGGGATATTTAAAAGATGAGCCATCATCATGCATGTAATACCCAGATGGCAGAAAATGACCACAGTAGGTCCTTCTTCCTTCTCCCGGGAAGAAAAACCGGAATCTGAATCATTGGGTCCTGCGGTACGGATAACATTTTCCTGTTTTCTCCCCACAGTTCTGTATATCATTCCGTCTCTTTTATATCCGTATTTCAGCAACAGCTTATCCAGCTCGTTGCAGACATTTTTAAAATTCGCCTCTATTTCAGGGTTTGAAGACATGGGCGGTGTAACAGCCCAGTCCTCTAAGGTAAAGCACTTTTTATCCGCTGTCCATTGGGAAGGCACATAATCCCAGCAAAGGTGATCTCTGCCGGTAACGGGATCGATACATCTGTAATCAAATTCCTTTGCCCAGTCCAGTATCTCAGCTGTTCTTCCCATTGCTTCAAGAGTGGGCTTAGCCGTATCTATTGCTCTTCCCAGAGGTGACATGTAAAAGTCTGCGACCTTCCATTCCTTTACCCTTTCCGCCAGGGCCGCCGCTTCCCTTCTGCCCTTTTCGGTCACAGTGTTGTGCTTGTAATCCGGTTCCGCATGTCTAATAAGTATCAGTCTCATAAATTCCTCATAAAGTTCTTCACGTTGTCAAATACCCTGTCGGCGCATCTCTGTCTTGCTTCTATCGTTGCCCAGGCGATATGGGGTGTTATAAAAAGCTTCTTGGAATCCTTGATCTTTATAAGGGGATTCTCCTTGCTCATGGGTTCCTTGCAGAGTACATCGGTGGCGGCTCCCGCGATCTTATCGTTTACAAGAGCCTCATAGAGATCATTTTCATTAACGATAGGACCTCTTCCCAGATTCAGAAGATAAGCTGTCTTCTTCATCTTGTCAAAACAGTTCTTATTCACAAGGTTCAGGGTATTATCGTTCAAAGGAGCATGGATGGATATGATATCCGACTCCTCCAAAAGCCTGTCAAGACTGACCCTTTCATAAAAAGGATCCGCATTTTTTCCTGAGGTGGAATAATAAATTATCTTACATCCGAAGCATCTTGCCACTTCCGCAACCCTGTGTCCTATCTCTCCCAGACCTATGATCCCCCAGGTCTTTCCGAAAAGTTCATGGAACCTTTCTTCTATATGGCAAAAGAAGGGTGCATATGCATAATCTTCACTTTTAACATAATTATCATAATAGGGCAGCTTCTCATAAAGATAAAAGAGAAGCGCAAAGGTATGCTGTACCACAGATTCCGTGGAATAGCTTGCCACATTCTTTACCGTGATGTTCCTTGAATCCGTATAAGGAAAATCAATATTGTTGGTGCCTGTGGCTGTAAGACAGATAAGCTTAAGGTTCCTTGCCTTATCAAGGGTCTTTTTGTTCATGGGAAGCTTATTCACAACGATGACATCCGCATCCGTGATACGTTCAGGTATCTGCTCCTCAAGAGTCAGATCGTATTCGATCACTTCTCCCAGGCTGTGAAACTTTTCTATGGAAACATCTTTCCCAAGAGTTCCTGTTTCAAGAAAAACTATTTTCATTACTTTTCAAGCTCCTTCGGTGAAAAACTAAAGGGTAACATTTCCCTTAAAGTGTGTGCCTCGTAATTGTTTTCGGATGTACCGATGAAAATGATGAACTCATCGGGATCGCAAAACTCGATCATTACCTGTCTGCACACTCCGCAGGGTGCGCACACTTTAAGAGCACCTTCGTCGTATCCGCCGAAGATGGCAATAGCCTCGAAGTCTTTTACTCCTTCGCTCACTGCCTTGAAAAAGGCCGTTCTTTCAGCGCAATTTGTAGGCGTATAGGCGGCATTTTCCACATTGCATCCGCCGTAAACAGTGCCGTTCTTTGCCAGAAGGGCTGCACCTACCTTGTAGTGTGAATAGGGTGTATACGCACGCTTTCTGTATTCCAAAGCTGTTTCGATCAGCTTTTTTTCCACTTCCTTAGTCATGAAGTACTCTCCTATCTTGTTCCGACTTCAAGAGCCACTTCCATCATCTCATGGAAAGAAGTCTGTCTCTCGTCCGCATCAAGAGCTTCACCGGTGTAAAGATGATCGGATATGGTGAGCATGCAGAGAGCTTTCTTTCCTGCTGCGATCGCGTTCAGATAGAGAGCGGCAGCTTCCATCTCTACGCAAAGTATGCCCATCTTTTTCCATCTGTCATTAAATGTGGGATCAGCATTGTAGAAAACATCCGATGAAAGTACATTTCCCACCTTTACATTGATACCCTTCTTTTCCGCAGTTTCAACCGCTGCTCTTAAGAGACCGAAATCAGCTATGGGAGCAATGGTTCCCGGAATATTGTACTGAGCGGCATAATTCGAATTGGTGGAGGCACCCATACCGATGACCAGATCTCTCATCTTAACATCGTCGGAGATACCGCCTGCGGATCCGATCCTGATAATGGTATCCACATCATAGAAATTGTACAACTCATAAGAATAGATGCCGATGGAAGGAATACCCATTCCACCGCCCATTACGGATATCTCTTTTCCGTTATACTTACCGGTATAACCGAACATGTTTCTTACGGAATTAAACTGCTTTACGTCTGTCAGGTACTTTTCCGCAATGTACTTTGCACGAAGAGGATCTCCGGGCATCAAAACTGTCTTTGCTATATCGCCTTTATTTGCTGAATTGTGGGGTGTGCTCATATTTTCTTCTCCGTTTCTGTTAATCTGTTTGTATCCTTTATCAATAACCTGAACCCTGCTGTCCTTTGATAAGCTTTACTATTCTTGAAGTGCCGAGTCTGGTAGCTCCGAGACTTAAGAATTTCTTGGCATCGTCGAGAGAAGATATGCCTCCGGCTGCCTTTATCTTAACATTGGGGCCTACGTTTTTGGCAAAGAGAGCTATGTCTTCGAAGGTTGCTCCTGCCTTGGAAAAGCCTGTGGAAGTCTTGATGAAATCAGCACCTGACTCGGTAACGATCTCGCACATCTTAACCTTTTCCTCATCGGTTAAAAGGCAGGTCTCGATAATGACCTTGAGGATCTTGTCGCCGCAGGCTGCCTTTAAAGTCTTGATCTCCTTAAGGATAAGGTCGTACTTCTTGTCCTTGAGCCAGCCGATGTTGATGACCATATCGATCTCGTCGGCACCTTCCTTAAGAGCTTCCTTTGTCTCAAATTCCTTAACGGCTGTGGTGTTGTAACCGTTGGGGAAACCTATGACCGTACAGATGGCCAGCTTATCTCCCACATACTCCTTAGCCTGCTTGACATACGAAGGCGGGATGCAGACCGAAGCTGTCTTGTACTCCATACCGTCGTCACAGATCTGCTTTATCTCAGCCCAGGTTGAAGCCTGTCCCAAAAGTGTGTGATCCACATATTTTAAAATTTCTCTGTCTTCCATATATTTTACCTCTATTCTTTGATCTTCCGTTTTAAAAAAGTTTAAAAAGCCTGGCGCCATGTGCGTTGATCTCACAGGCCAGTTCGCCCTTAACACTGTCGCAGTCTTCTCTCTTCCAGAGATCTCTCGTCTTAAAACTCCGGGCATTGGTGATGCCAAGTAAAGGAAGGGAAAGGTTTGCCTGCTTTTTATAGCTGTCTCTGTTAAAGATGCCCAGATAAATGTTGCCTTCCTTGTCTCCCGTTTTCCATACGGTAATGCCGCCGGAATTCATGACCTCCTTTGCTCCGAAGGTCTTTTTCTCCAGTTCCAGCACCTCGGGAGCCGTGATAAGTTCCAGGGTGAACTGATCATTATCCCTCATCTCACCGCCCATCATGAGAGGCGATCTGAATATGCACCAGAGGGTCATCAGAGTTATCTGTTCATCCTTTGTAAAGTTGGTATATCTGTCTCCGTTATAAATGGAAATATGTCCCAGGGGAAGCATATCGCAGTCCGGCCAGCAGCCTTCCTTGACAAAAGGAGCCCATTTTTTACATCTGTCAAACATGGCATCCAGTGCATTCCAGTTATCCCAGAAATCTCCGGTCATGCGCCACATATTGGCATTGGCCGAAAGATGATCGGCCTGTTCTAAGATCGCAGGTCCGGGAGAAAGGCTTAACACTATGTCTCTTCCGCAATTATCTATGGCCTTCCTGATACACTCTATCTCACCCTTGCCCGAATAAAAATCATCAGGTCTTCCCTCGGTCACACATATATCATCGCATTTAACGAAATCCACCCCCCAGGAGGCATATAATTCGAAAATGGAATCATAGTAGATCTGAGCTCCGGGATGGGAAGGATCCACTCCGTACATATCCGTGTTCCAACTGCAAACTGAATAAGGTTGAGCTATATCCCTGGCAGTATATTTTCCGCCTTTAATGGGAGTGTTTCTGTGAACGGCCTGACGGGCTATGCCCCTCATGATATGGATACCGAATTTAAGTCCCATCTCGTGGATCTTGTCGGCTATGGGCTTAAAGCCCGCTCCGTTAGCTGCGGAAGGAAAACGTTTGGCTGCAGGTATCAATCTCGAATACTCATCCATGTCAAGTTCGGCAAACTTGTGATAGGCCATGGATTCGGCTGTGGGCTCATACCATTGGATGTCACAAACCACATATTCATAACCGGATTGTTTAAGGTTTTTGGCCATATATTCGGCATTTCCCAGCAGCTTTTCTTCATCCACCGCCGCTCCGTAGCAGTCCCAGCTGTTCCAGCCCATAGGCGGATAAACAGCCCTTTTGTTCTTGTCCATAAAGACCTCCGTACCGTAAAGTAATCTCTTCAAACTCCGTTTTATTTTACTACATTTATACCCAAAAAACAACAAGGGACACAAAGCTCAAAAAAAGCTAAAAAAAAGCCGACACCTAAGTGTCGGCTCTGTGATCCGATATTATCAGCAAGCTTTCTTTGCTGTTTCTGCAAGAGCTGCAAAGCCCTCTGCGTCATTTACTGCAAGGTCAGCAAGGATCTTTCTGTTGATAGTGATGTTTGCCTGCTTAAGGCCAAACATGAACTTGCTGTAAGAAAGTCCGTTAAGTCTTGCTGCAGCATTGATCCTGGCGATCCAAAGAGTTCTGAACTGTCTCTTCTTCTGCTTTCTTCCTGCATATGCAGATGTGAGTGCTCTCATTACAGACTGCTTTGCAATTCTGTACTGTTTGCTGCGAGCGCCTCTGTAACCCTTAGCCAGCTTTAAAACTTTGTTATGCTTCTGTTTAGCGTTCATTCCGCCTTTAATTCTTGCCATTTTTTATTTATCCTCCATTTCAATCGATACTTATCTGCTTAAAAACTTATGCGTAAGGTAACATCTTCTTAGCTGCCTTGATGTTAGCGCTGTCAACCTCACCGGGCTTACGAAGATTTCTCTTTGTAGCTGCGGACTTCTTTGTAAGGATGTGCTGCTTTCCGGCCTTCTGTCTCTTAAGCTTTCCTGTACCTGTCATGGAAAATCTCTTGTTTGCTGCTCTGTTTGTCTTTAACTTCGGCATTATTTTGTCCTCCAAATCTGATTAATTTGACTTTTTGCAAAGAAACATAATCATGCTTCTTCCTTCCATCTTAGCAGGCTTCTCGATAGCCGCGGTATCCTTGACCTTGTCATAGAAAGAATCCAGGATCTCTTTACCGGCATTCATATGAGCCATTTCTCTTCCGCGGAAGCGAAGTGACACCTTCACTCTGTCTCCGTGGGAAATAAATTTGGCTGCCTGGGAAGCCTTAGTGTTTAAATCGTTATCATCAATGTTCGGTGAAAGACGGATCTCTTTGATCTCCGTAACTCTCTGCTTTTTCTTTGCATCCTTTTCCCTTCTGGTCTGCTCGTAACGATACTTACCAAAATCCATGGCTTTGCATACAGGGGGCTTAGCTGTGGGAGCGATCTTAATAAGGTCTACTCCATGCTCGTCGGCATAGGCCTGAGCATCCTTAATGGGCATGATACCCAACTGCTCATTGTCTTCTCCGATAAGACGTACTTCTTTGTCTCTTATCTGCTCATTGATTTGAACCTGAATGTCGCTAATTGTTTTTTACCTCCGTTCATTGGTGTTGACGATCTTCGTCTCATATGATTTAAACATTAAAAAAGATAGCCGTAAGAAACAAGACTATCCGACAAAATATATAAGCGTAATCTGCTTAAGATTATTGCTTCTATAAATATATTGACCTCTTCGTGACCCTCAGGTACTTGAGGCGAGAGCGGATACTCTGCTTCTTTAGCGTGAACTTCTCACACAGATAGATAAAATACCACGGGAAGAGGTCGTTTGTCAACCCCTTCCCGTAAATATCTTTATTTTTTTTGTTACTCTCTGCTCTTTCCAAGATAGAAAAGCGCGATGGTACCGGGGCCTGAATGTGCTCCGATGGTAGGACAGATGTAGTTTATCATGAAATTTTTAATACCATACTTTTCTTTAACTCGGTCTCTCACGTATTCTGCATCCTCAAGGCTGTCGCCGTGACCTATGAACACAATGTCATTTTTGAATTCATCGGTAAGATGAGTGCCCATATTGTCAACGAGCGCGTTAAGGGACTGCTTGCGTCCTCTTACCTTGGAAATATTGATAAGATGTCCCTCATTGTCAACATGAAGAACAGGTTTTACGTTTATGATGGTTCCGAGAACCGCGGTGGTCTTTGAGATTCTTCCGCCCCTTGCCAGATACTTAAGATCCTCTACCGTAAATTCATGACATACATGAAGTTTAAGTGCTTCCATCTGCTTTACGTTTTCATCAAAGTCCATTCCGTTCTCGTGATTTAAAACACCGTAATAAACCAGAAGTCCCTGACCGGGTGCTGCCGCAAGTGAATCCACCACTGCGATCTTACGATCCGGATATTCGGAAGAAAGCTCTTCCGCAACGATCTTAACCACATTATAGCTGGCACTTAAGCCCGATGAAAAAGATATATGAAGAATATCTTTTCCGCTCTTTAATATCTCTTCAAAAGAAGCTCTTACATTACCGGGAATGCAGGCATTTGTCTTTGCCACATCTCCGTCCCTCATTCTTTTATAGAAAACCTTCGGCTCCATGTCCGCAAGTCCTCTGTACATTTCATCCCCAAAAGAAAAACTAAGATCCTGAATCACTATATTGTGTTCATTGGAATACTCAACGGGAAGATCCGCTGTTGAGTCAGTAGAAATAACATACTCCGCCATTTTTTCACTCCATTTCTGAATGCTGATTAAACCCAAGGAATACTATATCGCACAACAGTCCATGACGTGTCGTCAACTATATTCCCTAATATAATACCACATTTTACATAATGTGCAAGATTAAGTTATTGTTACGTTTGTTACAAAATATTACCAAAATGAGCCCCGGGGACGGGGTTAGTGGTTCATTTTTTGAACCTCTAACCCCGTCCCCGGGGCTCATTTTGATATGGTTGATCATTTAAGTTTAAAAGTCTTTACAATATTGTTAAGGTTCTCCGAAGCAGAGCCCACATGTTCCTGAGTATCCACAAGTTCGTTTACGCTCTTCTTTACAAGCTCGGAAGTGGCGGAAAGCTCCTGAGCCGTAGCGGCATTTTCTTCGGATATGGAGGAAAGGCTTTCAACCGATTCGGAAATAGCCATAACCTTTTCTTCCAAAACCTTATTGATATTCTCGATCTCACCGATGGCGGAATAAACTATACCTACCGTATTAACGATATCTCCGAAAGCGTTTCCGGTGTTCTCAACAGAATCATTCTGCTTGGAAACATATTCTTTGACTTCGCCCGAAAGCCTTGTAGCCTCATCGGTAGCAACAGCCAGCTCACCGAGGATACCGGTAATGACCTCTACATTTGTCTTGGATTCATCCGAGAGTTTTCTGATCTCTTCAGCAACCACAGCAAATCCCCTTCCTTGCTCCCCTGCACGTGCAGCTTCTATGCTGGCGTTAAGTGAAAGCAGATTGGTCTGATTTGCAATACCTGATATGAGACCGGAAGCTTCGCTGATCTTTTCCGCAAGCGTTCTGATACTCTCTATTGACTCGAAGATCTTGTTGAAAGCAGAAAGACTGTCTTTATTGATCTTGGAAAGTTCATAGACCGTCTCCTTACCCTGTTTTGTAACTCCGTCGATCTGATTGCTTGCATCAGTCAAGGACTGAGCTGTTTCCACAGACTTGTTCATGATCGAATTCAATTCGGTCATGCTGGAAACTATATCTGATACATCTTCCGCCTGCATAGTCGCGGAATTTGCAAGTTCAAGCGCTGCCTTGGATATTTCTCTCATGGAATTATGAGCACTGTTGGTTCTGTCCTTCATGGTAACGAAGGCCTCTTCCAACTGTCCGGAAGCCTCATTCATGGTAGAAACGGCTCCGTAGAGGTTCTTCTTGAAGGTAGCAAAGGCATTGTTCATCTTTCCGATCTCATCCTTGCCATTGTCTTCCCTGACCTGAACCGTAAGATCGTTACGTGCCAGGATCACCATGTTTTCCGTAATACTTCCGACACCCTTAACAAGGCTTCTTATGATATAAGCCGTCAAAAGTATCAAACCGACGGAAAGCACTGCTATAAGCGCGAACATAAATACCATCATGTTCTGTATACGCTTGGAAAACGCATCATTTCTGACTACTGCCCAGTTTTCGGTTATTTCCTGAAGACTGTTAAGATGCTCTCTGGCATCCTCGAACAAAACGGAATATCCGTTAAACTTCGTCTCGTCCGAACTGGGTTTTCCGGCATCAAATCCGGCATACCATTTATCAAATACAGTAAAGAACTCATCGCAGACGGTTGCAAAGTTTTCACCGTTGGCATCATTGATCTGTGTGTAAAGATCTTCGTTCTCAGCCGCTATGTTCATTGCTTTTGTCACTCGGCTTTTTACCTGAGCAACATTATCTTCGTAAGCCTTATTGTTTGCAGCGCTCTTGTCGGTTCCGAGCTTTCCCTGTTCTCTTACCATGTGGAACTGATCTGTAGATGCCTGCATCGCCTGATAAAAGTCTCTGTCCGCATTCAGCAGATTATTGTTTATCTCGTAAAGGGTATCGAAATAAACGTCTTTGCTGTCAACATAGGTGGAACGGATCATCAGGGTAAACACTATGCTGGCTGTCAGCAATATGACCAATGCCGGTACGGTGCACAGGAACAATTTGATCTTAATAGATATATTTTTCATAATTATCACCCACTCTTTCTCTGAATTTAGGTAATTATATATATTGTTTTATATTATACCACACTTTTATAAACTTAAAACAGACGATTGGTAAAATCTTTCTAAAGTAAGTCAAATTACTCCGATATCTCACTCATTTATGTTAAGTGTCATATTATTATGGAATTGTTTATTCGATTTCTGTTCCGGCAAAGTGATGCTCACCATGGTTCCCTCTCCTTCGGTGCTGTCGATCTTCAGTCCATAGGCTTCACCGTAATTCAGTTTTATGCGTCTGTTAATGTTGTACAGAGCGATCCCGGACGTATGTCTTTCTCTTTCATAGTTGGTCACTCGATGAATGACCATCCTCATGGTGTCCGGATCCATTCCTCCTCCGTTATCGGATATATCTATCTTCACAGCACCGTCCATTTTATAAACAGCGATCCATATCTTTCCGTCCCCGCCCTTCTTTTCAAGGCCATGAACGATCGAGTTCTCAACTACAGGCTGAAGAAGAAGAGGCAATACGGAATACTCCGAAAGATCCATGTCAGGCATTACATTGATCTGATAGTTCACCCTGTCTCCGAATCTCAATTGCTGTATCTGCAGATAATTTTCTATATGATCCAGTTCTTTTTGAAGCGTAGTCTCGGCGGTACCCGTATTTTCCAGCACATATCTCATGGACTGGCCCAGAAGCTTTATCGCTGTAGCCACATCCTTGTCTCCCACCGTCAGTGCCTTCATTCTGATCATTTCCAGAGTATTATAAAGAAAATGGGGATTGATCTGACTTGACAGCATTTTGAATTCCATTTTCTGCTGATCGTTCTGTATCTTCTTTTCCTTTATCTCAGCTTCATATTGGGCCGCTTCCATCTCTTCGATATTCTTTACCATTACCAGAAGGTCATCGTAAGCCTCGCTTAATTCCATGCTGGTAAAGAGTTTTGATGCATCCCCTTCAAACATCTTTCCTTTTTCGTCCCTCATGCTGGCTCTGTGCATCTCATTGCGGAGGGTCTTTACCTCATGGGTAAAAAGAGTGGTATGTCTTGTGATTATCATCAGCGGCAATATGGCGGCTGTCAGCAATACTACTGCATTGACCGTGAGCATGGTATATATGTCCGAGAAGGCCCTGGTATCAAGGCCTGTTATGTACAACTGAGAATAGGAGCTCTGTGTGGGCTTTAACGACTCAATGTAGTACAGGCTTCTGTATCCGTTAAAATAGGTGATACCGTAATCCGTGTAATGCACCTTTTCATAATCCGGCTCCAGATCGGACAGCAGCTCTCCGTCATAGGCCTCGCTGCCGTAAAAAGGTATTTCTTCGTTAACCGAAAGAAAAGTAACATATCCCTTGTTTACGAGTCTTGAATTAAGATAGCTGCTGCTCACCCTGATCATTACCACCGCCGAATCATCGCTGTCAACAAAGGGCATCTTTCGCACCAGTGCCAATTCTCTTACCTTATTTCCGTAGGAGTCCTTATATTCACAGGATGTCCAGAAAGGGCTGTATTGATTGTTTGCTTTTTTATACCATTCCGAGCTGCTGATCTCTTCATCCGCATAGGTCATCATTCCGTACCCGGAAGCTGTTTCATTTCCTGTATAGATGATGATGCTTCCTATTCCGTTATACTTTGCCATATAAGGGTCCAAAACCTTAAGCTTGTTATAGGCCGAAACGAATTGCACCCTGTTTTCGTACCTGTGGCTCAGAAACTCTTCCACATCATAGTTATAAACGATGCTTTCGGAAACATTATAAATATAAGTAGTAACATCATAAACCGTTTGTCTGACTCCCGAATTATAGGACTTAAGCAGTTCTTCGCTGTGGCTTTTCCTGCTTCTGTAAGTTGATACCAGCAAAAAAGTTCCCAAAAGCACTACGGGGATCAACATTATCAAAAAGTACAAAAAATACAGCTGTCTTGTTAAAGGCAACTTCTTCTTTCCGTTTATCCTGTTCAGGTTCTTTGAATTTAACATCTGATTTTTATAAGGACATTAAAATTGTCTTATCTTGTCATTGGTATCATCATTTGTTTTTATTATTTTCTTGACGATCACATCATAGGAATAACTGTCGTTTACCTGAACGCTCACCCTGTCTCCCACTCTTTTACCCATTAAGGCCTTTCCTATGGGAGATTCAATGGAGACCAGACCGCTTAATGCATCACCTCTTATGGATGTAACTATCCTGTAGGTCTCGGTCTCATCATCCTCTTCAACATATACTTCTACAGTATTATTGATCCCCACTTCATCTTCTTTTGAAGAATCATCGATTATATCCGCTGTCTTAAGCATTCTTTCCAGATAGCGTATCCTGCTTTCATTCTGGTTCTTTTCACGCTTTGCCGCATGATACTCGAAATTTTCGGAAAGGTCGCCGTGGGCACGGGCTTCTTTTACCGCTTCCAAAAGTTCGTATCTTTTAACAACCTTTCTGTATTCTATTTCCTCCTCGATCTTTTTAACATCCGACTGAGTAAGTCTTTCACCCATTTTTCTTTCCTTCTTTCAACATATCTTCACAGAAAATGCAAAATATGACTATAGCCCAGGCCTTGCGGTAGTACATAGGGTCTTCGGGGTATTTACGACATTTTTTTATGATATTTAATGCATATGTCTTGTTAATGAACTCGGAAACATCCGCATTCTTTACAATGCCTGCGGCCCAATCGTTCAATTCTCCGGCCATCCATATCCTTACCGGAACAGGATAGCCTCTCTTCTTACCGTTTTTAACTTCATCTGTCAGAAGATCTCCGAAGGCTTCTCTTAATATTATCTTATTCTGTTCTCCCGAGATCTTTTCATCCCGTGTAAGAGTTCTGGCCAGATCCGTAACCTCATTGTCCATAAAAGGCGTAACGCATTTTACACCTCGTCCGGAACAGCCTTTTCCGCAGACCACATCTATGTCTCCGGGGAACCAAAGAGAGGTGTCGATATATTGCATCTTATCCATATCCGAGAGCCTGGCAGCTTTCTTATAATAGGGTGCAGTCACATCGGTAAATCTGACATTGGGATCAAAGTTTTTAAGAAGTTTCCTCTTCTCTCTGTCTCCGAAAAGGAATGTATTTCCCACAAATCTCTTTTCCAGGGGCACACATCCTCTTCTTAAAAGATCTTTTCCTCTCATACTGTCCGGAAGGATACGTGCAAAGAACCAGATCAATTTCTTTACTGCCGGCGAAAGTGCCATTATTTTAAGCACTTTTCCCCGGGGATTATATACATGGTATCCGCCCCAAAGTTCATCGGAGCCTTCCCCCGACAAGATCACATCCGTATTACCTGCAGCCGCCTGTGCAATAAGAGAAACTGCCGTAGCTGAGGGATCCGCTACCGGAACCCCCATTGCTTTAACCGCAAACGGAACCGCCGCTTTAAAATCATCTGCGTTAAGTCTGACGATCCTGTGCCTGATACCGTACTTTTGAGCAGACAGGGCAGCCACTTCGCTTTCGGAAAATCCCGGAACATCAAAAGCTATGGTATAGGCTGTCATATCCGGATAGTCCTTGGCAGCTATAGCTGTAAGTATGGAAGAATCCAGTCCTCCCGAAAGAAACGCTGCCGGGTTCTTAGCCCCTTTAAGATTTCTCTTCACCGCATCCGTAAGCTTTTCACGGATCTCTGCCTTAAATTCTTCCCTGTCCTTACCCCATATGGGCTCAGGCTTCCAGGTGTTGTACTCCTCCTGTGCAAACCCCACCTGTGAGACTTCGGCGAAATGTCCCGCTTTTAAGGCTTCCACCTCAAGTCCTATGGTCATTGGTTCAGGCACATATTGAAATGTAAAATAGTGCTGCAAAGCCACCGGATCTATCTTTCTGCCCGCAAATTCAAACACCGGCTCAAAGTCTGAGGAGATCATTATATTCTTGTCTTTTTGAGTATAATAGATCTGCTTTCCGCCCAGCCTGTCTCTGCCGATGTACATTTCCCTCTTGTTCTTGTCAAACAGGGCCAGGGCAAAACATCCGTTAAAGCCGCTTATCAGTTCCTCAAAAGTCCTTTTTGCATATAAAGACGCGATGGATTCTCTTGAATCCGCCTCACCGTCAAGAACATATATGATATCGTCATTTTCAAAATCCGCTTTCGGAAAATCAGCAGTCTTGTTCACATAATCATATATTACGCTAAACATTTACAGGTTCTCCTTGATATCCTTCTTCATGGCAAGTACCGCTTCTCTGGCTGCATCCGCAAATCCTCTTTCACCGTACTTACTGTATGCTTCCTGCTTATATGCTGCTATTATGCCTCTGGATGAATTAATGATAGCACCCAGACCGTCTTTGTTGAAGAAATGTTTGAGATCCTTGCCCTTACCGCCCTGTGCTCCGTAACCGGGAACAAGGATATAAGTGTTGGGCATCAGTTTTCTGAGTCTTTCGCCCTGCTCGGGATAGGTAGCTCCCACAACAGCGCCTACATTGGAATAGGTACCGTCCATGGAGGCAGCGCCCCATTCAACCACCTTATCGGCCACATGCTCGTAAAGAGGTCTGCCGTCGATGAGTCGATCCTGGAACTCCCCACTGGAAGGATTGGAGGTCTTGACGAGAACAAATATGCCTTTATCACATTCGTTACATACGTCTACAAAGGGCTTAACGCCATCGGTTCCGAGATAGGGATTCACTGTTGCGAAATCACTTTCGAAGGGTCTGTACTCCTTATTCATGATCTTTATATTTCCCAGATGGGCTGTGGCATAGGCTGCGCTGGTGGATCCGATATCGCCTCTCTTAACATCGGCGATTACAACAAGGCCCTTTTCCTTGGCGTATTTCAATGTATCAAAGTAGCACTTGAGGCCCGGGATACCAAACTGCTCATACATGGCAACCTGAGGCTTTACAGCCGGAACCAGATCGTAAATGGCATCTATTAACTTCTTGTTATATTCAAGGATGGCATCGGCCGCACATTCGGGTGTTTCCCCTAAAGACTCTTTTCTTTCCTCCAGTAAAAACGCGGGAACATAGGAAAGCATGGGATCAAGGCCCACAACTATGGGTGCATCCTTCTTAACGATCTCATCGATCAGCTTTTTGATCATAAACTACAGAACCTCCTGCTATTGTATATTTTATCCTTCCGAAAACTCTTCTTCCGGTAAAGGGTGTATTTACGCCCTTTGACTTAAAATCAGCGGGGTCTATGGCATATTCTTCCTCAAGGTCAACAATGACCAAGTCCGCAGGATAACCTTCCTTAAGACTTCCCGTTTCTCTCTTAAGGATCTCTGCCGGACGGTTACTCATACGGTCCACCAGATCGGAAAGGCTCATTTTCCCGTTCTTTACCAATTCCGTATAACAAACTGCGAAGGAGGTTTCCAGTCCCACTATGCCAAAGGGAGCTTTTAAGAAGGATTGTTCCTTTTCTTCTTTGGAATGGGGTGCGTGATCCGTGGAGATCACATCCATTGTTCCGTCGGTCAATGCAGCCTTAAGAGCGAGTCTGTCTTCCTCAGCCCTTAAAGGCGGATTCATTTTATAATTACCGAAGTCACAGGGAATATCCTCTTCCGTAAGTGCTATATAATGGGGACAGGTTTCCCCCGAAATATTCTTATATTTCTTTTTTGCTTCTTTCAGAAGTACCGTTGAACCGGCTGTAGTACAATGGCAGAGATGAAGCCTTGCTCCGGTTTCTTCGGCAAGAAGGATATCTCTTTCCTCTATTATCTCTTCCACTCTGTTGGCTATACCGGGTAAGCCCAGTTCCTTTGATCTCTTTCCTTCATTCATAACACCGCCCTTAACAAGGGTGGCATCTTCACAATGGTCAAAAATAGGAATATCTGCTTCTTTGGCTATTTCCATAGCCTTTTTCATAACTGCCGGATCCATAACAGACTTGCCGTCCTCACTGATGGCACATGCTCCTGCCGCTTTCAGGCCGGGGATATCGGTTATTTCCTTTCCCATCTGGCCCATGGTTACGGCTCCAATGGGAAGCACATTTATCTTAGTCACCTTTTTTGCCTTTTCCACCGCCTCAAGTATCTTTTCCGGCGTATCGATCACAGGCCTGGTGTTGGGCATCATGCATACTGTGGTGAAACCTCCCGCAGCCGCTGCTCTTGCACCTGTCTCAATGGTCTCCTTATACTCAAAACCCGGTTCTCTGAAATGAACATGCAGGTCGATCAGTCCCGGAAGTACATGAAGCCCGGAGGCATTTATCACCTCTGCACCTTCAAAGCCTTCAAGCCTGTCTTCTTTGGTTACTTTTTTAATCTTTCCGTCACTTACAAAAAGATTGTACACCCCATCCAAGCCACTTGCGGGATCAATGAGATGTCCGTTTTTAACGATCACTTTGTCATTCATATTTCACATCCGTAAGAAAAAGTCCTTTTGAATCAATGGCCTCGGGCGCAAGAGAACGATCACCGGTTTCAAATATCTTCGGTATCACGGTAGCCTCTTTCTCCCCTGTTCCTATCTCTATCAGCAGCGCGATCATGATGCGGACCATATTGGGCCAGAAATCATCGCCGCTTACGGTAAATGAGATCTCATTACCGCTCTTATATATATCTAAAGCGGTGATCTCCCTGACTGTGGACTTTTTCATTCTCTTATTGTCGGAAAAGCCCGCAAAATCGTGCTTTCCGATAAAGAAAGCCGCAGCCTTCTTCATCCTGTCCACATCGGGATTTTTAAAGCAATAATAATTGTATTTTCTCTCAAAAACGGAGGGAACATCTCCCACCGTTATGCGATATTCAAAAGTAAAGCCTTTGGCATTAAAAGCAGGATGAAAACGTTCATCTGCTTCGCTCGCTTCAAGAACAGCTATATCTCTGGGAAGATAACGGTTTAAGTATCTTTTGATCTCCAAAGGACTTTTTTCCGAGCCGGTCTTAAAAGCAGCCACCTGTCTGTAGGCATGTACACCGGCCTCGGTCCTGATAGCTCCGATGAGCTCCGTGTCCTTTTGCTCCATTTCCTTTAAAACATCAACGATCTTATCGGATACAGATCCGTTTTTCCCCCGACTGCCGGTTTTTGCTTCAACCCAGCCGTCGTATCTTGATCCGTCATATTCTATTATAAGTTTTATATTTCTCATTGAGCCTTTCCTGCAAAATAACTTTCTATTCCGTCGCAGATAGCTGTGACGAGCTTATTTTGATAATCTTCCGAAGCAAGGTTTGCCGCTTCTTCGGCATTTGACAGATACCCAAGCTGCATGATGCAGGCAGGCATTTCTGCGTAATTCAAAAGTGCCAGCTTATTGTTTCCGTTCTGCACTCCTCTGTCTCTTGCTCCTGTAGCCTTTACGACCGCATCCCTGATCAGATCCGCAAGGGTTCTGTTATCCTTTGCCAGTTTTCCGGAGTAGGGGTTATCGCTTTCCGCCACCTGGGAATAAATACCGCTGACGTCTGCATTGCCAAAGGCATCAACCTCAATTCCCACAAGGATATCCGCCTTTTTATCATTTGCAAACAGCGCACGCTCCATATTGGAAATGTTGATATCATTTTCCGTTCTGGTCATGACTACGGCATAGCCTCTGCTTTCCAGTTCAGCCTTAACCTTTTCCGCCATTTTAAGATTCCATTCATATTCCTTAAGACCCAGGCTTTCATTCCTTGCGCCTTCACTCTTCATCCTGTAACCGTTTTCCGCAGCTCCGGGACCTATGGGCTCCTCAGCCAGATCCGCCTTCATCTGATGTCCGGGATCAAGGCAGACAAAAGCCTTTGGTGTGGGACTAAGTGTGGGCGTAGGGCTCAAAGTGCTTGTGGGACTGGGTGTCGATGTGGGTGTGGCCGGCACGGGACTCGGGGTCTCAAGCTGAGCTACAGAAGTTGTGGGAACAGGAGTTGTTCCCGCATCAGAGGGACCGTTATTCTTTTTATTTTTTACGACAGTGACTATTCCCAATACCACTATCGTTATCAGAAGAGCTGCCACAACAACTATCATTATCGTCGTAACCACATTGTTTCGCTTCATAATATCTACCTTTCTGTTTTGATAAACGTCACAGATTTAGTTCTTATCATTTTCTATGCATACCATATGTAGTATATCACATTCTTCCGAGGCGTACAAGATAAATGCGTTTTCAAAGAAAAAAAGATGATTTTCCCCTTGACAATCCAGATATAATTGTGGTAATATAAGCGCTCGTGAGGCAAGACCTCCTCACAGTTACACAAGCTGCTTTAGCTCAGCTGGTAGAGCGCATCCTTGGTAAGGATGAGGTCAGCAGTCCGAATCTGCCAAGCAGCTTTGATCATTAAAAAACCGGCATCCTTTAAGATGTCGGTTTTTCTTTATTCTTATCAACCTCTCTGACGAACGATCTCGTAAGCCAAAATTCCCATGGCCACGGATGCGTTAAGTGAATCGATCTGTCCCTTCATTGGAATGGAGGCTATGAAGTCACAGTTCTCTTTTACAAGCCTGCTCACTCCGTCTCCCTCACTTCCGATAACAAGTCCCATGGGGCCTTTAAGATTCAGATTATACATGATCTCCCCATCCATGTCGGCACATGCGAACCACAACCCCTTATTTTTAAGATCTTTCATTGTCTGTACCAGATTGGTGACCTTTGCTACGGGCGTATAATTAAGAGCACCGGCGGAAGTCTTGGCAACTGTTGCTGTAAGTCCCACTGCCCTATGCTTAGGGATGATGACTCCGTGAGCTCCCGCCAGATTTGCGGTTCTGATGATGGCGCCCAGATTATGAGGGTCCTCTATGCCGTCAAGAAGCACGATAAAAGGATCTTCTCCCTTCTTTCTTGCCATTTCCAAAATATCATCCACTTCCACATAGTCGTAAGCCGCAGTGATGGCGATAACCCCCTGATGCTTACCTGTTTCCGAAAGCTGATCCAGTCTTTCCTTTGAAACAAAGTTGAGGATGGTATCACCCTTTTTCGCTTCACGCACTATGGTTCTCACCGGTCCGTCCTGACAGCCGTCAAGAACAAAAAGCTTGTCCACCGTCTTTCCTGCGCGGAAAGCTTCAAGCACCGCATTTCTGCCTTCTATCTTAGTTTCGTTTATCTGTGTTTCCTCATTCATTTCGCATTTCTCCGTTGCTATCATCATTCCTGATTGCTTCAAAACCTTTATGTATTATCTCATACATCCTGGCATATTCCTTCTTTAGGTACAACCAGCCTATCACCGCTTCAAAGCCTGTGGCTTTGTGATAATCACCCAGTGAAGCATTTTTCGCAGGAGAATAGCTTTTTGCGTTTCTGCCGCGACGATATATGCCTTGCTCTTCTTCCGTAAGATATTCCATGATCCCGGTGATCATTTTTGCCTGAGTTACCGCTTTAGCCAGATTGCTGGCCTTACGGTTCAGCTTGTCCACAGCGGTAGCGCCTTCCGAAAGAAGGCAGGTGCGGATCACCAGTTCATAGGCGCAATCGCCTATATAGGCCAGATCTAAAGGCGGATATTGATCCGCCTCAAAATCCTTAAGGTTAAATTCCTTGTAAAATTCCTCGTTCAATTCGACTCCTTAGATCCGAAAACTATACAAGTTCCCAGACAGTTCCTTCTCTTGTATCCTTAATGGCAATGCCCTTTTCCAGCAGTTCATTCCTAATGGCATCTGCCTTTGCGAAATCCTTATTTTTCTTGGCTTCCTTACGCTCCTCGATCTTTGCGAGCACAAAAGCCTCGATCTCCGGATCCACAGCTGCCTTGGGCTCTTCCCTGTCCCTGGTGAGGTTAAGAGAAAGTACATAATCAAAGGCTTCGATAAGAACCAGTTTGGTAACGGTGTTTGCATCGGAGGAAAGCACGTCATAAACCACGGTAAGCCCCGAGGAAGTGTTAATGTCATTTCCCACTGCCGCCAGGAACTTATCGGAAAAATCGATGTACTTATCCGCATCGACTTCAGTTCCCTTTACAGCCTTCAAAATGCTCTCTTCCATATTCTTTGAATAACGGTTTGCGGTTTTGCGCGCCTTCTCGATCTTGCCCGAGATCTCGGATATCGCCTTATGATCAAGGCCTGCCTCTTTTTTAAGGGCATCGATCTTTTTGGTCAGCTTGTCATAGGCATTCCCCACGTTTGCAAGTGCATCAAAGGAAAATTCCAGAGGCTTCCTGTAGTGGGACTGGAGGCAGAACATCCTGTAAAGCATGGGATCGATATTCTGCTCCTCAAGGGAAGTCACTGTGATAAAACCGCCCTTGGACTTACTCATCTTGCCGTCCTTATTGTTAAGGTGATGCACATGGAACCAGTAATTTACCCACTTATGTCCCAGATAGCTTTCACTCTGTGCGATCTCGTTCGTGTGGTGGGGGAACATATTGTCCACGCCGCCGCAATGTATGTCCATGCGATCTCCCAAATGCTTCATGCTGATGCAGGAGCACTCGATGTGCCAGCCGGGATAACCCACGCCCCAAGGGCTGGGCCACTTTAAAGCCTGATCCTCAAACTTGGATTTTGTGAACCAGAGCACAAAATCGTTCTTGTTCTTCTTATTCGTATCCTCGTCAACATCATCACGAACGCCCACAAGGAGTTCTTCCTCGTTCTGATTGCCGAATACATAGTAATCCTTAAGCTTGGAGGTATCAAAATAGATATTCTCCCCTGCCTTATAGGCATATCCTTTCTCAAGGAGCACTTCTATCATATTTATAAATTCGGGAATGCAATTTGTTGCAGGCTCCACCACATCGGGAGTCTTGATGTTAAGCTTACCGCAATCGGCCATGAAAGCATCGGTGTAGTACTTGGCGATCTCCATTACCGTCTTATGCTCACGCTTTGCACCCTTCACCATCTTGTCTTCACCGGTATCCGCATCGCTGGAAAGATGCCCCACGTCGGTTATGTTCATAACGCGCTTTACATCATATCCCGCATAACGGAGAGTTTTTTCCAGTACATCTTCCATTACATAGCTTCTTAAATTTCCGATGTGGGCAAAATGATAAACCGTAGGTCCGCAGGTATACATTGACACCTTGCCGTCCTCGTTGGGGATGAAGTTTTCAATCTTTCTTGTAAGTGTATTAAAAAGTGTGATCTTGTTTTCCATGATTAATCCTTTCCGGTTTTAGAACGTATGTTCCGATAATATTTTTGTTTATTATCCTGTCTCGTGTATATGCAAAAGAACTTTTATCTCTTACAACACCCGGGACAGCCCGTACAGGATTTTCCATTGAGCCCCTGGGATGTTACCGCGTCCGCGCTCTCGTAGTCATATATGCCGGAATTACCTGCACCGTAATCCAGATTTCTGGCACTTTCCAGGAGGCACACTGCCTGCGCTGCTATGCCTTCGCCCGCTCCCGTAAATCCGAGGCCTTCTTCCGTTGTTGCTTTGATGCTGACCTGAGAAAGTTCTATGCCCAGTGTATTGGCAATGTTTTCTCGCATTTCTTGAATGTAACGTGCCATTTTGGGCTTTTGCGCTATTATGGTCGCATCGATATTTTCTACTATAAAAAGCTCATTTAAGAGCATATCCTTCACTTCACTCAAAAGTGAAAGACTTGAGATACCTTTATATTTGTCATCGCTGTCGGGGAAATTGCTTCCTATATCTCCCATTGCCGCCGCACCGAGAAGTGCATCAATAATGGCATGGGTCAGAACATCCGCATCGGAATGTCCCAGAAGCCCCTTTTCAAAAGGAATTGCAACGCCTCCCAAAATCAGCGCCCTTCCTTCCACAAGCTTATGAACATCATATCCTGTTCCGATCCTCATTTGTCACCTCATGTAAAAATACAATATGTTACAACAGTTCATTATCACACGAATGCCAAACTTTTGCAACCATAAAAAAAATGGGCCGGTTTTTGTATTTTATCATTTGCCGCATTCCCGGGTCTTATTTCCCGCCCTGTCATCTGCCCTGTCATCCGCCTGTCATCTGCCAGTCATCCGCCTGTCATCCGCCCTGTCATCTGCCCTTTTCTCTGTCCGTAAAAAAAGCAGCGACTTTAGGCCGCTGCTTAGATCTTTGATCAGTCTTCTGTTGTGATTCCTTTAAAAGTATAACCGGTTTCCTTGATGACTGCTTCGAGCTTTTCTGCATCGATCTCATTATCTGTCTTTATCACACAGAGGTTCTTCTTGTGATTAGCCTTTACTTTCTTGACATCGAAATTCTTTCTGATGGCATCATTCACATGTGCTTCGCACATTCCGCACATCATTCCTTCGATCTGTACATTATAAGTCATAATAAACTCCTTTCATGAGTGAAATCATACATGATCACGAATTACAATTAGCATACAGTAACTCGACACATATAATAGCACACTTTCTACCATATGAACAAGAGTTGATTTTATCATTTATCCAGCAGATCATCCTCAGGCGGGAAGTAAATATTTGATATATCCGCTTCCTCAAATCCGTACATTACCTTTGCAAAATTGGTGCATACGAAACGGAAGGTCTCAGATGAATATTTAATTCCAAACATAAGAGCCAGATCGTTAAAATGCATGGGAGATATAGCATGTCCCCATTCGGATTTATCATTCTCGACTCTCTTATTCTGTAAGAGACAGGAAGGAGTAAGCTTGTATGTCTTTCCACCCTTTTTGCTGACACAAAGAATTTCAATATAGTCTTTTCCGTTTTTCTGGCAGATAAGCTCATAGTCCTGCTTCTGCTCTTCAAGATCAAGTTCCTTATCAAGAATCACAGCATTCTCATATTCACTGCTATTCTGTCCTTCACCTATAAACAATCCATGCTTGTTGTTGTATTTAACCAGTTCGATCAGTTTGTCTATACTGCTCTGATCCAGAACCGTTCCTATGGGTGCAGCTTCACTGTTTGTCAAAAAGGCTACAAGAGCATCTATTTCGCCCTGTGAAAGTAATGTTTTATTATCAGACATGACTTACCTCCGTAAATATCTATATTATTTTTGTATTTTACCCGAGATTTGCTAAAAAAACAATAAAGCACTTGTAAAATTCTTTCTATATACATTTTTTATTTCTCTGTTCTATACTTTACCTTCTTCAACAGCCGCTTTATAAAGAAAAAATCTTAAATTTCCTTCTTGACAAACCCCCAAGTTCTTGGTAATATATGCGAGTGCCTTACGAAAGACATGGGATCTTAGCTCAGCTGGGAGAGCATCTGCCTTACAAGCAGAGGGTCATAGGTTCGAGCCCTATAGGTCCCATTTTAAATGATTTCTTTTAGGCACATATATGGCGGGATAGCTCAGTTGGCTAGAGCATGCGGTTCATACCCGCAGTGTCGAGGGTTCAAATCCCCCTCCCGCTACGAAAATGAAAAAAAGAGAGTCTTTAGACTCTCTTTTTTTCATTTATATACACAGTGAAGGGATTTGAACCCAAAGGCACAAAGGGGCTGTCGAGGGGCAGTGTCGCGGGGCGCACGATGTCCTGTGGACATCAGCTTTGCGCCGACCGGAGCGAAGCGTAGACCAAATCCCCTCCCTCTTGGGTTGCTGCATCGATTTTCGTAATTTTCTGAATTTCCGATGCCCTCACATGTCCCGGGAAGCATAAAACAGCATCGGAATTCGCTTTTTCCGAATTTCCGATGCTCTAACATGTCCCTGGAAGCTTAATACAGCATCGGAATTTCCATTTTCTGAATTTCCGATGCCCTCTCCTGTCCCGGGAAGCTTAAAAAAGCATCGGAATTCGCTTTTTCCGAATTTCCGATGCCCTCTCCTGTTCCGGGAAGCTTAATACAGCATCGGAATTTCCATTTTCTGAATTTCCGATGCCTTCTCCTGTCCCGGGAAGCTTAAAAAAGCATCGGAATTCGCTTTTTCTGAATTTCCGATGCCCTCTCCTGTCCCGGGAAGCTTAATACAGCATCGGAATTTCCATTTTCCGAATTTCCGATGCCCTCTCCTGTTCCGGGAAGCTTAATACAGCATCGAAATTTCCATTTTCCGAATTTCCGATGCCCTCTCCTGTCCCGGGAAGCTTAAAAAAGCATCGGAATTCGCTTTTTCTGAATTTCCGATGCCCTCTCCTATCCCGGGAAGCTTAAAAAGGCATCGGAATTCATTTTTTCTGAATTTCCGATGCTGTTCTTTTTCTACCCTCTGTAGTCGTTGATGATATCCGAGAAAAGTACCCTCGGGCGGTTCCCGTAGCCGGTCTTTTCATTAAAGAGAGGCTGCTTTGCCTTAAAGATCTCCGTTACCGTCAGGAATTCATAATCCTGCTCCAAAAGTGTGGGGATCACGGTCTTAAGAGCTTCAACGGTAGCATCGTTATCCACAAAATCATGAAGAAGATAAAGCACTCCGTCTCTTGCATTTTTTAACATTTCTGTCTTTCTGTATTCCGCGTCTGCTCTCTCTTCCCAGTCGAGACAACCTATGCCTGATATAAAGATCTTGTCTATCCAGTCATACATCTCAGGCTTCACATCGATGTAGGGCGGACGGAAAAATAAAGGTCGTTTTCCCGTAAGTTCTTCAATGATAACATCTGTCTTTTCGATCTCATTCTTCACCTCTTCTTCCGTCATCTGAGACATATGAGGATGGGTAAAGGAATGATTGCAGATATCGCAGCCCATGCTGATAGCCCGTTTTGCCACCTTCTTGGACTCCTCGGTCACATTCCGGCCGATAAGGAAAAAGGATGCCTTTACGTTATATTTCTCCAAAAGATCCAAAACCTTGGGTGTGGTAATGGTATTCGGTCCGTCATCAAAGGTCAATGCCACTTGTTTCTTCATTAAACCGCCTCCGTAAATTTCTGAATGATCCATTAAATATGGCAGCCCCATACAGTTCGCTGCCCTTTTTTTTTAATGCTGTATAAGATTATATCAAAGTTCTTTCTTTATTACATCCCATCATTTGTCAAGTTTCAGGAACTTATATGCATTATCGTAGAAGATCATCCTTCTCTCATCATCGGTCAAGGGCAGCTTCATGAATCTCTCGTATTCCTTTTCATGATTCCACATGGGGAAGTCCGTTCCAAAGAAGGTTCTTTCCACTCCGTGCTCTCTGATCATGTCTGCCGCAGTCTGAGGCTCCAGTTTGAACAATGCGCTGGAAGTGTCGATGTAGAAATTTTTTCTTCCAAGCAAATGTTTTCTCGACTCCTCCCACTCGGAATAGCCTCCGAAGTGAGCTCCGATGGCTACCAGGTCCGGCACCGCATCAAGGGCTCTGGCCATGCGGATGGGGTTAGAAAATTCATAACGATAGTCTCCCGTATGGATCAAAACCGGATATTCGCCTGCAAGAAGCTTGAACATACGGATAGCCTCCTCCGAATCCAGGGCAAACTTCTGGAAATCCGGATGGATCTTAACTCCGTGAAGTCCCAATTCCCGGATCAGCTCGATGTCCTCCTCCAGTTTAGGCGAAAAAGGATGAAGTGTGGCAAATCCCACAAACTCCGGATGTTTCGCGCACTCTGCCGCGATGAATCTGTTAATGGATTCCACCTGCTTGGGGGTAGTGGCAACGGAATGAACAAGATAGTGAAGGCAATTTATCTTTTTCCCGTTTTCCAAAAGCCGCTCCGGCAAGCCATTCTCACTCATTTCAAGGTGATAGAAATCCCCAACGTTCTTAACCGCTTTGGAAGCTATCTTTTCGGGGTAGATGTGTGCATGAAAATCTATTTTATGGAAATCTTTCATCAAGGTTTTTCCTTTCATTACATTAATGCGGCGTAGTATATCACTTTTAAGAAAAAAAGTAAATAGTAAGCGCGTGCTAACCAACTATAAAAAAAGCCAAAGGGGACTGTCCCCTTTGACAAAAATTTCAAAATGAACCACTAACCCCGTCCCCAAAGGTTCAAAATACATCCAGCATTTCTTCGGTTTTCATGCTGTGGCCCACCCTTACCTTTATCCAGGAGGCTACGACCCTGTCCACCTCTTCCAGAACACTGTCGGAAACCGTGAATCCAAAAAGTTTTTCAAGAGGAGATGAAACTATGTACTGGAGTGTATACAGAGCGGATCTGGAGATCCTTATACCGATGTTCTTAAGGTTGCAGCTGTCGCAGATCACGCCGCCTTTTTCGGCATCAAACCGGATCGCCTCATCCTCCAGAAGGCCTTCTCTGTGACAGTTCAGGCAGGAATAGAGTTCCGGCATTTCACCGTCTTCGGTCAGATAACGAAGTTCGAAGGTCCTTCGCAGGAGTTTCTTCGGCATCTGTCCTCTTTCCAATGCTCTCACGGCCACGTAGAGTAGGTTCAGGATCTGTCCCGGCTGTACGTTTTCACGGGACATGTAAAGAGCGAACTCGCAAATGTACATGCCGTAATATATGCTATTCATATCATTTCTGATATCACCGAAGTAGGTCTTCACATCGGCACTTTCAAGATTATAGCTGTCTCTGCCTTCATAGAGATAAAACTCTCCGAAGGCAAATTGCTGAGAACACGCCAAAAGGGCGCCGGTAGGTCTCCTGGCGCCCCTTGCAAAAGCGGAGATCTTTCCCCGCTCCGTGGTCAATATAGTAATTCTTCTGTCGTATTCTCCCACAGGCATGGATGCAATGATCATGCCCGTGACTTTGATCTTATTGTACATCGATATCTTGTTTATTATATCCGAAATTCTTCATAAGACTCTCGGAATCACGCCAGTCATTTCTGACCTTAACCCAAAGTTTCATGTTGACCTTGCACTCACACATTTTTTCTGTTTCTATCCTTGCCTGAGTACCGATCTTTTTAAGCATGGCGCCCTGTTTTCCGATGATGATACCCTTGTGGGATTCTCTCTCGCAATAAATGGTGGCTTCCACATCTATGCAGGGCTCTCCGGTTTCTTTGACCTTGCGTTCATGCATTTTCTCTATGGTGACCGCAATGCCGTGAGGCACTTCGTCCCCCAAAAGCCTTAAACACTTTTCCCTGATGATCTCGGCGGTGATGGCTCTTTCCGGCTGGTCCGTGACCGTGTCCTCATCAAAGTACATGGGACCGTAGGGCAGATACTTAAATATAGTACTTAAAAGATCATCCGTCCCTTTTTTCTTAAAGGCCGAAATAGGAACGATCTCCGAGAATTTAAAGGCTTCATCATAGGCTTTTATACTGTCTGCCAGTTTCTCTGCCCTTGACTTTTCCTTATCGTCCTTTAAAGTGTCTGTCTTGTTTATTACCAGCACCACAGGGCAGTCAAGAGTCTCCAGGGTTTCAATGACCGTTCTTTCGCCTGCTCCTATAAAGGTGGTGGGCTCCACCAGCCAAAGCACCAGATCTGCATCCTGCAAAGTGTTGGTCGCTACCTTCACCATGTAGTCCCCCAGCTTGTTCTTAGCCTTGTGGATCCCAGGCGTGTCCAGAAAGACGATCTGTCCTCTTTCGTCGGTGTAAACCGTCTGTATCCTGTTTCTTGTGGTCTGGGGCTTATCGGAGGTAATGGCTATCTTCTGACCTATGAGGGCATTCATAAGCGTAGATTTCCCCACATTGGGTCTTCCGATGATAGCCACGTATCCTGATTTAAAATTATTATCCATCAATTCACCTTACAAAAGAGCTTCCACAGTCTTAAACAAATCCCTGCACTCTTCCACATTTTCGGAAGCCCCGATAACGCATATGTTTCCTGTATCCAATACGGCACGGACAAGAGCAGCGGATCTTCTGATATCCTCAGACGTACAGTTAAGTGCTTCCGCACGTCTTTCCATTATATCCTCGTAGGTCTTCCCTGTCATATAAGCCGAGAATGATCTTTCTCCCGCCTGTCGGGGAGTCAGAGGAGCATCGATCCTACCGAAAGTTCCTATTATAGCCTTGGACATCTCTCTGTCATCAGCTTCAAAATTCTCAAGATAATCCGTGATCTTCTCAAATATCTCGTTTGTTTCCCTGAGATGAGGATCTCTGTAGGATCCCAGGAACATATTTCCCGAATCCGCTGCAACATTGAACATTGCGCCATAAGCTCCGCCCTTCACACGGATCTCATTCCAAAGATAACCGTAGCTGAGCATGGACGAGAGGACTGACAATACGCCGGAAGCCTTAAAGCCTGCCTTCTTGTAATTGCCGCCTCTTCCCACATACTGCACCTGTCCGGGAGTCTTGAAGCCCTCATTCTTAACCGAAGGATGAAATCTGAGCACATTGGGCTGTCTCTTTGAAGGCAGCATTGCATATATACTCTCGATACCCTTCCTGCATTTATCAAGTCCTTCTTTATCGGCTATAATGCTGACGATCAGATTTTCTCTGGTAAATATCTTTTCGGCAACGGCGTTGAACTTTTCTGCATATGCCTTGCCATCCCTGTCGTAATTATCCGTATATCTCTTAATGGCACGATAATAACCGACACCCGAGATCAGGTCATCGAACACACCTTCTTCGGAATCATATGCCTTGAGGCGGATGGATGCAATCTTGGAACCGTTGCTCATGAGACGGGATTCTATAATGGATCTGTTTTCCAGCGCGATCTCACGGTCTCTCTTAAGGTCTGTATATTTCGATCCGGAAATGATCTCTCTGATAAGCTCAAAGGTCTTATCGATCTGATCATAGAGACAGGATCCGGAAACATATAAAACAGGAGTAAATTTATTATAATCCTTTGAATCCGTGTAATAATCAAGAGATGGACTAATGCCGCCGGTATACATGTTGATCTCGTCGTTCAGTTCACTGTAGGAGTGAAGGTTTGTATCCACAAGACCGAGCATGTCATTGATAAGCAGGGCATATATCATCTCGTCACCGGTAAGACAGCTTATCTTAAAGTTCAATTTGATATAGGCAATACCGTTGGTATCGTAATCATGCCAGATCACATCTCCAAGATAAGGCATAACCTTCTCATTCATGAATTTTTTGCTTTCCTTCTTTATGTCGGAGATCTCCAGAAGCGGGATCTTCTTCATATCCTCCTCAGGAGAAGGCTCAGCCTGATACTTCTTAAGTTTTGCCGTATCGGCAATGAGCTTTTCTATCTCTTCCTTTGAAAGGGATGCTTTGTAATCCTTAAGCTTTTGGGTAAGCTCCTTCTTTTTATCATCATTAAGCCCTACCTTGGGCTTAAGTGTGAGAAGGACACCATGTTCGGCATTAAGGAAATACTTTTGGATCAGTTCTTCGAACCAGCCTGTACCCACCTTTTTACGAAGCTCATTGTAAGCTTCTCCCATATGCATGGTATTAAATACCATATCATCGTTATAAAGCCAGGTGGAAAGGGCTGTGATACCGTACATGAGTCCCTTGGGATAGCCGCCGAAGTCAGCTTCTCTGTATTTAAATTCCTGAGAATTGATGGCTGCATTTATGGTATTTACACTCAAGCCTTCCTTAACACACCTTTCAAGGCTGTCCTTTAAGATCTTTCTGAACTTTTCCTCAAGACCCGGCTTACCGTTCTTAACGCCCACAACAAAGTAGGGCTGGAGACATTCTCCGTCGTAGTAATCCACCACATCATCGCCAATGCCCGCATCGATAAGAGCCTGACGAACAGGTGCTCCGGGTGCTCCGAAAAGGCAATAATCCAATACTTCAAAGCCAAGTCCCTTAAGAAGGTCCTGATTGTCTCCCGCAAACACGCTTAAGGAATAATAAACGCCTTTTCCGTCTTCTCTTTCTTCATCCACGGAATAAAACATCTCCTTGGTCTTAATAGTTCCGAAGGGCTTCTGTACTTTAATGGAAGAATCCACTTCGATCCTGTCAAAGGAAGAAAGGTACTCTTCATCCATCCAGGAAAGCTGTTCCTCCACGTCCACATCTCCGTAAAGCCAGATGTAACTGTTGGAGGGATGATAAAAGGTCTTATGGAAAGCTCTGTACTCTTCTATGGAAAGCTCGGGGATCACTTCCGGATCTCCGCCTGATTCAACACCATATTCCGTATCCGGGAAAAGCACATCCATTCCTCTTCTGGAAAAAATGGAATCAGGATTGGAAAAAACGCCCTTCATTTCGGAATAAACAACACCGTTTATCTTAACGTCATCATCTTCATTGTCCAGTTCGTAATGCCATCCTTCCTGTTTGAAGATCTCATCCACCTTATGAAGATTAGGATGAAAAACCGCATCCAGATACACGTTCTCCAGATTTCTGAAATCCTTGTCATTGCAGCTGGCAACAGGATACATGGTCTTATCGGCGGAGGTAAAAGCATTAAGGAACGTATTCAGCGAACCTTTTATAAGCTCAACAAAAGGATCCTTTGCGGGGAACTTCTCGGATCCGCAAAGAACCGTATGCTCTGTAATATGTGCCACACCTGTGGAATTCTTGGGAGGTGTCTTGAAGCTTATGCAAAACACCTTGTTTTCATCATTGTTTTTAACAACGCCAATACGGGCACCCGTCTTCTTGTGTCTGAACAAAAAGCCTGTGCCCTTAACGTCAGCCAGTTCCTCACTTCTTAAGAGTTCATAGCCGGGAATATTATTAAATTGATCCATTCTCTTCTGCCTTTCTTTCGAAGTCGTCGAAAATATAGCTCAGTACAGAGGCAAGTCCGATAAATGTGCAACCGTAAGCATATTCACCGTCTTCTTTTTCTTGCTTTCTGATGATCTGAACAACACAGAAGAGTACATTTTCGCTGTCACCAAGTTCAAGCTTCGCATTGAAATAGTAATCAACGGGGAAATCGCCCTTTGACCTGAAACCGATTCCCTGTCTTGAAACATCCGTTACCGTAATGGGAACGGCTGTTTCGATCTTTTCAATATCCGCTTGCTTGAAAAGTTTGGAAATCGCAAGTTCAAGTCTGACAGGTATTCTTTTACTTCTACGTTTTTCAACTATGTCAGACATACCTTCTCAAACTCCTTTGTTAATTAGTCTCCTCGGTACTGTAGTTGGGAGCTTCCTTTGTGATGTGAATATCATGAGGATGACTCTCTTTAAGTCCCGCTGAACTGATTTTAACAAATTTTCCGGTACTTTTCAAGGTCTCTATATCTTTTGCTCCGCAATAGCCCATTCCTGAACGTAAACCGCCCAAAAGCTGGAATACAGTGTCTTCCACAAGGCCCTTATAGGCTACTCTTCCTTCGACACCTTCGGGAACAAGCTTCTTTGCATTAGCCTGGAAATATCTGTCCTTACTTCCGTTTTCCATGGCTGCGATGGAACCCATGCCTCTGTAAACCTTATATTTTCTTCCCTGATAAAGCTCAAAATCACCGGGTGCTTCATCGCATCCTGCGAAAATGCTTCCCATCATGCAGACATTTGCACCTGCCGCAATAGCCTTGGTGATGTCTCCGGAATACTTGATACCGCCGTCGGCGATAATGGGAATACCGTACTTTTTAGCTGCGGAATAGGCATTCATAACTGCTGTGATCTGAGGAACACCGATACCTGCAACCACTCTGGTGGTGCATATGGATCCGGGTCCGATACCTACTTTAACACAGTCAACGCCTGCCTTTATCAGAGCTTCCGTACCTTCAGCGGTAGCTACATTTCCTGCAATGATCTGAATGTTGGGGAAAGAATCCTTAACTTCTCTCACCACTCTCAAAACATTTGCGGAATGGCCATGAGCAGTATCGATAACGATACAGTCAACCTTTGCTTTAACAAGAGCGTCAACTCTTTCAAGAATGTCCTTGGTAACTCCCACTCCTGCTCCGCAAAGAAGTCTACCGTGCTCATCCTTTGCAGAATTGGGATATTTGATCTGCTTTTCAATGTCCTTGATCGTAATAAGGCCTTTAAGATTACCGTCCTTATCTACTATGGGAAGTTTTTCCTTTCTTGCTTTCCAAAGGATCTTCTTAGCCTCATCCAGAGTAACGCCCTCCCTTGCCGTAACCAGGTTTTCGGAAGTCATGCTGTCTGCGATCTTCTTTGTATAATCGGTTTCAAATTTAAGATCTCTGTTTGTAATGATACCAACCAGCTTTTTGCCTCTTGTAATGGGTACTCCGGAGATCCTGTATTTACCCATCAGTTCGTTGGCATCAGCCAGTGTATTGTCCGGGGAAAGTGAGAAGGGATCGGTTATAACACCGTTTTCCGATCTTTTAACCTTGTCTACCTCAGCTGCCTGTGCTTCGATAGACATATTTTTATGAATGATACCGATACCACCCTGTCTTGCTATGGCAATAGCCATACGGTTTTCGGTAACTGTATCCATGCCTGCTGTCATTAAAGGTATATTAAGTTTAATCTTTGATGTAAGATTTGTCGAAAGATCGACCTCATAAGGGAGAACCTCTGAAAATGAAGGTACAAGAAGAACATCATCAAATGTGATTCCTTCGCCGATAATTTGTCCCATAAAATTCCCTCGCTTTCGTTTTTTTTATTTTACCTATTATAATCTCGAAAAAAAATTAAAGCAAGCAACAAAAATGCTGTCATTCATTGTTAAAATGAATGACAGCGATTAGTGTATTTAATGACCTGTTTGACTGACCGTTCTGAAAGGCTTAGTATTCAACGACTTTCCTGGGGCCCTTTTGTTTCATTCTGCGGATCATATCCTCAGAAGGTTCAAAATAATACATGGTATTCTGTTCACCTGCTGTGGTCACAAGTCCCCAGACTCTGGCGTTTTCCTCTCGGCTGGAGAAGTCTACTTTACGCACGCCTTCTCTGTTATATCCCGCAAGGGCATTGGATTTAACAGGTGCACATACAACCACCTGATCCATGTCAACCCGTGCCAGATGCTTACGTCTGTCGCCGTTCATGATCTTATCAAAATCCAGCTGTCCGTCGCAAAAGACATATTCATACTCAACATTGAGCCTGGGAAAGTAGAAATAAGCTCCTATACCCAGTGCCACTCCTATAAGAAGTATCAATGTCTGTCCGAAGAGAAATGCAGCCATAACACTTATTATTATGCCCAAAAAGAACACTGCCTTTATAACTGTGTCTCCGGCTGTTTTACGTTTCTTTGCTCTTGCTTCGCAGTAATTACCTTCCATATCCTGTCGTCCTATCTTTAATTATTTAGGCAAGTTTTAGTACATTCCGCCCATTCCTGCTCCTGCGGGAGCTGCTGCGGGTGCCTGTTCCTTTATATTAGCTACTGCAGCCTCAGTTGTCAAGAAGGTAGAAGCAACACTTGTAGCATTCTGTAATGCGGAACGTGTAACCTTAGCAGGATCGATGATGCCTTCCTTAACCATGTCCACATACTCCTCTGTAAGAGCGTTGAATCCTGTACCTACGGAAGACTCACGAACCTTATTTACAATAACTGCGCCTTCAAGTCCCGCATTTTGAGCGATGCAGTAAAGAGGTGCTTCAAGTGCCTTGAGAATGATCTCCGCACCCGTCTTCTCATCTCCCTTAAGATCTGCGGAAAGCTTTGCAACTTCCTTGGAAGCATGGATATAAGCAGATCCGCCGCCTGCGATGATGCCTTCTTCAACAGCTGCTCTGGTAGCTGCAAGTGCATCTTCCATACGAAGCTTGTTTTCCTTCATCTCTGTCTCTGTAGCAGCGCCGACTCTGATAACGGCTACGCCACCTGCCAGCTTAGCAAGACGTTCCTGAAGCTTCTCTCTGTCGAAATCGGAGGTTGTTGCATCGATCTGAGCACGGATCTGAGCAACTCTCGCCTTGATATCCTCCTTGTTGCCTTCGCCGTCAACAATAACGGTGTTCTCTTTCTGAACCTTAACAGACTTGGCACGTCCAAGCATATCAAGGGTAGCATCCTTAAGCTCGAGACCTACTTCATCGGAAATTACCTGACCGCCTGTAAGTGTAGCGATATCCTTGAGCATTTCCTTTCTTCTGTCACCATAGCCGGGAGCCTTAACAGCAACTACATTGAAGGTACCACGGAGTTTGTTGATAACAAGTGTTGTAAGAGCTTCACCTTCAACATCCTCGGCAATGATGAGGAGTCTCTGTCCGCTCTGAACGATCTGCTCAAGAAGAGGAAGGATTTCCTGAATATTGGAGATCTTCTTATCTGTAATAAGGATGTAGGGCTCGTCAAGAACAGCCTCCATCTTATCTGTATCTGTTACCATGTAGGAAGAGATATATCCGCGATCAAACTGCATACCTTCAACCACATCCAGCTCAGTCTTCATGGTCTTGGATTCCTCAATGGTGATAACACCGTCATTGGAAACCTTTTCCATAGCGTCTGCAACCATCTGTCCTACTGTCTCATCTCCGGCGGAGATAGCAGCTACCTTAGCGATCTGCTCCTTGCCGTTAACCTTGGAGCTCATCTTGCCGATGGTCTCAACAGCCATTTCGCAGGCCTTCTTCATACCCTTACGAAGGATAATGGGGTTAGCACCTGCAGCCAGGTTCTTCATACCTTCATTGATCATTGCCTGAGCAAGAACTGTAGCTGTTGTGGTTCCGTCACCCGCAACATCGTTTGTCTTTGTGGCAACTTCCTTGACCAGCTGAGCGCCCATGTTCTCAAAGGCATCCTCAAGCTCGATCTCCTTGGCTATGGTAACACCGTCGTTTGTGATAAGAGGTGCACCGAAAGACTTATCAAGAACTACGTTTCTTCCTTTAGGTCCAAGTGTTACTTTAACTGTATCTGCAAGCTTGTTAACGCCTGCTTCGAGAGCTGTTCTCGCATCTGATCCGAATTTTAAATCTTTAGCCATTTTATTTCATCTCCTTAGTCTTCTACAATTGCTACTATATCGCTCTGTTTAACAACAACAAATTCCTCGTTGCCGAGTTTTACTTCTGTTCCGGAATATTTGGAATAGATAACCTTGTTTCCAACCTTAACCTGCATAGGTATTTCCTTGCCGTCAACCATTCCTCCGGGTCCTACAGCAATTACTTCAGCCTGCTGAGGCTTTTCCTGTGCCTGTCCGGGAAGAACGATCCCCGACTTTGTTGTTTCCTCAGCCTTAAGCTGCTTTAAAACCACCTTGTCACCCAACGGTACTAATCTCATATTATTTTTCCTCCTTAGAGTCATTTCGATTATTCGGTTATTAGCACTCATTTAATCTGAGTGCTAAACGCTGTAACATATATTAACACAAAACCCGAAAAAGTCAACATGATTATAAAAATTTTACTATTCTCAAAAAAACACCGGAGCCTATTGTGGACGCTCCGGTTTGTAATAGATCGAATTCTGTTTGAGCATTGTGCGCTGTATGGCATCCCTGGAATCCTTCCAGGGAGCATCCGTGTACCTGTAATCGAATTTATCGATGAACCAGGACAGGTCATCCCGCACCCTTTTCATATTATTAATATAGATATCCGAGCATACCTTCGTGAACTCCTCTGCCCGGGATGCATCCATTTCGGATGAACATTTTTTAAGTATCAGACTGTAATGTTCATTGCAAAATCCCTTAGACTCTTTAAATCTCGAACGGAAATCGGAATCCGTAGAATACAGGTAGAACATGGTATCAATGTATCTGTCAAATACCTCATCTATCCTGGAACAGACATAACAGGTGCATTTAAGCCTGTCCAGATACTCAGACACCTTATTGCCGCTGTCCTCTCCCTTCTTAAAAAGGGACTTCTTTTTAACGGATCCCTGACTTTTCTGTGCCTTTTCCACTTCACCTATCATGCGGTCCGCATGGGTCTTAAGCATAAGTGCCAGGCCAAGTCTGTTCCCCCGTTCATACATTTTCTCCACATGTCTTTCACAAAACCCCATACGATCGGTAACCATTCTCACGTCATCTTCCATATAGCTGGGGCCCAGTGTAAACTCCAACGCACTTTCTTCTATGGAATGATACATGGAACATATGGGGCATTCCGTTTTTTCATCAAAGGCTTCATTTACCGGAATAGTGTACAACTGTTCCTTCATTATCAGCTTTCCTTTCTTCCGGTAGCTTCGTAGATACGATCCTTCATATCCCTGGCCTTTTCCTTTATACGATCATTCACATTCTTCGCCGTGATAACCCTTGCACATAGGCGAAGCGCATCGTCATATTTTCCGATCTTTCTTGCAAGCTCTGCAGAGAGATAAGTAACGGTAACTTCATCCATTCCGCACATGGGAAAGTTTTCTTTGGAAAATGCTTCCGTAAATCCCTCATAGGCATTTGTGATGGCTTCTTTTTCCTGATCTGCCAGATCTTTTCTGACTTTTTCAATGTTAGGGGTATTTGCCGGAAGGCTTTCGCTCTTTCCTCTTAAAAGCCATGCCATCTTGAGACAGGTGTAGGCCTTTTCGCTTGCCTTGCCCCTCTTTACTATAGCGCAGAGTAAGGCAAGCTTGTGTCTGGTAAGCGCATCATCATAAGTCATGATGTCTCCCGGCTCATCTATGCCTTTAAAAGCCCTGCATACGTTTTCTCGAAGCAATTTCATCTGTCCCGAGGTGGGATTGATGTTAAAATATCTGGTAAGCACGGAGTAACCGCAATAAGGGCAGGTAACCGCATCATACTTAAGCGTATCAAACTGATAACGTGGGCGAAGATCACTGTCCGAGCCTACCAGCTTCACCTTTCCGGTTCTAACGGTTCTCGCCTTATATTCTTTATCACAGACAGGACACTTATAGGTTTTATCAAAAATAAAATCCTCTTCCCTAAGCTCTACCTGTTCTTTCTTTTTCTTTTGTGCGGCTTCAACCTTTGACTTCTCATCTTCAAAGATCTTTACTTCGGAAAGTCCGCTCATTCCGATATTTTCAAGTCCTGAGAGTAATCCCATTGCTTTTCCTCCGGCTAAAACAGTAAATATACCGTATAACATTTTAAGTCAACAGCATTTAAAATTCAAGTAAAAATGCCATTAATAACCTTATATTAATCTAAATTATGATCTTTCCGATATTTTGCAAGAAGGAGGTCCACCACTCTTCCGTAGCTTTCCACTCCGTCATCCTGATCATTGGCCTTAAGATAGTTATCATTAAGCTCAGTGGTTACCTCTGATACCACCTTGGCCTTTTCAAACTGCTTCCAATATTCACGATTTGCTTCCAGATCCAACCACATTCCCGGATCATAATGCTCGCTTATGGTCTTGGCATACAGATCCATGTTCTTTCCCGCCAAGGCATTTGCCGTGTAATTAAAGGCAAGCATTGTACCCGAGTATCTGAGATCGTGGCTGTCCGAGTCCATACATACCATATAGGAGATAAAATTTGCCTCGTCTTCTCTTATAAAGCCTCTTAAATGTGCCAGTTCATGACACATGGTGGATCCGATCTCATAAGCGGTGATATCCACATCCACATTGGCTTCCATTGTCCAACAGGTGTAAAGCCCTATAATATTCGTATAGGACATGAGGTGGGAAAACATGACACACTTGGGTGCCGGATAAGGTCCCGAGAAGATGGGATATTTTTCCGAAAAACCTGCATAGGCTTTCTTGGCCTCTTTGCCCAGCATTTGCGGAGTATCCGGAAGTATATATACACCCTTATCGTTAAAAGTAGTGAGCTGTGCTCTCTCCTCTATTGCCGTATCCGCCAGTTCTCCCAAAAGGGCTGCCAGTTCCTCGGCGGAAGAATCTCTGGTCTCCAATTCAAAATAGGTACTTACGGGATATCTGTAATAGTTTATGCCGCATCCGAAACAATAGAAGAACCAGATTACAGATCCCATACAAGCGGCATTTAATATAAACGTAAGGATCCGGTAAAGAAAATCCTTTTTGTTTTTGACCAGTTTTACAATAAAGCCTGCGATCAATGCTATTGCAAGAAACGGAGCCGTTATGATCATAAATTCAGCTACAGAAAAAGGGAAGATTCCGGTAATAGCGGATATACCCACGGACATCCATTTAAATATATGCCTGCCAAAGATCTCCTCGGCAAAAAAGCTGCTCTTCTCCGCGATTTTAAGACACACTTCACCTATCACCGCCAAAAGGAGTATCAGCGTTCGTTTTCTTAAAAATGATCTTTTTAAGGTATCCTTTAAAGATTTCATAGGCCTAGATTATCGTTTTCACCGGAGCCTTTCTTGGGAACATTCACGGTAACTATGGTACCCACCCCCACAATGCTCTCAACCTTCATTGTTGCATTGGACATGGCCTTAAGTCTGTCTCTTACATTTTCCATACCGATGTGTTCCTTGCCGTCATCAGGTCTCTGACCGGTTTCAAATCCTATACCGTCATCCGAAATGGTGATCTCATAGGAATCGGCTTTTTCACGGGTAGATATCTTAAGGGTCCCTGTCCCGGATGTTTTATTGCAGATACCGTGTTTAACGGCGTTTTCAGCCAAAGGCTGGATGGTAAGAGGCGGGATAAGAAAATCCGTAGCCTGAATGTCCATAATGACTTTCAATCTGTCATCAAAGCGCAGTTTTTCAAGTTCCAGATAGGTACTTACATGCTCCAGCTCACTGCTGAAAGGAACCGGCATACGTTTGTTGACGGAATCGATATTCTTACGCAGATATCTGGAGAAATTCAAAGTAGCTTTTTTTGCTTCCTGAGGATTTTTGTCACAGAGAGCCGCAATGGTGGTCAGGCTGTTGTACATGAAATGGGGCTGGATCTGGCTCAGCATGATGGATATCCTGCTCTCTGCCAGCTCCTTTTGCTGTCTTTCAAGCAAAAAGGCCTGTTCCGACTTGATGTTAAAGAACAGAACATACACACCTATGGCCGCAAAGCAGAAAGAAACGGGCAGTCCTGTTTTGATCTGAATGAACACACCTATCAAAGGTAAGGAAATATGGATAAGCGTTCCCAGCCAGGCGTTTTTGTAAATGTTCGATCTGTATTTTATAAAAAGGAAAATATCAAAAATGACGGGAATTCCGGCCAAAATATATGCCACCAGATTAAAATCACCACTGACGTATTCATTTTTGGAATTTATGGTATAATAGAAACCGAACTTAAGATTGAGCAGTAACAGCAGTTCATAGATCGCTCCGTACTCAAACATTCCAAGCCTTACCATGTTCCTTTTGTAAGGAGCTATCTGAAGATAACAGCAAAGATAATTGGTGTAGATAAGAGCAAGGATGCCTCCCACTCCGAACTGGACATAAGCAGCCACCTTAAAGATATAAGGATACCAGGGCTGATCAAGACCGCGAAAAGCACAAAGGGGTATGTTGCTGATCAATTGTATGAAAACAACGGCACAAAGAAGTGAAAAGAAATAATCGGATCTGTCGTGCCGGTCATATTTAAACAGATTATATATTAAGAGAATAAAGGTAAATATAGCACATGTATAACTAAGTGTGATTATCGTCTGTGGTGAGACCATTGCTTACCTCCCTGCCTCTAAAATGTATAATGCGGATATCGCAGATCCATGTACTGGGACAAGATCGCTAAATCCGCATACTGAAGCAGGCGGCGGGAGTCGAACCCGTCTCGTCGGCTTGGGAAGCCAAAATTTTACCGATAAACCACGCCTGCAAATTATAGGCATAAGTCTATCACAATCAGCGATTTTTCTCAACAACAAATTTATCAAATTACGGAGAGCAAGAAATGACCATACTGGAAAACTTAATGCAAACATTATACGGTAATTCAAAACAGGCCATGTCCCAGACATCGCGTAACGGGCAACTTCCTTTTAAAGCCATGAATGCCGACGCCGTAGCCAGACTGCTGGAAAGTCTTCTTCCCGGAGAAAGCGCCACTGTAACGGGAAAGGTCATGGACTTAAGGCAAAATCAGGTCATACTGCAACTGACCTCCGGAGAAACCCTGAATGCCCGTACAGAGACCACTCTCCCGCTCTCCATCGGTGATACCGCTGATTTCATTGTTACAGGTAAGGACGGTAAACTGATCACACTGAAGCTGGCCAAGGGGGATGAAAACAGCGAATCGGCCAAAACCCAAAAAACCGTCACCAAGGCTCTCGAAGCGGCGGGTATAGCCTCCACAGAGAGGTCGGAAACAGTGGTACGGGAACTCATGTCCCATTCTCAGCCTCTTAACGAAGCAAACATCAAGAAGTTTATGGCTCTGTCCGCCAAAAACCCCGACATTCCCGTAAGGGAACTGGTTTTAATGGACATAGCAAAGATCCCGATCACCAAAGAAAATATACAGATCTACAGAGATTTCGGTAATTCCGAACCTGTGGCGGAGTTTGCCGCAGCCGTATCAGAGATCTCAGAAAGCATAGAAACTTTGCCGGATCCCAAGCTCGGAGAAGAACTTTCAAATGAATTAAAAAATATATTAAAGGATATGCTGGAGGGAGAGCAGCCGGAATCTTTAACTGAGAATCCCTCTCCTGCTGCTTCCGGAGATCAGGCTGTACAACAGGAAGCAGCCAAAACACCCATTGAGCCTGCCACCAACCCGCCTCAGGAACAACAGGCAGTTGATAAAGCCTCTGCTCCGGAGGTCAAGGTACTTAATGAAGAAATAAAAAAAGAAGGCCCTTCCACGGAAGAAACCGTTGCAGCAAAAAACGGAGAACTGCCGGAAAAAACGCCCGAAAAAGAAGTTGTTCAAAAACCGCTGTCAAAGTCCGCCAATGCAATTCACCGGGCTCTTCATATGCCTCCTAAAGATTTTGCCGATCCGACAAAAATAAAAAAATTATACGAAAAACTGGAAAGCGCTTCCGACAGGCTGAAAAAGCTGGAAGACAGAGTAAATGCCGCACTCAGCGAAAATGCAAAGGAAAGCGCAGCCAAGGCTCAGCCTCAGACTCACGCGGACCGTCTTTCATCCACGCTTAGATTCATGGACTCGGTAAACAATATTTTCCCTTTTGTACAGCTTCCCATTAAGCTCAAGGAAGAAAACGCCAGGGGCGATCTCTATGTCTACGAAAAGAAAAGAGCCTTTAAAGACGGCGATACTGTAAGCGCTCTTCTGCATCTGGATCTGGATAACCTGGGTGAAACAGACATCCTTATAAAGCTTACGGGTAAAAACGCTGTGATCACCATATCCGCGGCCACAGAAGCTTCCCGGGATATCTTTTCCTCCGAGATCCCGGCTCTTACGGAAGCTCTGAACAAAAAGGGATATTCGCTTAATTGCGATGTAAACGTAACAGAAGAAAAAGAAGAAAAGGCTCCCTTACTTACTCGTTTTCTGGAAGCCCATTCTCCTTCTTTAGTCAGCAGATTCTCTTTTGATATGCGGGCCTAATCAGATCCCCGCTATTACAAACTCAAAATGCATGGGTTTATCGCTCTTAACATGGTATTTCTCATGAACGGGAGCTCCCCAGGAGTCATCTCCGCCCACGCCCATCTGAACAAGATTTGCCCTCACTATCGTGTAATGAATATCAGGTAATTCATGAATGTGACGGGCATTTTCTATTTCAAAGGGGGTGAAAGGAAGAACTGATAATTCCATGTTTCCGGACGCCAATAAAAGGCCGTGTCCTCTTTCATCCGTTACTTCAGCCATACGCACTCCGGTACGGTTACCGCATTCCTGAGGCATGAGATAGGGAGTAAAATTCTCCGAAGCCTTAAAGCCATACAGTCCAAGCTTTGCTCCTGCTCTTCTGTCAAGCATACATTCATCAGGTCCTTCACCGTAGTATCTGACATTACCGTAATCCGCAGGTAAGGTAAACATCATTCCGAAGACAGGTATATCCTGCCCGTTGGGTATAGCCGGCAGATCCATGGTTATCCTTACACTTCCGTCATCGCTTACGGTATAGGATGTCTGCAGGAATACATCCTTATGTCCGCCCAAAAGATAGGTAAAGGTCACCCTGTTTCCTTCCGCTTTAAAATCCACAACGGCATTATAACGGCTGGAGAGTTCCCACTGTCCCATGTTAAGTACCATACGGTTACCCATATCGTTATCCGTGGGCGCACGCCAGAAGTTGGGCTTGGGAGCCATATCGAACATTTCCCTGCCGTTCACTCTCATTGAAAGGAAGCCACCCATACGCTTGGAAAAGATATACTCGAAATTCTCACCCTTAAAGGTGTAATTGTAATCGCAATCAATGATCTCAAGCTTTCTTGCAGGCTCTCCTATCCTGTTAAGAAGCATGTCTATTCCGGCCTTTTTGGATCCTATATCCAAAACAGTCTGTCCGAAGGCGATCTCATAACCGCTTTCGGCCCAATCCGTATCTTCTCTTAAAGTGAAGGACACGATAACGCTGTATTCCTTATCTTCCTTAAAGAGATCCGATGAAAGATCAAACAGAGAGATCGTAACCGTCTCTCCCGGAGCGGCCTTTACATCAGCAGCTTCTCTGCACACCTCTTCACCGTTCTTTAAAAGGATCTTTGTGCAGTCAAATTCCCTGAGATCCGTAAAAAGATAGTAGTTCTTTATAACCGCCTTATTATCCTTAAAAGAGATCCCTATGTTTTGATAATGATATTTTACCTCCTGCATCTTGGGACTGTTGGTCCTGTCGGCAAAAACTATGCCATCGCCGCAGAAATTATAATCATTGGGTCTGTCATCAAAGTCACCGCCGTAGCCCATGAAATCTTCACCGTAACGGTTCTGTTTTCTGAAGGCCTGATCGATATAGTCCCAGATAAAGCCACCCTGATAGCGCTCCACCTCATGGGTCATGTCTGTGTATTCATCCATTGCTCCCAGGGAGTTACCCATGGCATGCATATATTCACAGCATATAAAGGGCTTATCCGGATTTTCCTCCAGGAATTTCTTTATGTCCCAAGGCTTGGTGTACATCTGACTTTCCACATCGGAGGTATCATTGTAGGTGCGATCATGACAGATGCCTTCGTAATGGACAAGTCTGGTATCGTCCCTTTCTTTAAACTGTTGGGACATGAGCCATATATTCTTGCCTCCGCAGGACTCGTTACCGCAGGACCAGAAGAGCACACAGGGATGATTCTTGTCTCTTTCCTGCAAAGACTTTGCCCTGTCAAGGCACACATCCTTCCAGGTCTCGGTACTTCCGGGAAGAGTATTTTCATCGGGAATTCCTGTGACGGACCAGGTTCCGTGGGTCTCAAGATTGCATTCATCTATCACATATATACCGTATCTGTCGCAAAGGTCATAAACAAAACTCTGATCCGGATAATGGCAGGTCCTTATGGCATTAATGTTATGACGCTTCATATTTATGATATCAAGTTCCGTATCTTCATAGGAAACGGTACGTCCTGTCTCACAGCTCATCTCATGGCGGTTTACGCCGTTAAAGATGATCCTTTTGCCGTTAAGCATCATGATGCCGTTTACCAGTTCAAAACGTCTGAAGCCCACATTAAGAGTATCGGTCTCGATCTCTTTTCCTTCGCTGTCCTTTAATACAAGGCTAAAGGCATAAAGGTTGGGATCTTCCGCGCTCCAGGGTGCCACATCTTTTATATCGAATTTCGCATAGTTCTTTCCCTTAAAGGCAGGGATCTCTTTTCTTAAAACCTCTCCCTCCGGATCGGTCAAAACTATCTCTGCGTTTAATTTATTCTTCTCCGCAGCATCAACCGTAAATTCAAGGTCAAGGATACCTGTGGTGTTATCTTCTTCGAGACGGCCCTTGGCAAAAATATCAAAAACATTGGTCTTGGGAACGGCATATAAGATCACGTCCCTGAAAAGTCCCGAAAACCTGAAGAAGTCCTGATCCTCCAGCCAGCTGGAAGAAGTAAAACGATAGACCTGAACCGCAATACGGTTGATCTCTCCGAACTTTACCTTATCAGTTATTTCAAAATCATGGGGTGTGAAAGAATCCTCGGAATAACCGACAAAACTGCCGTTTACCCAAAGAGCCATACCGCTTTCCGCACCGCAGAATTTAAGGAAGATCTTCTGCCCCTTTGTTTCTTCATCCGGAACAAATTCCTTCACATAGCTGGCAGTGGGGTTAAAGGTCTTGGGGATCTCTCCGTTTTTAATGTCCTCATGACCGTCCCAGGGATACATATAATTGTTATAGGCCGGATGTCCATATCCCTGCATCTGAATGGATAAGGGCACAGTAACATCATCAAAACCGGATATGTCAAAATCCGGCTTCCAAAAGAATGCGGGTGCCAGTGAAAGATTCTTTGCATAATGCATCTTCCATATTCCGTTCAGGCATTTACTGTATCCGTTCCTTAAGTGATCCGAATGGGCCTCTGCTCTGTTCACATTGAAAACCGTAGGGTCAGACAGCCAATCATAGTTCATTTCCATGATCCAAACCTCCTTAGTATCTCTTCATCTTTATCTCTTCCCGTATGTACGGGAAATTTTTAAGGTATTATGTATTTTATATCTCCCTCGTTATCAAGTTCACGGCCGTAAATGTAGCTTTCGGCGGTTCTAAGCATGATATCCGCACAGCTCAGGGAATCGGAATAGCAGTATAAAGTATTGTACTTTGCCGACATTTTCCCTTCGGGATAGGTAAGATAAGGGAAGATCACAGTACCGTCTTCATAATTATAATATCGTATCTTATCCTCACCGTAAAGCATATAATCCCTGTACACCACATGGCTTCTTCTTCCGTTGTAGGTATAAATACCGTAGGCTGTAAGCCCCAGCTTGTCTTCGGTAGGCATCATAAGAGCATATTTATACTCTTCGCCACTGTCATCCAGACAACGGGAATAGCCGTCATAGGAGCTGATGGAGCCATGGGTATAGCCGGCCTCGATCATAGTTTCAGCTATATAGTCGATCACGAAGGCATTTTTCATCCAGCCGAGGTCGATAAAACGTATGCCGCCATAATTTTGGGCAAATGAAGCATAGTCTTTCGAAACATACAGCATTACCCTGTTATCGCCAAGGAAACGCAGTTCAATGTCTTTACCTGACGAAACAAAGCCGATGATCTTATCAAAATACTCTCTTTGCGCTTCGCTTCTTTCAGGATCAAACTCTTTTGCCTCCTCATCACTATCCGATAGGCAAAGGCCCTCGTATTCATAATAAAGAGGTCCCAGATAAATGTATAACGCATTGTTGTCCACACATCTTTTAAGAGCGTCGTACAGAGTTTTCGATACTTCTGCCTCCGTATTGGGAGCATTATTTATTGTCCATATATTATTGACTTCTTCCGATCGGGTATTGGATGAAAACATGGAAAAAGCATCAACACATGCCTTGCTGTAAAGAACTTCCACCGAAGATTTAACTTTCCTGTTTTCGGTATAGTAAACAAATGTAAGATCACCGGAAACATTATAGTCATCCATTACACAATTAATAAAATGCCAGCCTGCATCTCCTTTTATCAGGGAATGTATCCCAAAACCAAAAGCAGTGGCTGCGATGACTATCATCGCAACCACAGCAATTATACGCAACTTAACATTGCTTTCATTTAATTCGATCTTTTTAACAGGCTTTATAAATACTTTTTTGTCTCTTACGGTTCTGTTCATTAATTACTCCTTCAGTACCATTGTAAGATCCTACACAGCATTATCAAACTGCAGCTCAGATCATTGCCAGGATCAGCATTATGCCGTAAAGGCCGACAATAACGGCTCTGGTAATAAGGCCCACCCAGGCACCTCTCTTACAAGCCTTGTAATTCTTAATGTAATTATGCTTTTTGAAGATATGTGCCGCTATAAAACCAATGATCATTAATATAAAGGACAGGAACGTAAACCAGCCTGAACCTGAATCGTGAAGAGGAGGAAGAGTGATCTCATCCTCTTTGATGATCTCCACATCTTCCGGTCTGATACCGCTGTTGTCATTGACATCGGCGATGGTGACCGTCTTAATGGGCTCATTCTTTTCACGTTTTGCCTTATATTCCTCGATCTCCTTCTTATTTCCGTAAACGAAATGGTTATGTCCGATATCCACCAGCTCAGGCTTATCCACTGAATAATCATGAATGGAAGGATCATAAATGTAAAGGATCTTGTTCTTCTCAAGTATAGGATCGGGAATAGGAATAGCCGATATAAGGGAATGTGTGTAAGGATGCATGGGGAAGTTGAAAAGCTCCTCCGCATCGGCGATCTCAACGATCCTTCCCTTGTAAATAACACCGATCCTGTCGGAAATGAAACGAACGATGGAAAGGTCATGAGCAATGAAAAGATAGGTAATGTTCTTTTCACGCTGGAATTTCTTTAAAAGGTTCAAAACCTGAGCACGAATGGAAACATCAAGTGCGGAAATAGGTTCATCCGCAACTACGAGTTCAGGTTCCATTACCATTGCTCTGGCAAGTCCTATTCTCTGTCTCTGTCCGCCGGAGAACTCATGAGGGTAACGGGTAAGATGCTCGGGAAGAAGACCTACTTCTTCGATCATCTGCTCTACCTTATGAACTCTGTCAGCTTCATTTTCAAAAAGATGAAAGTTGTAAAGTCCTTCCGAAACGATGTAATCCACCGTAGCTCTTTCATTAAGGGAAGCTGCGGGATCCTGGAATACCATCTGTATGTTTCTGATAACTTCTCTGTCAAGTGAACGTGGGATCTTTCCTGAGATCCTGACACCCTTGTAGTCGATCTCGCCGCCTGCAAGAGGGTTAACCCTGATAACCGCACGTCCTACTGTGGTTTTTCCTGATCCTGATTCACCAACAAGGGAAAAAGTCTCTCCCTTATATATATCAAAGCTGGCATCGGTAACAGCCTTAACGGCCTTATCACCTTTACCGAAAGTAATATCAACATTTTTGAGAGATAAAAGGATCTCTCTGCCGTTTTTATCTAAGGGACCGTGTTCCGGCAAATGTTCAACACGTATCTCTTTTTCTTTATTTGCCATGTGGTTCCCCTCTCTAAATATTGAAAGCCCTGATAAGCTTTTCATGTATATCTTCTATAATGTCGGGCTTTTTAACCTCGGGCGCATTGGGCTCAAGAAGCCATGTCTTTGCATAATGTGTGTCGGTAACCTTAAAGAACGGAGGCTCCAGCAAGGTATCTATCTTCATGCAATATGGATTTCTGGGAGCAAATGCATCACCGATGATCTTATTGTAAAGTGAAGGCGGTGTACCTGTAATAGAATAAAGCTTGGTATTCTTCTGTGCCAGCTGAGGCAGAGAAGAAAGAAGTGCCCAGGTGTATGGATGGCGTGGATCGTAAAAGACCTCATCCACATTACCCAGTTCAACGATCTGACCTGCATAAAGTACGGCCACTCTGTCCGCTACATTTGCCACAACTCCAAGGTCATGGGTAATGAATACGATGGTATAACCGAATTCCTTCTGAAGATCCTTGATGAGTTTAAGTATCTGTGCCTGAATGGTAACGTCCAGAGCAGTTGTAGGCTCATCACAGATAAGGATCTTGGGCTGACAGGAAAGTGCGATGGCAATAACTATTCTCTGTCTCATACCACCGGAATATTGGAAGGGATAATCGTCAAAACGGTTTTCCGCATTGGGAATACCAACCTTCTTCATAAGTTCGATAGCTTTGAGTCTTGCTTCTGCTTCGCTGACTTCCTGATGCTTCATGATGATGGAAGTTATCTGCTTACCGATGGTGATGATAGGGTTCAGGGAGGTCATAGGATCCTGGAATACAGTAGCGATCTTCTTACCTCTGATCTGACACCAGTCTTTATAGTACTTGATACTTGCAAGGTTCAGAATGCAAACGCCGTGAAGATGATCCGGAGTCTCATCGATATAACGTACTCTGAAGGCTACCTGATCGAAAAGGTCGTTTCTGGTAGTTTCATCATTGATATCCTCTCCGTTGATCATAGCCTTAGTAAAGACCAGCATAAGCTTTCTGATCAGTTTCATTCTCTTAAAATAGTCATATCTTCCCACAGAAAGATAGATCTCTTTTGCAAGGATCTCATTTCTCTTTTTGGTTGCCTCGGAAATCTCACCTTTGATCTCTTCGGCATAAACAGCCTGAAGTTTTCTGATCTCGTCGTCATATTCCTTCTCTTCCGGAAGGTCCTTAACAGACACCTTGATCATCTTTTTGGCATACTCTTTTAAGAAGGTCTGCTTTTCCTTCTCCATTTTTACGATCTCGGAAACACGTTCATTGATCTCTGCGATCCTGCCCTTGTCCTTCTTACGATCAAGGATCTGCTTCTCGTTTTCAAGATCCACTTTTTCATCATTAAGCGCTTTAAGTTCAATGTTAACGCGTTCAAGATCGTCATCATTTCCCACAAGTGCTTCTTCTTTTTTCTTCTCGATGATGTTGATCTGCTTCTTTGTATTACCGCCCAACTCAAACTTAGACAACTTGTCAAGCTTATCTTTTAAGGAACGGATCTTTCTGACTGCAACACCATCCAGCTTTACTCTGGTGTCTGCCAGCTCTTCATCATTAAAGATTATCTTTCCGTTATCAATGAAACCGTTGCTGTCAAGCATTCCCGCAAAGGTCTTTGTGAAAACCGATTTACCGGATCCGGACTCACCTACGATGGCAATGGACTCACCCTCATAGATGTCAAGGGAAATGCCGCGGATGGCAGTAAGGATCCTTCCGCGCACTTTAAATTTGACATCCAGGTCTTCAATTGATAACAATGTTTTCTTATTTGCCATTTTGTGCCTCTTTTTACATGTGTGTTCTGGGATCGGATGCATCGCCGAGGTTCTGACCCGCTACATAAAGTACAACCGAAATGATGGCTGCTACGAATACGGGAGACCAGAATTCCCAGCCCCAACCCTTAACCATCATTGCGTTTTCTGCTTCATAAAGGAGACGGCCCAGGGTGATATCCTTAATACCGAGTCCGATGATACTGATAAAGATCTCGGCATTGATATATGAAGGGATCTCGGAAGCAAGTAACGTAACAATGTAGGATGTCATGAAGGGAAGTATATTCTTCATTGTGATCTTAAAGGTAGATGTTCCGAGACATTTGGATGCAAGATTGTATTCTCTGTCGCGGATGATGACTACCTGAGTCCTTATAGCATAGGCTACAAAGATCCAGTTTGTGATGGTAAGAGCAAAAACCAGGGTCCAGAAATTTGCCTTCAGGATCATGACCATAACGGCGAGGAAAAGGGTTCCGGGAATGTTTCCGACAATGTTCATCACTTCGTTCATGACAGCATCGACTTTTTTGGAGAAGCCCCAGATGGCACCGACTATTACGCCGACAGACATGTTGATGCCTGCGCACACAAGAGCCAGAGATATGGATACTCTTGAACCAAACCAGATGGCATCGAAGGTGGGTTCTCCGGATTTGCCGGCACCAAACAGCCAGTGGATGGAGAATCCAAATCTTTCAAATGCCGCGGTAGGTGTCAGGTGCTTAGAGGTGGGATCCAGAACGTTGGCATATTGATCGAAATCAAAAATAGCCGGATAAACATAGGCCATAAGAATAACAAAGCCCAAAAGTGAAAGTATAAATACGTTCAACCGGTTGTTAAAGAACACTCTGAAAACAGAGCGCCAATAGGAATAACGGGGAGCCGTGATCTTCTCGGACTCCAATTCGTTACGATCAACCATCGAAAACAATTCTTCATTGGAAAGGCCGGTGGCTGATAAATTGTATTCTGTATTCTTTTTCATGTCATCACCTTGCCTTTGAAGAGAATGAAATTCTGGGATCTACAACTGCCATTAAAATATCGCCGAGGATCAGGGATAAAACCGAGATCACAGCATAGAACAGTGCGACACCTATGATAACTCCGTTGTCGTAAACACCGATGGCCTTGATCATGAGGTTACCCATGCCGGGAACTACAAAAACCTTTTCTGTATAAAATGCACCGGCCATAGCCCCCAGAATGGTACCCGGAATTCCGTGAACGATAGGAATAATGGCGTTTTTCATAATATGCTTGGAGAAGATCTCCCTTTCGGTAAGTCCTCCCGATCTGGCAAACTTAACATAATCGGAGCTTGTCTGGTCGATCATGAACCTTCTCATCCATTTCATTCTCACGCCGATAGCGGGAAGTGAAAGTGCTACGATGGGAAGAACATACATGAGCCAGCTGCCCTGATCCATGAGGAAGGTGGTGGGAAGTCCCAGCTTTCCGCCAAGACCCTTGACCATGAAGATAAGCGCAAGGGAAGGAACAGCAATAACAAAGATGATGTAAACCGTTCCAAGCTTATCCCAGAACTTATCCTTTTTACGTGCCATAAGTATTCCCAAAGGAATACCTACAAAATAGGCAATAAGTGAAGCGATGATACCGATAACGAATGAGAAGCCCATTTTGGACATATTGTTCTTATAGGTGATCACATTTGTATAGTCATCAACAAAATAAGAAGTAGAATACATGGTTTTGCTGATCTCTAAAGATCCGGCAACATAGGTAGCGGAGTGGAGGTCATCCGCACTGTATTCAACTATTCCCGAAGGGTAGGTAACGTTTTTCTTTACAAATGATCCTTGGGATTGAGTCATTGTAATGAAAACATCTATTCCCTGATTTACACTGTAGGACTTACCGAGATTAATGGTAAAGAGGTTCTGATGTACAAAAGGGAAACGTGAATCAATATAAAGCAGATACTTGTGAGTAGTGCCGTTAGCCATAATGGCGGGTGCTATCTTTCCGTTGTATACGGGATCGCGAAGAATGAATTTAATGCCTCTTTCGCCTATATCCTCTTTTACGTCATGTATATTGTCAACTTCAAACAAGTCGCCAAAATAGCCGAGCATACGCTTGATAAGAGGAATATCTCTATACGCAAAAAGCTGCTGTTGACCGCCGTTTTGAACCTTGTTCTTCCCCTGCATCACAGCATCCATTCTTATCACCGTATAGCCCTTGTCCTCATAGTACTCGGTGAATCTGGCCACATATTCGGCTACTTCCGCACTGTCGTTGGAAGCTTTCCTTCCGAAGGGAGCAACAGTCTCACGCTTCTCCTCTGTAAGAGAGCCCTCATCAACAAGCATGGTAAGCCATTCTGTATATGTCACATAATCAAGATAACCGTATTCCTCCCATTTCTGATACTTATAGGTGGTCTTCTGGTTATTTGACTTGTGAGAGTAAACGGAATCTCCCGAAAAGATCTGGTTGCGGTCCATAAGGTTATATACAAGAAGCATTACAATTCCTATAACCACAATGATAGAGGCGATTCCACGTAATATTCGATTTAACAGATATTTTGTCATGATTGTCCACTCATAAAAATACACAAGGGGACAGGCGATGAATGCCCATCTCCTTGTGCGTAAAATTCTATATATTTATTGCTCAGTAAATTTTAGAAAATACCGATGCACTTTACCATGTATCCTGCGAAATCAGGAAGGAAAGTATCAAGGTAGGTCTGAGGATCACCGTAGTCAGGTCCCCAACCGGAAACATCGTAAATATCATAGTTAGCTTCGTAACCGTAATCTGTGTAGTATCCGGAGTAATACCAGTTAGCTGTTGTCTGGGTATCGATAATGTTAACGATTACCTTGCCCTGAAGTGCTGCTTCGATGGACTGCTTAACAACGTTAGCCATTGCTGCTCTTGTTGTGCTTGCGAGATAGCAAGGATAGTCGATATAGATAGGCTTGCTGGTGCTGATCTCAATACCCTGATTCTTGAGCTGCTCGATAGCCTTCTCAAGTTCAGCTACAGCGCCTGCAGGATTGAACCATCCGTCATATCCGTCGCCTGCACCGTTGCCGCCGTCAGCCTGAGGATTGTAAACCTGGATAGCAAACTTATCCGCATCGATCTGAGCCTGCATGATCTCACCGTAGTATGTACCCTTCTTGAAGGTGGTCTTCTTACCGTTGATACCGATAACAACGTCTTCTTCAAGAGATACGAAGTTATAAGGTGTGTAGGAGTTTCTTAAGGAGTTGTTCTTAAGTTCCTCACCAACAGACTGTGCATTATAAGAAGCACGATCCAGAGACATGGAAAGAGCTGCTCTGAAGTGATTGTTAAGCATAGCCTGCTTGGTTCTGTTCTGCTCTGCCTCGTTCTTGGGAGAAACAACAGCAGTATCGTCGTTGATGTTTGCGAATACTGCTCTGTTAAGGTTGAAGAATGCCATGTAAGAAGTAGCATCTGTATCAGATACATATGCATTCTTATCAAATGTTCCGTCATTCTTTGCAAGCTTAAGAGCTTCGCTGTTAAGACCGCAGCCGTCGATAACGCCGCTCATGCAGTCGTTGTAAGCCTTTGTTGCATCGGAACCGTCATTGTAAAGCCAGGTGATGGTCTTTACATTTACAGCCTTGGGATTCCAATAGCTGGGGTTAGCCGAGAAAACGATAGTGTTTTCAGCTGTAGCATTTGATACAAGGTAAGGACCACAGTAAGCAATGTTGTCCTTTGTCTGGCCATATTTGTAATCAGGAGCGCCTGCATCGTAAGCTGTACCGAACTTTCCGCCCTGAGATTCAAAGTAAGCTCTGTTCAAAGGAGCGAAGATGTTATAGCCGAGCATTGTCATGAAATATGCGCAGGGAGCTTCAAGTGTGTACTCAAGTGTGTAGTTGTCAACAGCCTTAACACCAACCTTGGAAAAGTCTGTAACAGTGCCTTCCACATATTCGTTAACGCCCTTGATGATACCCTGAACAAGGTACTCAAGACCGCCGCCTGCATCAAGCATGTGCTGCATAGCTGCTACGAAGTCGTCAGCTGTAACTTCACCGATCTCACGTCCCTGAGAGTCAACCCACTTAGCGCCCTTACGGAGCTTGAAGGTGTAGGTAAGACCGTCGTCGGAAACAGTGTGGCTCTCAGCAAGTGCGGGCTGAAGAACGTTCTCGTTGTCATATTCATAAAGACCGTCGAAGGTGTTTACGATAGCTTCCGAGTCAGCTGCTCTGGATGTAGCAAGTGCATCCCAGATCTGAGGATCTGAGTTGTATGTCATTGTATAAGTATCCTTAAAGGTGTAACCCTTCTTCTGGAGATAAGCCTTAGCCTTCTCTGTATACTTACCTGTTCCTCTGTTCTCGAACCAGAGAGCCTTAACGGCTGCTCTGTCTTCTGCTGTAAGGATCTTGTCGCAGACTACAATAGAATGAAATCTGTCGGAATCGTTACCCCAGAGAACATAGTCACCGGTACGGGGAACCACTCTTGTAACAGCGTAGTTACCGCCTCTTGTTGTGGTGGGAAGCATTACTGCAGACTCCATAAGCTTTGCCTCAGCAACAGCCATAAGAGCATATCTTGCAGAAATGTTTTCAGCTTCAAGTGCCTCGTCATAGAGCTTCTTGAAATCACCAAGGATCTTGTCGTAGATCTTAGCGGATGCTGCATCGTGATCAAGGCCGTCAATTTCGCTGAGAAGAACGCCATCAAATGCTGTAGCGCTGTACTCAGGAGCCTTTTCTGTAGTTCCGCCGACTTCAACTTTTTTCTTACCGCAAGCGCCCAGAGAAGCAACCATTGCTACTGTGAGAACTGCGCAGAAGAGTCTTTTTGAAACTTTCTTCATGTCAATTTTTTCCTCCTATTTTCGGATTGCCTTCACAACCCGTAATTCCCGAATGCCTTCAAACATGTCCTTCCAATTTTATTTATCCCAATAAAAACATGTCCTAAAACGTTTCAGGTTGCACTATTATAATTTAAAGTGACATATTTGTAAATGGGAAAAATAAAATTTATCCAAAAAAAATCCTTTGTTTATGCGCTTTTGTCACGCATTATCAGTTTAATACAGTATAAATTTGAAGTAGCGCCGTCAATAAATGATATCAGCCCATCTTATAAATCTTGAGCTTTTGTTCAGTTCGTGCTAAAATAATTGAACCCGGTCTGATCCGATCTTAGGATCGGCTATTCGAGGCCTATATAAATAAGGAAAACGACGCATCCGAAAAATTAATCTTTCTCGGGCTGTGTTTTGGAGGAAACATATGACAAACGAAATGATATGGGAACTCATAGGTTATCTCGGCTCACTGCTGGTAGTTGTATCCCTTTTGATGAGTTCGGTAATAAAACTCAGGATCATAAACACTGCAGGTTCTCTGATCTTCTGCATATATGCCCTGGTGATCCGCTCCTACCCCACCGCTGTAATGAATGCCGCGCTTGTAGCCATAAACATATGGTTTTTGATAAAGCTTATAAATAAGGAAAGATCTTTTACCCTTTTGGAAGTTTCGGTTGACGATGCAACAGCCGTTCATTTTCTTGATCGTTACAAAACGGATATGGACAGATACTTTCCGGATCGGGAGGGTCGAAAAGCAGAGGTCAATAAGGTCTTCCTGGCCCTTCATGATGATATCCTGGCCGGGATCACTCTTGGGAAAAGCAGCGGAAGGGATTTTCTGTTACTCACGGATTACTCCACTCCCCAATACAGAGACTGTAAACTTGGTTCCTTTGTATATGAAAAACTGCATGAACTGGGTTACGAAAAGCTATGCTATGACGGAAGTAATGAGATCCACATTGACTACCTCAAAAAAATGGGATTTAAAGAAGAAAACGGAATGCTGGTAAAATAAATAAAAGACCTTGTCATCAAGGTCTTTTTTGTCTGCAGTGTGATTAAATGTCACAGTTTTCCTCTTCCAATGCCGCTATACTGTAGTCCGCATGCTTTATCATGTACAATGCCATACCCATGATGATCAAAAGAACTGTGACACCGGAGATCGATGTAACGATCTTTCTTGCCAGTTCATTTTCGGTCTCGCCTATTGCCGCAAAAAGAGCAGTTTCAAGCGAGAGCAGTGAAACAAACGCCGCCACAAGGCTGATGGCTTTGGCTGCCGAGAGCACAGGGCTGTTATATCTTTTGTAACGTATAACATTGGTAACAGCCGCCCCCGTAAAGAAGACGGTCATCATTGTCAATCCCACTGTATAAGTCATGCTGTAGGAAAAGCCTTCATCATCTATAACGATAAGAAAAACTATCACTGCCAGCAAAACATTCATAGGTATAAGTAAAATACCGCATAGCCTGTATCTTTTAAATTCAGTGATGGCATCTCTTGCCTCTTTTGTGGAAACCTCACAATTCAGCACGAGAAAACGGATCAACCCAAGGAAAAAATAGTATCCGGCCAGCGAATAAAACCAAACGGAATTATAAGTTATGCCGGATGCCAACTGGATCAATGCCATCAGAAAATTTATAAGAATAGAAGGATACAGGCCTATTTCGGTGCGCAAATGCTCATCTCCCGAAATACGGCCGGCTGTTTTAAAGATAAACCTTCTTATATGCTTCATTCTATCCTAAAATTCTCTTTCTCCTGTTTTCGGCTGTAATATCCACAACAATACCAAGGCTAAGACCAAGAGCCGCAAACACACCTACAGAAACATAGGGGCTGACACTCTTGACAAAAATGCCTGCCAGGATACCTGCTATCACAAAACCGGCAAAGATAAACGGGGAAAGAAAAAATCTGTTTTTAATGATCTTATATCTGGGTCCGTCCTGACCGTTTGCATACATTGTGAACCCGTTGTATTCAAGCACCTTCTGAGAAGGTTTGTTTCCGGGTGCTGTTTCTGCCCCCACACTGATGACATCTTTCTGTTTAAAGGCCCACTTTACCAGTGCGCCCAATGCTTCTGTCATATATCCCTGCCTCTGAAGACTGGGCAGGATACTAAAGCCTATCTCTACCATGCCCTTATTCTGAGGGCCTTTAAAGGCTGCATCACCTATAGCTTTTTTATTTTCCTGAAGAATTATCTTCCAAGGGACAAACCAAAGGAAATCCTCAGGTTCCTCCTCACATTTTTGAAGCATATCCGAATAAGCTTTTTTTGCGTTTTCATCCTTCTCTTCCCTGATCTGAATCTCCAATTCCTCTTCTGTCATGGGAATAATGAATAACCTCTCTGTTTTTAAACAAATTGATTTCTTAGCCATATTTTCTCCGTTTTCCCTAATCATATAGTATGCGAAATAAGAATCATTTGTCAGATTTGACTCCCCAAGGCCCGAAAAGCCTTACCCCAAATTGTGATCTATTTTATTATAACAAATTTATTAAATAATTGCTACAAAAACTTAAAAATATACCACCCTAATTATTTTGGATTTACTATTGTCTCCATTGCAGTCATATAGGGTCTCATGCCCACTTTTTCATAGAAAGCGCGTGCTCCCGGATTACAATCCCAGACATGAAGTGTCATGGAATAACATCCCCTATCTTTGGCAAAATCCTTTACATACTCGTAAAGAGCTGTCCCGGCGCCGCTTTTCCTGATCTTTTCATCCACGCAGAGATCGTCGATATAAAGGTCTGTCCTGGGCACTTCACTCCTTCCTTTTTTGGCATATACCATCTCGGCCATGCAGTAACCTATAAGGTAATCGTCCTTAGTGCATACAAATACCGGACGATCCTCATCTTTAAGAATCTTTTTAAGGTCCTTTTCCTCATATTTTCTTTTGCCGTCGGTAAAAAGATCCGGTCTTCCCACCGCATGCACATGATTTACCTGTATGAGCAGTTCGAGTATCCTTGGAATATCCTTTGCTTCAGCTCTTCTTACTTTCATCTTATCATCCATATCATGCATCCTTAAGAAAGGCTTTCAGCCCTTCCAGTACCTCCTCCGCATCCCTTCTTCCCAGCATATAGGTTTCATTTATCCTTTTGGGATCATGCTCTATCCTTCCGGCGGATGGGAGCTCACTGGGTCTTATTACAAAGGCCTTCCCCTCCTGTTCAAGTCTTTTTACCACTTCCAGTTCCCTGTTGTAATCCTCATGTCTGTGGGCAAGAGTGTTAAGAAATTCCGGATAGTGCCTGTATCTTATCTTCTCAAGGGGATAAAGGGCCTCCGGCTTCTTTTGATAGCCTTCCGGTCTGGTAAGTATCACTATGTTTTTCTCAAAACCAAGATCCATGGCCGCCTCCACAGGGATCGAATCCGCAATGCCCCCGTCAAGATACTTCTTCCCGTCTATGATCACGGTGTTGGATACCATGGGCATGGAAGCGGAGGCTCTCACCCATTCCATGTCAGCCCGATCCATCTTTTCAAGCTTTTGATAAACTGCCTTTCCTGTCTCTACACTTGTTGCCACAATATAGAATTCTTTACTGTTCTCTCTGAAAGTTTTAAAATCAAAGGGGTCCAGTTTTTCGGGCAGTTCATGGTAGCAGAACTCATATCCGTATATATCACCGGTCTTAAAAAGGGATCTGAAAGAACAATATCTCGGATCCTTAGCGTAGGTAACATTATAACGGATAGTACGTCCTATCTGCCCTGATATATAATTACAGCCGAAACACGCGCCGGCTGAAACTCCCATCAGCATATCGGTATTTATATCATTTTTCATTAAAACATCCAAAACACCGGCGGTATAAATGCCCCGCATGGCACCGCCTTCGCACACCATACCCGTTTTTCCCATAGTTCCTCCAATATTGTTCTGCAGTACTGTTTTAAATTTCACCGAAAAACAATGTTACCATTCTGCAATTATTATTTCAAGCCTTTAGCAAAGAAAAAGCAACCGGATCACTCCGATTGCCTGTCATAGTCTTCCAAAAAATCATGGACAACACCGTTCTGCTTATAAGCGATGACCGTGCTCAGATTTACGTTGGTCACGCTGTTAAAGATATTGCTTTCCACATATTGATTGGTTTTCTTCATTTCTCTTATCAGCTTTTTAACTTCCAGACGACTGGACTCGGTCTGGCCGTCGGAGTCGCAGGAGGAGCAGGTATCGGTAAACTTGCAGGCGCATTGGATAAAATGAAGTCCGTTATAATCCCTCCAGGCCTTTATGTCATCTTCTCTCACCAGATACAGAGGGCGAATGAGTTCCATTCCCTCAAAATTAGTGGAATGAAGCTTGGGCATCATGGTCTGGACCTGAGCTCCATAAAGCATCCCCATGAGGATGGTCTCTATAACGTCATCATAATGATGCCCCAGGGCGATCTTGTTACATCCCATTTCTCTGGCCTTACTGTAAAGATGTCCTCTTCTCATTCTTGCGCAGAGATAACAGGGGGATTTTTCCACATTAAAGACGGAATCAAAAATGTCGGACTCATAGTAAACTGCCGGGATTCCCAGTCTCTCCGCATTTTTTTCGATAAGCTTCCTGTTTTCCGGACTGTAGCCCGGATCCATGATCAGAAATTTTATATCAAATTCAAACTTATTGTGCCTTTTAAGTTCCTGAAAGCACTTTGCCATAAGCATTGAGTCTTTGCCGCCGGAAATACAGATGCAGATACTGTCTCCGGGCTTCACAAGTTCATACTCCTTTATGGCTTTTGTAAACTTACAGAATATGCTCTTATGAAATCTCTTTCTGATACTCTCTTCTATTTCCTTTGCGGAAGGCTTGGGTTCTTCCCCTTCTTCCTCATCGATCTCACTCATGAGCCAGCCCATGTAGCCTTCTTCAAGAGATTCCGCCTCTATTCCCTCAGCCGCCAGTTCCTCCGCGGCTATGGCACTTGCTTCTCCTCTCTTACAATAAACCAGCACCTTTTTATTTATAAGGTCCGGAATCTTATCTTTAAGGTCTGCAAGAGGGATGTTCACACTTCCCGGGATATTGCCGTAATTAAAGGCTGTATTATCCCTCACATCCACAATGTAATATTCGTTTTTATTTATCTTTTTAAAATCTCTGATATTCATAGTGCGGATTATAGCGCGGTTTATTGTTACGGTCAAGACTACCTTGTTGCCTCTCCTCTCCCGAAAGCAAAAAAGATCCGCAGTCTCTGACTGCGGATCCGGAAAGATCAATAGATCACTGCTTCTTACCCTGATTTGCAACTGCTTCCATCTTAGCCTTTAATGCTTCCTGGTCGCCAAGGTAATAGTGCTTGATAACCTTGAAGTTATCATCAAACTCATATACAAGAGGAGTTCCTGTAGGGATGTTTACGCCGATGATCTCATCATCGCTCATGTTGTCAAAATACTTAACAAGTGCTCTTAAAGAGTTTCCGTGAGCAGCGATGATAACTCTCTTTCCTGCTTCCATGTCCTTCTTGATCACATCATTGAAGAAAGGAACTGCTCTCTCAATAGTGGTCTCAAGGCTCTCGTTGTCAGGAATAAGAGCTCTGTCAACGTCTCTGTACATAGGATTCTTCTTTGCGGAACGCTCATCGTTCTCATCAAGTACAGGGGGCTTGATGTTGAAAGATCTTCTCCAGATCTTAACCTGATCCTCACCGTACTTCTCAGCTGTCTCGGACTTGTTAAGTCCCTGAAGTGCTCCGTAGTGACGCTCGTTCAGCTTCCATGACTTAACAACGGGAAGCCAGTTACGATCCATCTCGTCCAGAATGTGGTTTAATGTATGAATAGCTCTCTTAAGATAGGAAGTGTAGCAGATATCGAAATCATAGCCCTCAGCCTTTAAGAGTCTGCCGGCAGCCTTAGCTTCCTCATGTCCTTTTTCACTGAGATCAACATCCATCCAGCCGGTAAAAAGGTTCAGCTTATTCCATTCGCTTTCACCGTGTCTGACCAAAACCAATTTCATCATTTGTAATTGCTCCTTTCGAGTTTTACTTTATACTGCCGCACAGACCGAACTGTCCCTGCGACTACCGAGAATAAAGTATAACACAGACGCGGAAAAACACAACAAAAAATTTGATAACAATTTATCAATTATTTTCTTTTGTAAGTTTTGTTATAAACAAAGATCATCAGGCATATGCACAGGCAAAAGCAGCCCAGTACATAAAGGATCATCCGGTTAATGTCCAGCTCCTGTCCGAACATTGACGCTTTAAAGGAAAACAGATCCTTTATCGTTCCCACGAACATGCCCTTGTCAAGTCCTCCGATCTGTCTGTCCATCTTATCCAGCACATCGTTTAAAAGTGCATTTCTTATAAGCGTGGTAACATGAGATCCGGGGAAGAGGTTGCAGAGAGTACGTATGCTTTCCGAGAACTGGGAAACAGGTATGTAGGCCCCTATTACAAAGCCCGCTGCTGCGGAAAGAATACCGAAAAAGGCTCCCAGGGATGAGGAATTCTTAAAGAGCAATACGATAACCATGAAAAATGCTGTTCCCGAAAGTGAACCCAGGACCACTGTTCCATAGGCTGCCATCAGACTCTTTCCGGTAATGTAAAGACCGCCGGAGGCTTTTAAGATGAATAATCCCGCAGTAAGAATAATGCCCGTCATTATCACAGATGATACAGCCGAAGCAAGAAAATAGGACAATACGATCTGCCATCTCTTAACAGGAGTTGCGGATATATCATAGTCCACCTTTTTCTCTCTGTCCCTTACCACTGTGGTCAGGCAGTAAAAAGGCACGGTGATCATGGCAGACCCCAACACGCCCACCAGCATTACAAGATTGGCATAGGCACTGATGTCATTGTCCGTTATCAGACTTTTAAGCCCCGGATTTGCATTCACCACCGAGTCAAGAGCATCTGTATACGTTCCCTTTATAAACAACAGATAGAGGCCGAAGACTATGATGGAGGTCATCATTGAAAACAGCACAGACTGTTTGTTTTTAAAAAATATAAAAAGGTTTCTTTTTGTTAATCCCATAAATTTTATCATTTTTCTTCCATCGTCCTTCCTGTGAGATTTAAGAACACATCATCCATGCTCCCTTTTATGACTTCATAATCTTTTATCTCATCCTTATGTTCGTATAAAAAGCCGGTAATATTATCTTTGAACTTAATATTGTAATGGTCCGAGTCATATGTATACTCCATGCCGTTAAGTATCTTGTCCGATACGGGACTTTCTTTTGTATACCATACAAGTCTGGAACTCGCATATCTGCTCTTAAGATTTGAAGGTGTGTCCTGTACCAGAAGCTTTCCCTTGTCTATTATCACCACACTGTCCGCATCCTTCGTTTCTTCCATATAGTGAGTGGTAAGAAAGATGGTCATTTTCTTTTCCCGCCTTAAATAATCTATATGATCCCAGACTATTTTTCTGGATTTGGGATCAAGCCCGGTGGTGGGTTCGTCCAGGAAAAGGATCCTCGGTTTATTTAAAAGAGCTCTTATTATATCCACTCTTCTTCTCTGTCCTCCCGAAAGCTGTCCGTATCTTCTGTTCATGATCTCATCAAGCTCGAACTTATCCTTAAAAGGCGCCAGCCTCTTTTTGATCTCTGCTTTATCCAGCCCGTAATAAGCGCCTCTGGTAAAAAGGTTTTCCTTTACCGTCAGATCCTCATCCAGTACCGAGCCCTGAAAAACTATGCCTATGCTGCTTCTGATCTCATCATCATCCTTTCCCAGAACATGATCGAAAATCCTTACCTCTCCGGAAGTTTTTTCCAGGATAGTACTTAAGATATTTATGGTAGTGGATTTTCCCGCTCCGTTTTCTCCGAGATAGGCAAAGAGTTCACCTTCTTTTACCTCAAAGGAAAGATCGTTCACCGCTTTTACGTTTTTGTAATTTTTTGTAAGTCCTTTAACTGTTATGGCGTTCATTTTCTGTTCCCTTCTTATCTGCTGTTTTTTCCGCCCCCTTTTGGGGTCTTTTTTGTTGACACGCTCATGTTAACACAGTTTCAAAATAAAAAAAGTGCCCCTCCACCGAGTTGCACTTTTTGATGACTGAGTTGCATATTAAGACATCTACCGACATTATTCCTTATCTCTGATCTCATTAAGAGCATCGTTGATCTTCTTGTCGTCCTCTTTGTACAGCCACCAGCTCCCAAGCCATACAAAGAAATATATTAAAATATACATTACAGAGACCACCACCCAGCTTCCAAGATCCTCATACCATCCGAAGATATAACCGCTGATACTGACTATGCCCCACAGACTTAATATATGAAGCAGGATACGGACTCTTATAACTGTTTTTTTAAGATTCTCATAACCTGTGATAAGTACTGAAGGGAGGGAACACAAAAATCCCGTCAGCAGTATGGAAAAGGGAATGTACCATGGCCATTCTATAACCGCATCATTTCCTAAGGCCGCATCAAAAGCCGCCTGTATGCCTATTCCAAACAAAATTGCAGTGGATATCATGAGGGTCTGGCTGAAAACAAGTTTTAATTTATTCATATCACAACCCCAGCTTTCTTTTTAGATCTTTAACATAGCTTCTGGAGATGATTATCTCCTCTCCGTTAAGAAGCTCCGCTATCATGCGCCCGTTCATCTCCGAACGGACACTTTTGATTTTTCTGATATTTACGATAAGCGCCTTTGAACACCTGAAAAAATCAGCATTTAATACTTCTTCCGTTTCATAAAGCCTGAGCTTGGTCTCATAACAGTTTTCTTTTGTATAAACATAGCTTCGTTTATCAACGGACTCCACGTAGTAGATCCTGTCTGTCCTCACCATAAAGGTTTCATTTTCCCTTACCACTGCCAGACTCCTGCAGTTGTTTTCCAGAAGATCCTTTGCATATTGTACGCTCTCCGTAAGGGTCGTCGCCCGAATGGTTGCACCCTCATCGGATCCCGTTTCCACTTTTATAACCTCTACTTTCATTCTTTCGTTTTACCCTCCCATCCTCCCTATTATGTCACAAAAAAAAGGCCTTTGCAACATTCGTCCCAAAGGCTTTTTCTCTATAATATCTTTGCATTTCGCAATGTGCAATATATGTAATTACCTTCCCAATAGGTGTCAAAAACTCCCACTACAGTAATGTCTCCGCCCTCTTCCGGATAATCTTCCGGATATTTAAATTCGTCCGTGGCGACAAACTCTATACCCTGGGCACAGCATGCCGTTGCATCCGTTATGATACATGCAAAATAGTAGATATCATTTACCTCATCATGAAGAGTGCTCAGCATACCGTTCATCTTAACAGTCTTTCCGATGTACTTATCGGGATAGACCATCATATCATAAACCTCTGAATAGACCATAGTGGCTGAAAGCTTGGTAAGATCGATATCGATACCGTCTTCACCGTTCAACACACCATCCGGTATTTTTTCCGGATCCGGAGCGTTTTCCGTAAGTCCGCTCTGTCTTCCGGTCACTGTTCCCGTGTTCTTATCGTAATACACTTCATCCTCTGAAGATGCCGAGTTCCCATTCTTTGCATCGTCTGCAGCCATTCCTGCATTAAGGACATCGTTTACGCTCTTTGTATTATTGAGATTCCTTTTGCCCGTGCCGGTGCTTCCGTCACTTCCGCAAGCCACGGTCACCAATATGGATACTATAACAAGCAGACCTATAAGTTTCTTTCTCATTTAGCTATCCCTCCCCTTACAAAGCCTGCTATGCAGCAGAGCAAAAAGGCAACGGCATCTGCAGCTACAATGGTCGATCCCACAGGCGTTCCGGCAAGTATGGATATAAAAAGCCCCAAAGCCGCACACACAACTGAGATTATTGCCGAAAAGACGGTAACACTTTTAAAGTTACGGAAGATCCTCATGGCCGAGATAGCCGGGAAGATCACCAATGCAGATATGAGAAGCGATCCCACAAGATTCATGGCAAGCACTATTATCACCGCTATCACCACAGCTATCATCAGATTGTAGGCATCCGCTCTCACACCCGACGCCCTTGAAAAATTCTCATCAAAGGTGACAGCAAAGATCTTGTTGTAAAAAACTATGAATATGGCCACAACCACTATGGAAAGCACTACGCAAAGCGCCACCTCTCCCCCGGTAAGGGTGAGTATGGAGGTGGATCCGAAAAGCGTGCTGCACACATCTCCGGTAAGATTGGAGGAGGTGGAAAAAATGTTCATAAGGAGATAACCGAAAGCAAGAGCTGCCACAGAGATCATGGCAATGGCCGCATCTCCCTTTATCTTCGAATTCTGTCCTGTCCTGAGTAAAAGAACAGCACTGATCACGGTGATGGGAAGTACAAGGAGCATTTCATCGGTAACGTTTATCACGGTAGCAATTGCCATAGCTCCGAAAGCCACATGCGAAAGCCCGTCTCCGATATAGGAAAAACGTTTAAGCACCAGCGTTACTCCCAAAAGAGAAGAACAGAGCGCTATAAGTATTCCGACAATAACTGCATATCTTACAAAGGGATACTGCAGATACATAAACAGTTTATCGATCATGTCCTTCTTCTCCTTTCTGCTGCAGGATAAACAGCTTTCCCGCTTCACTTTTCAGATAATCCTCCTTGGTTCCGAAAAACAGTGAGGAACCGATGTGAAGTATATGATCCGCCCATCTGACCGCCGCACCTATATCATGGGAGATCATTATGATGGTGATCCCCTCCCGGTTCAGCTTTTCTATAAGGCTGTACATTTCTATGGTCACCTTCGGATCAAGTCCCGAAACAGGCTCATCCAAAAGCAGTATCTTTCTGGTGGCACACAGGGCTCTGGCAAGCAGCACTCTCTGCTGCTGTCCTCCCGACAGATCCCGGTAACAGCGGTTACGGAGTTCGAAGATCCCCATTCTTTTCATGTTCTCTTCTGCCAGTTCCTTCTCAATCTTATTATAAAAGGGCCTGATCCCGCATCTTGCCTGACAGCCCGAAAGCACTATCTCTTTTACCGCTGCCGGGAAATCCTTCTGTACCACAGTCTGCTGCGGCAGATAACCGATCTCGTTCTTTTTAAGCCCGTCACCGATGGTTATACTGCCCGAGATGGGTGGCTGAAGATTGAGTAAAGTTTTCATCAAGGTGGATTTTCCGGAGCCGTTTTCTCCCACCACACAAAGATAATCACCGGAATTGACGGTGAAATTCAGTTTTTCTACTATTGCTCTTCCTTCATAACCGAGAGACAGATCCCGGACAGTGATCAGGGCCATGGTGATTCCTCCTACTTCAAAGCTTCCTTTATAACCTCAAGATTGCCTTCCATGATCGAAAGATAGGTGGTCCCCTTTTTAACATCATCGGATGTGGTGGACTGCATGGAATCAAGTGTTAATATCTTTTGGTTTTTGCTCTTTGTATTATTTACAATTGTTTCTGCTATCTTGTGATCCTTGCCTTCAATGGTGAGCACAGCCTTAAGCGAAAGCTCATCAACCTTCTGTGCAAGGAATGTAATGGTTTCAAAGCTGGCTTCGGTCTCAGCGGAACATCCTACAAAAGCCGCATAATAGGAAAGACCGTAATCATCCGTAAAATAACGGAAAGGGAAACGGTCTCCGAAAAGGACGGTCTTAACCTTTCCCGCTGCCACTGCGGAAGTAAACTTCTTATCAAGTGCATTGAGCTTTTCCTTATAAGATGATGCATTCTTCTTATAAGCGTCGGCGTTTTTGCTGTCGATCTTAGAAAGGGAATCTGCGATCTCGTCAACAATAACGGAAGCACTTCTTAAAGAAAGCCATACATGCTCATCGTATTCTACTTCGCCTTCCTCATGATGATGCTCATGATCGTGATCCTCATCCTCTTCATGCTCATGATCATGGTCATGGTCATGTTCCATGCCTTCTACAACCTCTTCTTCCTTAACAGAATCTCCAAGAGTATCGAGAAGATCTATGACTACCATATCCTTGTTTACAGCCTCTTTAAGTGCGTCATCCACCCATTCGTCGGACTCGCCGCCGACATAAATGAAAAGATCGCAGGTGGAGATCTTAAGGATGTCAGCTGCTGTGGGCTGATAGCTGTGAAGATCAACACCCTTATCAAGAAGCATTGTAACTTCAGCATTATCCGCCTTATCCCCCAGCACGTTCTTAACCCAGTCATATTCAGGGAAAATGGTTGTTACTATCTGAATCTTATCTCCATTATCTTTATTTGAATTCTTTGTTCCGCATGCGGTAACTCCGCCAAGTACCAGAACCAAAACAGTAAGAACTGTTATTATCTTCTTTATTATCATTTCATAGCCTCCAATGTTTTTCTTTACTTTATAAAGGGATTTCGGGGCATAAAAAGCCCACGGACTGCTGCCCTTCACAAGAGGTCTCAATCATTCATTCTTACCTTTTGGGATACAAGAGATTTTCCGAAAAACTTGCGTTCAAAGGTCGGCAAAACATATGCCAGGATCATCAAGGGCAATGTTACCGCAAAGAATCTGACCGTGGTTTCACCCACTCTGCGGACAGTTTTTCTGCATTGCTCGATGCCTTCACATATATGGCAGTCTTCGCCATGGCAATCATGGCCGGCCTCAGCAGCGATAAAGAAAAGGGAAAGCAGCATAAGAACAAGCATTATGGCGCTCATAATGCCTCCTAAGGCCCTGTATGTTTTTAAAGAATTATTTTTTGCCATTCTTTCCTGCTTTCCGATAGATAAAAGATCATTTACATATAGCATTATCTGCTTCACAACAGCCATCACACAGACCGTAAAAAACTGTTCTCAGCGGATCTAACCTGAATTTATGCTCACCCATAAGATGCTTTTGCAATTCATTTAATTCTTCACAATGAAGATGTATCAATTTACCACATTTCTCGCATTTGCAATGAAAGCATGTTTCTTTCTCGGAACGAATGCCCTCACCCGTATATTCAAAACATGCGGGACTGTTGGCATCAAGTATATACTTATTTAGAACCCCCTCATCCACAAGGTTTTCAAGCTGCCTGTATACCGTGGCCTGAGCGATGGGATTTCCTGTTTTCTTAAAATACTCACAAACATCGTTGGCTGTAATGTGCACCCCCGGAAGTTTTGAAAAATACTCGGTCAAAACCTCTTTTTGCTTTGTCTTGTATTTAGGACGTGAATTCATATCTTTCTCCATTTCTCCCCTGTCGGAAGCCTACACTCTCCTGCCCTTCGATCGTATAACAAAAATGAGAACCGTTCTTAGTTTCACGAACGGTTCCCGATTATAATATAATGTTTTTTATTTGTCAACCAATTTGAGAATCATTTTCATTTTTATAGGATCTGAGGCTGAAAAATCCCAAAACTAACGTGAAGATCACAAGAGCGATCTCGGTGGTTATTTCTGAAACCGTACTTGCCAAAAGCACGATCCCCGCATCCATAAAGCAATGAAGTCCTATAGCCGCCAAAAGAAGAAGGGGCTTTCTGTCTTTTAAGGATCTGTAAACCAAATAAGAAAAACAAATGTGACAGGTGATCGCACAACCCCTTTCAACTCCGCCTAAGAAGAATAACCCGGGGGCTGTAGTCCATAAAGCGGATATCTGAGCCAGTGTCTGAGCTCTTGTGGCCGGATCCAGAAGCTGAAGCGTCGCATCATAGGTGCCGCTATTTATCATCAATGCTGCGATCAGGTTGGAGATCATTGAAAAGCCCATGATAATAATGGCCTCCACACCTCCGTGTCCGATACCGAACATGATCGAGTTTTCTTTATTCAGGTCCTTTTTCATAAGAAACTTCATGGAAATATATCTTCCCACTTCTTCGAAAATGCCTGCTTCCAGTCCTCCGAAAAGAGCATAGATCCAAAGATTGGATGTGAGTTTTTCAAGCCCTACGGTTGAGATGATAATATAATTGAATATTGTTTTCTCAAGAATCAGAGCAAAAAACAAAAACGTTCCGACACCTATCCAAAAAGGAAGGATCTTCGCCTTCATTTTCCTTTTGGTCAAAGCCATTAATACAAAAGGAAGGCCTACGGAGATCAACAAAGAAAAAGCCATACCGATAATTGAAACAATGTTTACTGTCTGTGTCATGATATTCTCCCTTACTTTTTATTTGTATACATTATGAAAATGTATTCTTACTCCTCCTTTATTACACCTTCCATCAGATGGAATGTCAATGCTTTTCTAAAAAAAAGGATAAAAATGGTTTTTTCTTGACAGTATCCGTTAAAAGTGTGTACATTATCTAGTACAGCGGTTTTAAAATAAATGGACTAATGCGCAGAATGCTTGCTCGAATGCTCGTGCGTGAAAACGCAGGTGTAGCGGGCTACTCCGAGGCTTTCATGTACGGGCAGTCGGGTAAGCAGGCA